>NZ_JBGONI010000004.1:0-78494 GCF_041439035.1 Vibrio sp. 1F263 | reverse complement strand
TTTAAGATTTTAAGATTTTAAGATTTTAAGATTTTAAGATTTTAAGATTTTAAGAGCACCTTAAACCACGATTAGTGCGTAATGGAAACCGCGGTTAAATATTTATGCTTGTGGTACATCGCGTGCTTGAATATCAGATTCGCACTCACGGTATCCATTCCTGCGACCTCTACATAAGCACCCTTTTTTCGGAACTTAAACACGACCTTATCAAGCGCCTCAACCGACGTGTTATCTAGGAACGATGCATCCGATATATCGATCGTCACTAAAGACGTGGCCTTGTCATAGTCAAATAGATCGACAAACGCATCTGAAGAAGCAAAAAAGACATGGCCTTTTACTCGATGGGTGGTGTGCAGTTCGTTAGTCACCACTTCATCAGATATAAAGACCATCGACTTGCTGGCATGCGCATAAAACAAAGCTGACAACACCACGCCAACTGCAACACCTATCGCGAGATTGTGCGTAAACACCACCACCGCTACGGTCGCTAGCATCGTCACATTAGTAGGGAGCGTGTGATCTTTAAGTTCAACAACAGAACGCCATGAAAACGTGCCGATTGAAACCATGATCATCACAGACACTAAAGCCGCCATCGGTATCAGCTTCAACCAATCAGAAACAAACACCACCATTAGCAACAAAACAACCCCAGCGATCATACTGGATAATCGGGTTAAGCCGCCTGATTTGATGTTAATGATCGACTGACCGATCATCGCACACCCCGCCATACCACCGAATAGTGAGGCAACGATGTTCGCTACTCCCTGCCCTTTACACTCATTGTTTTTATTGCTTTCAGTATCGGTCAGATCATCGACTATGGTCGCTGTCATCAAAGATTCCAGTAAGCCAACCAGAGATAGAGCGATAGAATATGGCAGGATGGTTGCAAGCGTATCGAACGTGAATGGGATATTAGGAATCAAGAATACCGGCAGTGAATCGGGAAGCTTGCCCATATCGCCAATCGTTCTGACATCTAAACCAAATAACAAACTAATGATTGTCAGGGCAACAATAGCGACCAATGGAGAAGGTATCGCACGACCAAACTTGGGAAAATAAGGAAGCAGATAAATGATCGCCAAACCCAAAGCGACTAACACGTAAACGCTCGAAGGGACGTTGATCAACTCAGGGAGCTGAGCCATAAAGATAAGAATAGCGAGCGCGTTAACAAAGCCAGTAATCACCGATTTGGAAACGAAATTCATCAGATTACCAAGCTTAAGGTATCCAGCCGCGATTTGAATGACGCCAGCAAGAAATGACGCTGCGAGTAGATACTCTAGCCCGTGTTCTCTCACCAAGGTGACCATTAATAGCGCCATAGCGCCTGTTGCACCGGAAATCATTCCCGGACGACTGCCAACCAAAGCAGTGACGACACAAATACAGAACGAGGCATAGAGCCCTACTTTAGGGTCAACGCCTGCAATAATTGAAAATGCGATGGCTTCAGGGATCAATGCGAGTGCAACCACAATCCCAGATAATGAATCTCCTTTAACGTTTGATAACCAGTGTTTTTTTAAATAATTAAGCATGTAATTCTCTTTTACTTGTACAGCCAGTCCTGCCTTGTTCAGACATAATTTGATCGACTGTTTTTCTTGAATGAGCGAGCGCTCGAAAAGTGCGGGTGTAGAGAGAATGCAGGGGTTAAGGCGGCGTAATTAACACGTGAACATTAAACTCCTTTAGTGGGTGGTTGTTTAGTAGAACGAAATCAACACCTGTGCTTTTTTTTATCGCGTTTGTCCTACACAGGTCAGAATGGCTGACAATATAGAGTGAGTGCCACTTTAATCACACGACCAATATTGCAAACAAAGGTTTCGAATATTAACGCTTCTTAATCCGGCCAAAAACCGCTAGCGGACTCGATTTCAGCCAGCTCTATGTTGTAATCAACTTCAGTTCATGTCATTTCAATCACTCTGCTCACATCGATTTACAAGGTATTGAAGAATACTTAACCATTAGCGCTAGCGCACCTCCTTAGCACTCAAACAAATACCAAACAGAAAGCCAAATCGAACAAAAAACACACCCTAAAAGGTATTTCTGCTCAGTAGACACAATATTTCTTTCACCAAGCAAGAATAAAGGTTGAAGCTGTCGGTATGACAGGTAATATGTTCAATCGATTTAAAAAGTTTATACAACTTAATGTTTCGGCTAATTATTGTGCAAATGTATGTTTATTTGCAGCAATGCCAGAGACTTTGAGTTGAATTTGTCCCTCAATGGAGAATGAAATCAACATGACTTACGCGCCTGTAACAGACGTACTTGGCGGCAAGCTAGCGGTAGACAGTGAAGTAACTGTTCGCGGCTGGATCCGTTCACGTCGTGATTCCAAAGCTGGAATCTCTTTCCTTGCCATTTATGACGGCTCTTGTTTCGACCCGATTCAGGCCGTGGTTCCTAATAATCTTAATAATTACGAAGACGAAGTATTAAAGCTAACAACTGGCTGCTCTGTTGAAGTAACAGGTAAGATTGTTGAGTCTCCGGCGAAAGGTCAAGACTTCGAACTAGCAGCAACTGACGTTAAAGTTGTAGGCTGGGTTGAAGACGCTGACACTTACCCAATGGCTAAGACACGTCACTCTATCGAATACCTTCGTGAAGTTGCTCACCTACGCCCACGTACGAACGTGATCGGCGCAGTAGCACGTGTACGTAACTGTTTATCTCAAGCGATTCACCGTTTCTACCACGAGCAAGGTTTCTTCTGGACTTCAGCTCCGCTTATCACTGCATCTGATGCAGAAGGCGCTGGTGAAATGTTCCGCGTATCTACGCTAGACATGGAAAACCTACCTCGCACTGACGAAGGCAAAGTTGACTTCAATGAAGATTTCTTCGGTAAAGAAACTTTCCTAACAGTATCTGGCCAACTTAATGCTGAAGCTTACGCTTGTGCACTAAGCAAGGTTTACACGTTCGGTCCTACGTTCCGTGCTGAAAACTCAAACACAAGCCGCCACCTAGCTGAGTTCTGGATGGTTGAGCCTGAAGTTGCATTTGCAGACCTTGACGATGTAGCGAAACTGGCTGAAGACATGCTTAAGTACGTTTTCGCTGCTGTTCTTGAAGAGCGCCGCGACGACCTTGAGTTCTTCGCTTCTCGCATCGACAAAGAAGCAATCACTCGTCTAGAGCAATTCGTAGACGCTGATTTCGCACAAGTTGACTACACTGACGCAATCCAAATCCTACTAGATTCTGGTAAGAAATTTGAATTCGACGTTGAGTGGGGCATCGACATGTCTTCTGAGCATGAGCGTTACCTAGCTGAAGAGCACTTCAAAGCACCTGTTATCGTTAAGAACTACCCGAAAGACATCAAAGCTTTCTACATGCGCTTAAACGACGACGGCAAGACAGTTGCAGCAATGGACGTACTTGCACCAGGCATCGGTGAAATCATCGGTGGTGCACAACGTGAAGAGCGTCTAGACATTCTAGACGAGCGCATGATTGGTATGGGTATCGACCCTGAGCACATGAGCTGGTACCGCGACCTACGTAAATACGGCACAGTGCCTCACGCTGGCTTCGGTCTTGGCTTTGAGCGTCTAGTGTCTTACGTAACAGGTATGGGCAACGTTCGTGACGTTATCCCGTTCCCACGTACACCACGCTCTGCTAACTTCTAATCTCAGCTTTCTTCTTTCAGAGAAGTCAGTATAGATAGATAATTAAATAGATAAAAACCTCCGTATATACGGAGGTTTTTTTATTCCCCGAGATTATTTCCGTTACCCACAACCTCCCTTCCCCACCCACAAATTCTCCTGCGTATTCTCGATTCAAAAGCGGTTAGACGCGAAGATAACAAATCAACAAATCAACAAATCAAAATCATATAGTTAAGCACTGTAATTTTATGTAATGAACACCTGACAAAGTCATACAGTATTGATGTCCTGTATAAATTATTCTTCTTACTAATTAATTTGTGAATATAAATTTTTAGGGACCCCAATGAAAACAAGCATTTTATCTGCAGCTCTACTAATCACTTTAACTGGATGTGGCGGAGGAGGCTCATCGACTCCCGCGAAAAAACCAACAGTTAAGCCAACGCAAAAGCCAGTGGTATTTATCTCTAAATGTTCGCAACCCTTACAAGGGGATACAGCCTTAACCTTCAAGATTAAGGGTACAATAGCGAGTGTCAATGGCGTTGCATGTAGTGGTAGCCCCAAAGCATTTGACGATATGATCAAAGCTCACCCGAATACAAAAACGCTGAACTTCATCGATATGGGTGGCTCTATGAATGATGATGCCAACATTCAACTAGCGTACAAAGTAAGAGCGAAAAAATTAGACACGTACATTAGCTCTATTGGACATGTCGCTTCGGGGGGAACTGACCTTTTCGCTGCGGGTGTGAAAAGAACGATTGAACCAGGTGCTCGATTAGGCGTTCACTCATGGGCACAAGGGTCTTTACAAGGGGCTTCATTGCCTGTTGGTCATAGTGAGCATAAACCCTACATTGATTATTATAAAAAGATGGGATTACCAGATCCGAGCGGCTTCTACTGGTTTACACTGAAAGCTGCTCCGGCTCAAGGAATGCATTATATGACTCCTGCTGAATTATCTACGTATGGTTTGGCGTCTGTAATGACGGGTGTTACAAAAGACCTACGAGCAAATTACACTCCTAAAAACAGCCTTTTGAACAACAACCTGCTGGACGTTGTGAGCGATAGTCTGAAAGCTGTAGCCGTTGAAAACCACGTGAGAAGCAGTGTCTATGTGCTCGACCATGTCTCTTCACTATTATTCAAGCAATTTAATGTATCAAACCGAGATGAGTTAATAACCTACTTAAAGGGTAATGGTAAACTAGATCCTGTTACCAAATCGTATGTATTCAAAGCTACATCAACTCAGCCGACGACTGTCTATAACTCAAAAACGGACACAATAAATACAGCATATAGGTCCGATGATAAGTACCGTGTCGCTCCTAAGCCCTTAATTGAAACGGGTTTGATGATCGAAAATTATGGCATTGAAACATCACACACATCTGTTCAGGTTGAATTGAACAAAAGCGCGATCCAAGTTGAGATTGCAGATGAACAATTTACCCTAGTTAAAGACCCATCAGTCAACACAATTAACTACTGTAAAAAAATCAAGTTCAAAGTCGCATCAGGGAAACTGGTCACTGTTGCTAACTGCTTAGAGAGCACTCTCAAAGGTGACCAAGTTCAACTTGTCAATTACGAAAGAACGACAAAGAGAGATATGCTAGGTAGCGTAGCTCCGACCGTAACCAAATCGGTAACCAAGACTTCGAACTTTGAATTCAATGCTAAGCAAAGTACGCTAATTACTAAGTAATTTTACAATGTGTAAAAAAAGCCCTACTTAACATAAGTAGGGCTTCCTTTTTATTTATTGCGCTTAAGTTTCATTTAAGCTGTCCAGACTAAATTAGTCAGCCTTGCGTACCAAAAAGTGATCGAGCATAATTTTTTCACCTGTACTTTGAAGAGGCTTAAATTCAATGACTAACTGATCGCCTTTCTGTTCAAATGCATTCACTTTCAAAAACAGACTTTCTTTGTCCGCTTTAATGTTATGAGCGACCTGACGACCATTAACAAACACATCAAATGCAGGCGCTTTAGAATTTACAGGTATCACTGTTTCAAAAGTGTACTTATCCCCTTCTATCGCATAAGCGGTGTTATAAATACCACCATCCGCCGTCCAGTAAGTGCCATTGAAATCCATACTATCCGCTTTCCAGTAGCTGTAAAACGCGTGAAGATCTTCAATGTCATTCTGGGTCGTCGGTGTCCATTTTACATCAGCAAGATTTACAGGTTTCGTATAGCTAAAACCATGCTCTTGCATGTCACTTTGTAAGGAATCCAATCTTCCCAAAACATCATCGAAGGTATCTTGCCAACCAAGCTCACCATAATATTGAAGCCCTATCTCCCCAATAATATAAAACTCACCATCTCTCTCAATCGTGATACCAGAGCCTGAATCCCCATGGATAATTAACCACTGCAAGTTACTTTGAGGCATGATCACTGGGTCATATTTGTACTCAGCTAACCATTTTTTGTCTGTGTCGTTGTACTTAACAAACTTTTTGCCACCATTACGTCCGTTATAGTTGCCAAAGCCAACGCTATTTACTTCATAGACTTCTGAATGATCAAACATCCCTTTCTCGGGCAACTTCGCCGGCTTGATACCGGTGATAGGCGTATCTAAGCGCACCAAAGCGAAGTCGTAAATACCATCGGTAAATTCATACTCCCCCCACTCACCATCAGGGTCAGTAGTCGCACGTGACGTATGAACAACATTGTACTTACCATTCTTATCTTTTTCATAAGAAGAACAAGTTACCGCATTTTCATATCCTTCACTTTTTGAACCTGACACATGATTTGCTGTGATAACCCAATACGGGTCGATTAAAGTGGCCGACCCTGCATTCATGTGGCAAGCAAAATCAAATTGAGTTTGTAAGGCAAACGCTTTGTGTTGAGTAACCGAGCGATCCATCTTGCCTATGCCCGCCTGCGCTGAAAAAGTAGCAACGATCGCTGATGCCAAAATAATTTTTTTCATGTTACTGAGCCTCTCTCAATTGGATAGCTTCAATAGCGTGGTAACCCTGTCTAGCTTCAAAGTCGAACTGTCTATGTTGACGTGTATAAGTGATTTCGACGATATCATCAGGAGATTGGGATTCGAAAACTATCGTATTTTTGACACTGGTCATGTGAAAGGAGATATCATTTTTAATAGTGATACATTGCTTTTTAACACATGCGGTTACATCAGCAGAAGAGAGCCAATTGTGTGTATAAAGCTCTACAGAAAATCGCCCGCCTTTACCTGGCTGAACGTCAAAAGAGAAACCACTAGTGCCGACAAGTAAACCAGAGAAAGCTAGCTCTTGGTTGTAATCTGTAGAATCACCACCCTGCCAGTAATAACGGTTACCAATTGCGTTTTTGGTCTCTGAATTAGAAACTTGTCGTAATTCACCAATAACGTTTACGTCACCAATTAAAGCACTATTGGGTTTATCTTTTCTTTGATGCTCTCCATACAAGAAAACCCAATCTAAACCGTTCAAGTCAACGTCTCTTGCGTAACGATACTTGCCATCATTAAGTTCATAACCGATGAACTCACTAGCGATCGACAAAGTATCTGTACCAATTTCTGAAACATTACTTAATTTATTTAAATCGACGTCAATCTCACTGGCCGCTGCATTAGTTGTTAGCAATGCCAACATGCAGAGGTTCAATTTTGCACATTTTAATCTCATATTTTCGCCTCAGTATTAGTTCCAAGTAATTGTAGGCTAAAGATAAGTTGAAAATGTAAGGTGCTGTAAGGGCTTTGTTCATCACGATTCAAACCTCACCGACTAATAGTTGGCACGAATAACTATAAACCCAACCATACCAATAGTTAATGATGATAAAGGGCGTTTGCCAAGCTTTTGACTAAAGGTGATTTACTTTCCAAGTAGTGACTCGACGCTCCTTACATATGCTTACAATAGGTATGGATAGTAATTGTATGTCATTAAGAATTTTTATTTCACGACGATAACAGCGATACCTATGCAAGTTCGTTTCATGTATACAACGAAAAAGCCCCACCAAATCATGGAGGGGCTCTGAAAGATCATTTTTGTGTACTCAAAAACTTAGTCGACATCTTGGTCGATAGCGTATTTTATCGCGAGACCGCAGATTGCCATCATAACGAATGGGATGGCGGCAGTCGTGTATTCTGCCCATGCCATATCAGCGAATGCTTTTGCCAGTAGTACGTGGCCGAGGATTAACAGAAGTGCACACACAATAGCAACGATAATCAACTTAACTTCGTTACCCATAGTCATTTTCAACATAACGGTATCTCCAATATTTGGTCTATCGATATTGAATCACAACTCGTTGGTCAAGAAGGCGTACAGTTGCATCGGAATCAGTCCGTACAGTTGGAATCATTGTCTTTTTTATGAGTGACTTACGGTTTTACGAGTGCGTAAGTTGATGCGCAAGTTTACCAAGTAAGAGCAGCGCTTGCTCTTTCTCTGCTGTGAGTTCATAAGAGAAGTTCAATCTAATCGCGTTATCTACTCTGCCCTGCTCACTAAACAGATCGCCTGAAGCGACGCTGATCCCCTGAGCAATTGCGAGTTGATGGAATTGTTGGCTATCGAAGTGAGGAGAGAACCGTACCCACACGAAGTAACCACCAGCAGGGTCTTCTATCTCGATGGAATGTGGGAAATATTGCTTAATGACCTCTATAAATCGCTTTTTTCTCATTAGAAGATTTTTACGCAATTTACGAAGGTGATTATCGTAGCTTTCGTGTGTCAAGAAGTGCGCGACGCCAAGCTGCACAGGAGCACTACTCGACAGCGTAGAAAGAAGCTGAAGTTTTTGAATCGCATCATTAAAACGCGAACTCACCACCCAACCAACACGATAGCCAGGACATAAACTCTTAGAGTAAGAGCCGCATAGCAACACTGAGTCTGTTTTATCAAATGCTTTTAGCGGTTTAGGTTTATGCCCTTCGAAATATAGGTCGCCGTAAACATCATCTTCGATAATATAAGTCTTGTATTGTTCAGCAACCTCAACCACTCGGCGCTTCGCATCTTCAGACAAACTTGTCCCTGTCGGGTTTTGAAACGTCGTCATCAGCCAACACGCTTTCACATCCTGGTTTTGTAGTGCGCTTTCAAACTGCTCAATATTCAATCCATTGATTGGACAAACATCCACTTCGATAGGGTTGAGTCCTAACCTCTCGACAGCTTGCAGAGCACCATAGAAAGCGGGAGATTCAATCACAACGTAGTCACCGGGCTTGGTTACAGTTTGAAGGCTCAAGTTAAGCGCTTCCATCGCACCAGAAGTAATCACGATATCTTGATGGTTAACGGTAATACCTTGCTGCAGGTAACGTTGAGCGATTTGTCTTCTTAGGGACTCACTGCCCGGTGGCAGATTATTGATCACACTAGCACCTGTCATCTTCCTTCCCGCACTGGCGAGGTTTCGAGTCAAGGTAGGCAAAGGAAAAAGGCCAGGATCTGGGAATGCTGATCCAAAAGGAATAACCCCCTCTGCCGAACTCGATTTCAAAAAGTCGAATAAGCGATCATTAATGGCTTTCTTTTTGTGTACTAACGGCAGTTCATAATCAACGCCGTCCACACGTGGTGCAACAAAGTAGCCCGACTGAGGCTTAGCGATGATCCACCCTTCGCTTTCTAACAATTGGTAGGCTTGTAAGACAGTACTATTGCTGACGCTGTAATTGCGACAACTCATGCGGACGGAAGGGATCTTTTCTCCTGAACGCCACGTGTTGTTCGCTATCTGAGTTCGAATATCCTTTGCAAGCTCTTCATAACGCGCCATCTAATTGTACTACCTAGAGAAATTCTAATAAGCCTGAGATTTTATCACTAACGTTAACAACTATTGCTGCTATCCATATGATTGAGCCTAATTTCTATAATAGTGTGAATTGGTTCACAGATAACTTTGTATGCTTTGCTAAGTTTGTAACCAAGGCGAGAGCCAAGTTCGTTCTACGCCTCTATAATTTGATGTAATCCAAAAAACATGCGAGATAAAAATGAAAAAAATAGAAGCAGACCAGTTAAGTTATAAAGGAGAGTCAAACGGTGTTCATAGTTGGACAACACCGAGTGGCCAGCCATATTACTGGCACCCAGACTGGCTCCATATCGCTGAAGATGCAACAGGCTCACATCCAAAACAGGAGATCGACGTCGATCAAGACCAAGCACCAACTGAGAAACACGCGGTGTCTGCTATTCTGAAACACCTAAACCAATGGGCATCAGACAAACTAGCATCTCACCCAGACATTGAAACCAACTCAATTGAATCTGAAATCAATCTGAAAAAGTAATTTGATTAGAGGTAAGTAGTCGTCAATCACTCTCGACTTTACTCAAATATATCGACTGAATAGTCTCGTATTTCAACCGGGACTATTCAAGTGTCTTCATAAAAACTGCCGTAATAACACCCATATAGCTAACAATTATCTAACACAAACCAATTTTTTGTATCATTCAACAAAAGCTATCGATAGAATCCCCGACCTTATTCACACTCGCTATACTAGCCATACATACCTACCAACCTCGTGAATTAATACACAAAATACGTATTCGTAAACTTAGGAATAGTTGCGAGACCTTAAGATAAAAATGAACAAAGGCTTATCGATGGATACTTCAAATTACAATCAATCGCTAACGACTCAATTATACGTCATCGCTGGCGTGCTATTTGGCACCTACGGCAGTCGGGTATGCCCGATGCTCGAAAGCTTAACGACGTTAGAAATTTTCACCCAAGTCAGTAGTGTCTTTATCTTATTGTGGCTAGCGCGTCATTATTTGCTATCGCAACACACCTTAGTCAAACAAGGTCGATTTGCACAACTCGATACTATGTTGTTCTTTGCCGCGAGTATTCCTTTCGCGCTCTACTACAACCTAAGCTACGACTTCACGATAGACAGTAACTTGAAAGTGCTGTTTGGCATGAGTCTATTCGGTTTCTTTACCGGTACCATTCTTCAACTGAAAGCGAAGCTTAGCCAAATAGATGAAATGGAGATGACTGGGCAATTTGACTTCCACCTGATGGGTGAAAGAAGTTCACTGGTTAAACAAATGATTGGTTTGGTCATCGTGCTTCTGGTAACACTGACCACCATGCTGACTATGGTGGCCGTCAAAGACATCTTCTGGCTAGAACACAACCCCGGTCGTTTGCTAGATGGTACGGGCAAGATCAGCGTGATCAAAGAGTTCATTTATTTGGCGGTTGTACTAGGTGGATACGCGATAACCATCATGACTCTATGGAGCCAGCTGATTAAACGTATTCTTCTAAGCCAAGAGCACGCATTAAGTAAAGTAACTAATGGTGAGCAAGGCGTTCGCTTACCTATATTCAGCTACAACGAGCTTGGGTCAATAGCATCTATGACCAATACCATGCTTGATAGCCTCGAAAACGCGCAACACGAAGTCAAAACCACACGTGACGTTGCGATTGTGAGCTTATCTGCGCTTGCTGAATCTCGAGACAATGAAACTGGCGCCCATATTTTACGAACTCAAGAATACGTAAAGGTACTCGCACTGGAGCTCAGCAAATCTGAAGCTCACGCGATCTTATTAACACCCAACTATATCGAGCTGCTTTATAAATCTGCCCCACTGCATGATGTAGGTAAGGTTGGAGTACCTGACAGTGTGCTGCTAAAACCGGGCAAACTGACGGATGAAGAGTTTGAGATAATGAAAGGTCACCCTGCTATTGGCGCCGAAGCGTTATCTATTGCAGAAAAGCAATTGGGAAGCAGTTCTTTCTTAAGAGTCGCGAAAGAGATTTCTCTCACTCACCACGAGAAATGGAACGGCAGCGGTTATCCCAACCAGCTGTCTGGGGAAGATATCCCTCTGTCCGGCCGCTTAATGGCATTGGCCGATGTTTATGACGCATTAATATCGAAGCGAGTCTACAAGCCAGCCTTTACTCATGAGCAAGCGAAACAGATTATCTTGGAAGGTAATGGGACCCATTTTGATCCGCAAGTTGTCCAAGCTTTTCTGGCCGTCGAACAAGAGTTCGTTTCAATTGCCGCGACCTACAAGGATGGAAAAAACATGCAAAGTGAACTTGAACGAGAAAGCTTTGTTGCTCAACCTGCTTAGTCTTTTCGAAAACCACTAACTATACAGGCTATACCGGTAACAGTAAGTTATTGGGTGCTACACAGCCGACAATAGTTATATAGGTTAGATCGCAGAGTGATTTTTTGAGTCAGCTTCATTCGAGTGTTAAGTTAAGCGAAACAGGAAGAGTGACTGAGTAAGATTCTATAAAAAACCAGCATATATATGCTGGTTTTTTTGGTTTAGAAGAAACACTATCTTAGTAGTTGCACACCACCAAGAGCTACACCTGGGTTCTTCCCTTTACTATCCAGATTTTCTACTTCATATACCCATTTTAGGGTCGTGGTATCGTCTGGTAAATCAACTTGGTGAATACCGTAGCGGCCTACCTTAGTGCCTCTAGGTACACTGACTGAAGAAGAACCGATAGAAGGTAAGCTAGACCACTGATTCCCTGATTTTGCTAACGCGCCATCAATAATATTGTCACCAACGCTATATGCCTTCCATACTTCAGTGCCATTCGCGAATAATTTAAGCGTACCTTTTGGTACGTCTTGAGCACCAGTCCAGCCTTTTCCAATAACAGCGGCTCTAAAACGAATGGCCTTCCAGCTTTGTCCGCTTTCAGCTGTAACTGACACTTCAGGCTTTTTATCTTCACCACCAAGGTAGAGGTGACCTTCCCAGTTAGTGATATCGGCAGGGTTTTGTGTCCAACTATGATTAAATTGGTCAGTTGTATTGCCATCATCCCAACCAAACAGACAATCCCCATTCTTAGTGACTGTACATTGAGGGTAATTAGCACCAGAGTTTGCTTCAGCATAACTGAAAGATAAGTTCTGAATACCCGTTTTGAGTGAGTTACGAACAGACCATACTTTTCCGGTTTTACCATCAAAATCAATGCGCCAATATAAAACATCGCTTGCTGGGTCTAGATTGACAGTGTGCGAACCTGAAGCAGCAGAACTAGCACCTGATTGAACTTCTAACCAAGTGCTATTATCTGTACTGGTATACACTTTGTAAGCACTTGATTTAGATACTTTCCAAGTGAGCTTATGGTTACCCTTGAATGGGAACGATTGTCCATTATATGGTCGCGGTGTATACGCATACTTTAAGCTATCATTAGCAAGCGCCACCATGTCACCATCAGACAAAGCAAATGAGCGCATCTCGATATTATCAACCAAGATATTACCTGCTTTTTGCTCAGACTTTATATTAGCTGTAGCATCTTTGCCTGCATCCATCCAAGGCTTAGAAATGATCAACCCTTGGCTTGTGCCCGCAGACAAACGGCTACCCGCCCCCCAAACACCCGCATAACCATCAGCCAACTCCATATCATCGCTTTCTTCTTTACTGCGACTGTAGTTGTTAACTAGCGTAGCTTGCTTTCCATTAACCCAAATAGAAACTTTTTGAGTGGTACGATCAACACGCACTGCGACAGTATTCCATTGACTGAGGTTAAGTGCCTCTTTGGTTGTAACAGACACCTTTCTAAGGTCACTTCCACCCGCATAAGCAGCAAGTTGACGCGAAATCATGAACCACTCTAGTGTTCCTTCGTTCGTTAACTTAAGTTGGAACCCATCAACCCAAATGCCCTTACTAACGAGATCAATTGGATGTTCTAGCTTGACTTTAGGTTTCACTTTGAGTGACAAAGTAAAATCGTCTTCACCGAAATCGAAATCATGTCCGTAGTGGAACTTATACTTATAAGATTCCTGAACATCGTTCTCTAGTAAGTTAGATTTTACTGACTCGTAAGCACCTAGTTTTAGTGTTTTCGAATTCGCGTAACCTTGGTTAACCCAAACTTCAGAAACTTCCTGCTTACTCGACTCTTTTACAACAGCAACTTGTCCTGCCAATCCTGTTTGAGCGTTCACCATCCATAAGTCATCAACAGGTGCGTCTTCAAAATCGAAACGAGCATATAGATCTGGAGTCGTAACCTTGACATGAACAACGTCACAATCGAACAGTTTCTTGCCATCAGTAATGATGTAGTGGAACTCATCCTCACCAATAAAGCCTTTTGGTGCTTTATAGGTGACTTTCCCATTTGTGATACTGAGCTCAGCACCTTGTGCCGAGTATTTATCAACGTTGTGGATAGAAATCTTATCGCCATTAGCATCTACGTCATTTTTCATGACATCTAATGCCGTCGTGCTATCACGTTTTACACTAAAGTGGTCAATTTTAGCCGAAGGAGGCAGAGGGTAATCCGCAGGTCCAACAAGATTTCTTCTTAGACGGTTATTTTTATAAATATTGAAATTGATATCGTCAACGTGCGCTTCACCACCTTGAATTCCGTGGCCTTCAGCAGAAGTACTATGCCCTGTGCCTAAGTAGTGCGCGGTTTCATGCAATACAACGCCATCAGCACCAATGATGTCACCTGGAGAGCGAACAATACTTCCGAAGTTTACACCTAGAATCCAGTTACCTTTCAGCCACAACATTCTATGTTTAAGGTCCCAACCTCGCGTTTTTCTTTGTTCATCCCACCATTTTATAGCAGCGACTCTAATGGGTTCATTCTCGTGTTGGTACCCCCAAGTCTTACAAGCGTCATGAGAAGCGCTTTTTTTACAAGTTTGGTAATGGTCGTCCAGATAGCCCCAAGTTTCTATCAACACATCATTGACAGAGAAACGTAACAAAGCATCTCGACTCAAAACATAATCAACCAAGTTAATGTAGTAGTCGACGAGCACCATCGCATCATCCAAGTTGCTATCCGCTTCTTGAACAAACGCTTGGTAAGAGACATGAACTGCCACTTTTACTTTGTGCAGCTGAACTTGCGTTTTGTCTTTAGCAATTAAGTTATCTAAACCCGATGTTGGTGCACTCGGGTGCTCATCTACGGTTTTAATTGCTTTTTGCATGTTGTCTAAAATTGCAGACTGCGGCGTAACCGAAGCTAAGTTTTGAGCTGTTGCTGTTAGCTTCTTAGCGGAAAGACCGCTTATGATGTCCGCTTTTTCAATTGTCCATACTCTTTGACTACCACGGAACGCTGTCACATAGAGTTTATTTTTACTGGTCAGTGCGGCAATAACTTGCGTATTCTCATCACTGGTATCAACACCACGATAAACACGAATCGCTGGCGTATTAATAGTACTGGATGGTGCATTCCCATTAATACGGTGATCCCAAAGATATACTTTCATATCGGGCTCTCTGATCGAGTAACGATGGAGCTCTAACGTACGCTTTTTACCATTAACCGTAATTGCCACTGAAAGATCTGGGGGTGATGCTTTCGTAGGGTTGTAGACCATAGGTTTATGGCCTTCGTTTTTGCTATCTTTGCACCCACCAGCCATGACTACCGCTAGTACCACAAAACATAGACTCAGTATTTTATTCATTCTATGTGGTTCCCTTATATCGACCAGTCTAAAGATGAATAAAAACCATAGTAATAGCAATGAATTACGTTGAACAAAACAACGCCAACGTACAGCCTATCAAAGGACTGTCTTTCAAAAGGGAGCGTGATTTAACTACGTAAATAAAAAAGCCCAGCGTACAAATACGCTGGGCTATTAAAGTTTAAAAGAAAAGTACTACCTTATTAGTTGTACGCCTCCTATAACGGCTCCGGGGGTCATTCCTTTGCTATCTAAGCGTGAGCTTTCATATTCCCATTTGAGCTGTGTGACATTTGCAGGGAGATCAATAAAGTGAACGCCATACATATCAGATTTCACTTTACGAGGTACACTTACTGCATAGGTACCGATAGAGGGGAGTGACGCCCACTCTGTACCTGCTTTAGTCCAAACCTCATCACCGATATTATAAGCTTTCCATACTTCCTTCCCATTTGCATACAGCTTCAGTGTACCTGAAGGGTAATCGTCCGCACCGGTCCAACCTTTGCCCGCCGCAGCTGCTCGAAAACGAACACCAGACCACTCACCGGTTGGAGTATCAACTTGTAAGCTCAACGTTTTTTGTTTACCACCAAGATATATATGGCCTTCCCAGTTAGTAGTCCCGCCGTTGTCAATTGTCCAAGTATTACCATATAAGTCGTTATAACCATTTTGCGTTGCTGGCCAACCAAATAAGCAGGTTACACCTGATTTGACTTCACAATCAGGTATTGCGGCACCGTTACTAATTTCAGAGTGACTGAATGCGACTTCTTGACGACCATTAACTAGATTATTTCGAACCGACCACACTTCGCCGACAGAACCGTTCACGTCGACACGCCAATAAAGCGCCTCATCGGAGGCATTGAGCGCGACAGTATGTGAACCCGAACTACCATTACCAATTTTTTCAGTAGACCAAGACTTTCCATCACGGCTAATCATTAACTTGTAAGCCGATGACTTAGACAATTTCCAGCTCAGTGTTTTGCTTCCTGAGAAAGCAATGCCTTCACCATTATATGGACGCGGTGCATAAGGATACACATAATTGTTGTTGGTCAATTTTGATATCTGATCATCTGTAAGTGCAAATGACCTCAACTCTACGTTATCGATACGCAAATAGCGGCTCTGGCTTTTTTGTAACTCCTGCTTGTGTACTTCGTCCGTATCCCACCATGCTTGCCCGATAGTCAAACCTTGACTGATACTTGACGCTCTTCGGCTACCTCCGCCCCATAAACCAGCATAACCTTTAGGAAGATTAACCTCATTTTGCGCTTCATCGACAAGCGACTGTTTAACCCCATCAACCCATAAGCTTGCTTGATTCGTTGTTCGGTCAACTCGCACAGCAATTGCATGCCATGCGCTATCAGCAGGTAAAGGTGACTCCGTCGTCATTGTTACAATGCGGTAATCAGTACCGCCTTTATGCATAGCGTATTGACGAGACTTCATGTACCACTTTAGTTTTCCATCTTTCAGTAGTCGTAAGTGGTAGCCTTCTCTCTCCATTCCACGGTTAACCAAATTAATGTCATGAGGAAGTCTAGTTCCAACTTTCACTTTCAATGAAACCGTGAAGCTATCATCACCGAGATCAAATGCATGACCGTAATGAGTATTATATTTAAACGACTCAGGTACATCGTATTTGCTTTTGATTGACCTTACCGCTTCATGAGCGCCCAGCGTTAATGTCTTTCCATAGGAATCGTTAGTCACTGATTGTGAGTAATCAACCCAAACATCCTTCCCTGAACGCCAATCACGACTAACATGAAGCTGACTTGCTAGTCCGGTCTGTTCGTTAGGAATCCAAAAATCTTCAATCGCGCTTTCAAATCCGAATCTAGCGTACAAACCAGGGCTTGTTACTCTTAAATGAACCTCTTCACGATCATACAATTGTTTTCCATGATGCTTAGTTGAGTCAGTGATTTGATAAAAGAACGAATCTTCTCCCACAAACCCTTTCGGTGGGGTATAGACCAGTTTATCTCCGACGATCTTAACTTGACCGCCTTGAACGGTAAGCGAGTCCACTTTATTTATCGATATCGAATCACCATTTGCATCAAAGTCATTTTTCAACACATCTAATGTTTTCGCTGTATCACGCAACACACCAAAGTGATCAATTTTAGCCGATGGGGGTAACGGGTAATCAGCAGGGCCAACAATCGCTCGTCTGGCTACACGGTTTTTGTAACCGACAAAACCAATATCTCCCACGTGCGCTTCACCACCTTGTGAGGTTTCTTCCTCGCCACCAGTATGGTGCCCCGTACCTAAATAGTGTGAGGTTTCGTGTAAAACAACACCATCCGCTTGAATCAATTGACCCATCGAGCGAACATAAGATCCCCAGTTCACACCAACAACCCCACTGCCTACCAAATCAATCATGCGATGTCGAACATCCCAATGGCGCGTTTTTCTTTGGGCATCCACCCAACGTCGTGTTGCGTTTTTAATTGAGGTATTCTCATTTTGGTAACCCCAGTCTTTACATCTATCGTGACTGCTACTCTTTATACAGTTATTGTAGTGACTCCTTAAATGCCCCCATGTTTCAATAAGAACATCTTGCATAGAGAATCGAATTAACGCATCACGACTATACACATAGTCCACTAAGTTTATGTAGTAATCAGCTAAAACCATAGCATCATCAAAGTTACCGTCAGCTTGCTCTTTAAAAGTCTGGTAACTAATTTGAACAAATGCATTTATCTTACTCAGTTTAATGTCTGACATATTTGTTGGTAAGATATTGTCTAGACCCGAAACTGGGTTATCCGGATTTTTGTCTATTGGCTTAATCGACTTCTGAACCGCATCTAATATACTGTTTTGTCGAGACACAGAAGAAAAGCTAGACTTCAGCGGTTGGATAGTACCCGCTGATTTACCACCAGTTACCGCTGCATCCTTGATCGACCAAACTCGGTGGCTACCACGAAAAGCAGTTACATATAATTTATTTTTAGTGGTAAGAGCCGCTATAACTTGAGTATTCTCATCACTCGTATCAACGCCTCGGTAAACACGAATGTCCGGAGTTTTAATAGTACTCGAAGGGGCGTTCCCGTTAATACGATGATCCCATAGATATACTTTCATATCGGGCTCACGAATAGAGTAACGATTCAGCTCTAACGTACGCTTTTTTCCATTAACAATAATTTCAACAGAAAGCTCTGACGGTGATGCTTTCGTTGGCTTATAGACCATAGGTTTATGGCCTTCATTTTTGCTATCTTTACAGCCCCCAGCAGTGACCACTGCTAAAGCCACGAAAAACAGACTCAGTGTTTTCTTCATTCTAAAGAGTTCCTTCATGTTTACCGCCCTAAACATGAACAAAAACAACATTGTTAGCAATGAATTACGTTAAACAAAACCGCATCGACGCACAGTCATTTCAAATGGAAATGCCGAAAAATTCCACAAATCAAATTTTCGAAGCTGTTGGTTATAAATCGTTTTAATAAATTCTAGGTTTTGAGTTGTAACAACCTTGTATGAAAGGTATAAATACCGGAGTTATTATTACCTCCCTCTCAATTGACATGGATGAAGATTATGTTTGAAAAAGTGTTAGCAGCTCCCGCCGATCCTATTCTCGGCCTTACTGAAGAATTTAAAAAAGACTCTCGTGAAGAGAAAATTAACCTTGGTGTTGGCATCTACAAAAATGAAGAAGGTCAAACGCCAGTACTTAAAACAGTAAAGAAAGCAGAAGCTGCACTTCTTGAAAACGAAAAAACCAAATCTTACCTAACGATTGAAGGTACCGCTGAATACGGTCTAGCGGTTCAGAAACTGCTTTTCGGTTCAGATGCAGAGATCGTAACGTCTCAACGCGCTAAAACAGCACAAGCTCCAGGTGGTACAGGTGCACTTCGCGTAGCGGGTGAATTCATCAAGCGCCAACTGGGTGACGTGAAAATCTGGATCAGTAACCCAACTTGGGCTAACCACAACGGCGTTTTCGCTGCTGCCGGTATCGAAACAGCTCAATACAGCTACTACAACGCTGAAACCAAAGACAAAGACTTCGCAGGCATGGTTGCTGACCTAGAGAAAGCTTCTGAAGGCGACATCGTTCTTCTTCACGGCTGCTGTCATAACCCAACAGGCATCGACCCAACAACTGAAGAGTGGGAAGTACTTGCTAAGCTAGTTGCTGAGAAGAAACTGCTTCCTCTATTCGATTTTGCCTACCAAGGTTTTGCTAAAGGTGTTGAAGAAGATGCAGCTGGCCTGCGCATTTTTGCTCAATACAACAAAGAGATTCTTGTTGCTAGCTCGTTCTCTAAGAACTTCGGCTTGTACAACGAGCGTGTGGGTGCATTCACTCTGGTTGCAGAATCTGCAGACGTAGCAACAACAGCGTTCTCTCAAGTTAAGAGCATCATCCGTTCTATCTACTCTAACCCACCAGCGCACGGCAGTGCTGTCGTTACTCACATCCTTGGTGATGCTGATCTACGTGCTGAATGGGAAGCAGAAGTAGCAGAAATGCGTGACCGTATCCAAGAGATGCGCGAGCTATTCGTAACGACACTGAAATCTGAAGGTGTTGATGCAGACTTCACATTCATAGAGCGCCAAAACGGCATGTTCTCTTTCTCTGGTTTAAGCAAAGAGCAAGTAACTCGCCTGAAAGACGAATTCGCTATCTACATTGTCGGTTCTGGCCGTATCAGCGTAGCGGGCATGACGAAGTCAAATATGGGTCCTCTATGTAAAGGCATCGCTGCGGTTCTTTAATCGAAAAAGAAACCTGCACTTGCAGACCAATAGATATGCAAAAGCCAGCTATTAAGCTGGCTTTTTTGTGTCTGCCTCCTTTATATGTCAGTTTTTAAGACGCTTAGTCTATATATCGCTAACTAATACTCTAGGAAGAACTCTACACCTAGCTCGTTAGTGCGTTCACTACGAATCTTACCTTCGCCATTTCTGTGTTGATAAGAGCCACCAATCGCAAACTTGTTGGTCACGAGATAACGTAAACCCACGTGGTAAATTTCTTCATCAAACAAGTCACTTCGGTTCACTTGCACACTACCGTTAGCAATCCAACGTTTCGCAAAGCCATAGTTGAGTTCGGCTTTTATCCCTTGGATAAACTCCGTGTCTGACGAGCGAGTAATGTTAGTTCCATTATCTTCGACTTCCCCCTTAGTAATACCAAGCAGGTAGTAAGCCACTATATCTAGATCTCGCTTAATACTGTAACGGTACCCAATGCCCGGCATAAGGGTATCCATTCGAGTTGTTGATTCATCTGGGTGAATGAAACGAGCACTGTAGTCACCCAACAATAGCCAATCATCCGTTATCGCATAGCTAATACCTAATCCATAGGATGATGCATTGTTATTGCTGCCTGCATCTTCATTCAAACTTCCCGAATGAGCGGTGGCGTATATATGGTCATAATCCAGAATATCCACACGGTGAGTTTCGGCCCACGAACTTGAAGAAAACATAAAAATTGCAGACACTAAACTAAGTTTCCACTTCGTCATTCCTATCATCCTTTAACTATCACCCTATTATTTGAAAGATTAGTCTATCCCTAAGACTTTAAAAAGGTTTTAGCTCACAGATTGATTTGTGACGGCAAAATATTATCAAATGTTGTACCATGAAATCATACAAACCAATGGATGATCATTATGGATGCTGAGTTATTAGAGATTCAAAACTTTCTGGCACAATACCCCCCTTTCACAGAACTCCCAGAGGAGATGTTGGCGAAAGTGACCAGTAGCGTCGAAATTTCTTATTACCGCCAAGATACCCCTATCATTCACTTTGGTGATCAGATTAACGACCTTTACATTGTTCGAAGCGGCGAAGTAGAAGTCTATCGTCGTAAAGGTGAGCTCTATAACCGGCTGGATGAGGGACACTTATTTGGCCAAATGGGGCTACTCACCAACAATAAAGTTCGCTTCCCGGTAAAAGCAACAGAAGACACCCTACTCTACTGTATCCCTGAACCTATTTTCCAAGAACTCTACGACAACTATGATTCATTCGCTGACTTTGTCGAAGTAGAAGATAATGCGCGACTGCGTCAGGCTAACTCAGACAGCAACGACGCTAACGATCTAACCACGTCAAAGGTAAAGACGCTGCTGACTAGCGAAGCGCCAATGATCGAAAAAACACGAACCATCCAACAAGCTGCTACCATGATGGCACAAGATAATGTTTCATCTTTGCTGATCATCGACCCGGATATTGTTGAAGATGATGAAGACGATTCGACGCCCGTTATTGGCATCATTACCGACCGTGATCTGTGTACCCGAGTTTTAGCAGAAGGACTCGATCCATCGGATGAAGTATCAAGTGTAATGACAGCAGAGGTTATCTCGCTCGATCATAATGCCTATGTCTACGAAGCTATGATGACCATGCTTCGCTACAACGTGCATCACCTACCAGTACTAAAAGACAAGAAGCCTATTGGTATTATTGAAGCGACCGATATTGTACGTTACGAATCTCAAAACTCGCTGTTATTGGTAAGCAGCATCTTCCAACAGCAAAGCATCGAAGATCTTAAAGTCCTTTCTGAGCAAGTAAAAGACAGCTTTGTGCGCTTGGTTAACGAAGACGCCAACGCCCACATGGTGGGTACCGCAATGTCGGTAATTGGCCGTAGCTTTAAACAACGAATTATTGAACTAGCCGAAGATAAACTCGGTAAAGCGCCGATCCCTTATTGTTTCCTCGCGCTCGGCTCGATGGGGCGTGATGAGCAGCTGCTCGTTACTGACCAAGATAACGCCATTATTCTTGATGATACCTACGATGAGAAAAAGCACGGTAAGTACTTTGAAGAGCTGTCGACCTTCATTTGTGATGGCTTAGACCAATGTGGCTATGTGTACTGTACCGGTGACATCATGGCCACTAACCCAACTTGGCGTATGACACGTCGACAATGGGAAGAATGCTTCGCTGATTGGATTGATGATCCAAACCCGAAAGCACTACTGAACGCCTCTATCTTCTTTGATTTAGATGGTGTTTATGGCCGCTTAAAATGGGCAGAACAGTTAAATAGTTTTATTGTAAGACGTGCGCGTAAGAACAACCGTTTCTTGGCGTGTCTTGCTCGTAACGCACTCAACCGAACACCGCCTCTGGGTTTCTTTAAAGATTTCGTAATGGAGAAAGATGGTCGTCATAACAACTCGATCAATCTTAAACGTCGTGGTACCGCACCACTTGCCGATCTAATCCGTGTTCACTCTTTAGCAGTCGCATCTCGCTCTAAGAACTCATTCGAACGTTTAGATGACATTATCGACGCAGGTATTTTGCCAAAAGGTCGAGCTCAAGACTTGAAAGATGCGATGGAATTTATCTCCTTAGTTCGTATTCGCCACCAAGCACACGATGTCGACAACAACATTGAGCCTGATAACAACATTGAGCCAGAGAACCTTTCTGACTTCGAGCGACGTAATCTAAAGGATGCATTCCAAATATTAAGCAATGCACAGAACTTTCTTAAGTTCCGTTATCAAGCCAGCAATAAGTTTAAGTAGGCGCTATGAACAAACTATTCAGATCCCCAGCGGTTGATTGGCCATTTAAGTTTGCTCAGAAGCTCGAACGAGCGAGAGATGAACGCTTGAAGCAATTTTATAGCCAGGCTCTTCCTGCACCTGATACGCCATTATCAGAAGTGACTTTCTTAGCTGTCGACTTTGAGACAACGGGTTTAAACCCAAACAAAGATGGCATCATTACCATTGGTCTAGTTCCGTTTACGCTAAATCGAATCTACCTAAGACAAGCCAAGCACTGGACCCTGAGACCAAAGCAGAAATTGGAAGAAGACTCGGTTGTTATCCATGGCATCACTCACAACGACATCATTGATGCGCCAGACTTAAGTGAAGTATTAGATGAGATCTTAGAATCAATGGGCGGCCATATCCCAGTCGTTCATTATCGCCGCATCGAGCGTGATTTCTTGGATAACGCGTTGAAGGTCAGATTAGGTGAAGGAATTGAGTTTCCAGTCCTCGACACGCTCGAGATTGAATCTCAAATCCAAAACAAACTGGCCGGCGGCCTATGGAATAAGCTAAAAGGTAAGAAGCCTGCGTCAGTAAGGCTTGGTCAGAGCCGTCGTAGATACCACTTGCCTGACTATACTCCGCATCATGCGTTAACTGATGCGATTGCGACAGCGGAGCTTCTACAAGCACAGATTGCGCACCATTTTAGCCCTGATATGCCTGTTAAAGATTTCTGGTTATAGCTAGATAAACTAGTCGCTGTTAGTTACTGACTAATAAGTGCTCACCTCAGAACTAAAAACGCTAACATCTTCTAGATAGTGAGCGTTTTGTTTTGCGCATGATTGTCTTTTAAGCATGAATAGAAAGTCTACTCGGCTGTCGGGCCAACCAATCTCATTTCCCAATCTTCAACTTCGCCAGTTTGAAGTCGACGTTCTACGAGCGTGCCCCAAGATTCCACTAGAGGCAGCTCCGCCAATTCTCTAAGCTCTTGTTTATCCAAACAACCCGTGAACACCGCACCCATAACCCGGCTTAACGGCCATTCTGGGTAAGGTCTTTCACACAGGATAATCTCGTCGCCGGAGCCGATATCACCCTCTTCCAAAACACGGAAGTACCAGCCAGTTCGAAGGGTGTCTTGTAGCCTTTTCGCCATATCATTTTGATCGAATCGTACATTGAGCTTCCAACAAGGCATACGACCTTGTGAAACTTCCAGCAAGGTTGAACCAATTCGAATCTTATCTTTTAAACAAATGGAAGCTTCAGTCACCCCACTTGAACTTATGTTCTCACCAAATGCACCTTCAGATTGGAAGATTGCTTTGTCGCCCAACTCCTCCTGCCAAATTAAGTAGTGCTCGCTTGGGTAGATATGAAGGGCTTTCTGAATACCACCATGAAAGCGAGGGTCGCCTTGCTCATCGTTAATAAATCCAAGCTCAGTGGTGTATTGGCGCTCAGATAAAACCTGCTTATTGATAGCACTCTGTGTACCGTGAGCAAAAGCAACAACCTTACCGCCCAAAACACTGTTTACTGTACCTAACTTCTTCATACCCTTCCTTTTCAGCAAGTAAAAAAAGAGGAGCTTTCGCTCCTCTTATTGTGAAATACGCCTTAATTAAGCGTATTTCTCTTCAAAGTCTTTCATGAAGCTGACTAATACTTGCACGCCTTCCAGAGACATCGCGTTGTAAAGTGATGCTCGCATCCCACCTACCGCTCTGTGGCCTTTTAGTGATTTCAGACCAGCAGCATCAGCCAACTCTAAAAACTTAGCATCTAGCTCTGGTTTCGCTAATTGGAATGGCACGTTCATTCTTGAACGGTTTACTGTATGAACATCGTTTCTGTAGAAAGCTGAGCTATCAATCGCATTATAAAGCAGCGCAGCTTTCTCTTTGTTCACTAATTCCATCGCTTCAACACCACCTTGAGCTTTCAACCACTTGAATACGAGGCCTGATAGGTACCAAGCATACGTTGGCGGTGTGTTGAACATTGAGTCTTTTTCAGCAAGTACTTTGTAGTTAAGAATGCTCGGCAATACGTCGTTTGCTAGCTCTAGCAGATCATCACGCACGATAGCAATGCAAATACCAGCAGGGCCTATATTCTTTTGAGCGCCAGCGTAGATAACACCGTACTGAGACACATCGATCTTACGAGACAGAATGTTAGATGACATATCCGCTACGACTGGCTTATCCGTTTGAGGAAGCTCACTGATTTCAATACCATCGATGGTCTCATTTGGACAGAAATGTACATACGCCGCTTCCGGGTCGATTTTCCAATCTTTAGCTGGAACAACCGCTGCTTTGCCATCAATTGACGTCTTGGCGTTGAATACATCGATTTCGCAATATTTGCTCGCTTCAGTCACTGCACTTTCTGCCCAGTAACCCGCATCAATGTAAGTCGCTTTCGTCGCGTCACCTAAAAGGTTTAGAGGAACAGCAGCGAATTGAGCACGAGCGCCCCCCTGACAGAAAAGAACTTTGTAGTTGTCTGGGATGTTCAGAAGATCACGTAGGTCCTGTTCGGACTCGTCAGCAACTTGAATAAATTCCTTGCTGCGATGGCTGATTTCCATCACGGAAGTCCCTAAACCATTCCAATCAATAAAGTCCGCCTGCGCTTGTTTCATTACCGGTTTAGGCAGTGCAGCTGGGCCAGCACTGAAGTTGAATACGTTATCTAATGTAAGTTCCATGGGGATGATTGCTCCTGCTAAATAATAACTATGCAAGTAATACCATGTTTTACCCAACATAAAAACAACAAAAGAGGTCTTAAGACCTCTTTTGTTTTGTACCGTATAAAATGTTTAAGCTGAACCTGCTAAATCACCCTATCAGTATTCAAGCCTGTTCTGTTTATTGAACAAAAACCGGCATAAGTAGAGCGATTAATGGAATTTCTTGTCCATTTTCGAACACTAGGTTTCCATTTTCTAAGTCAGCGCTGATTTCATAACCACTTTCTGTTTCCTTGATCATTTCCATCACAAGCAATTCATCAATACCTTCACGGATGAATGGGTACTCTTCAACAAGCTCATTTGAGAAGCTAGAGTGAACGTTACCCTTTAATGCAGGTACAATCATCGAAGGATTACTGCTGATGTTTTCGGTTCCTTCCGGTACGCTCACTAACCACTTAGATTCGAATTGACCCTTACCTAGATCTAACGACATATTGTTCATTGAAAGGTCGAAGCCTTTAGCAAACAGGATATCGATAAATGGAATGATCTCGGCAACGTCTTCTTGCGTCATTACTGGATTAGATTGGTAAATCTCAAAGATTTTCTCAAACGATTCGCTATCCAATTTCGACATTTCGAAATCGACGTTTAGGTTGTTCAACTGGCCTTCACTGGTCTCGATGTTTGCGATATCCAGCTTAAGGTTGCTGCGCAGACGCTTAGTCGCTTCATCTAGATGTGATTCAAAATCGTACTTAGAGTTTTCAATGGTCATGAAAGGCTGCATTGCAGAGTCTGTAACCAAGAAGCTATCGATAGTAAAATTCTGAGAACCTAACCAGTAGCCTTTCGCTTGTTGGCCTGAACCTACACCTTTTAGGTTTGACAGTGTTACCTCTTCACCGGTTTCAAAATCAATTTGAACTGAAGGGATTGAAAGCTCGTAATCAACTTGCCCTAAAACAGTCGCATGGCCAGACAGATTCGATTTCGTGATCGATACCGACGTACCATTCTCATCAGAACCTTGATGATTGAACTGGCTTAACTCGAAGTTAAAGTCCGTGTTGCCGTTTAGCTCAGTGCTAGTTGTCAGAGTTAGAGGCAGAATATCAGTATTATCAAACGTCGACAGTGCATTCAGGCTCACCAAACCGTGGCTAACCGCACTATTGATGACAAACTCACTCGGCAGCCCATCAATCGCAAGTTGCTCTTTCAGGTTTTCATCCGTCACAGTTAAACGAGTGGTTACGTTGGAAGACAAGTAACCTCTATCGTATTCCACGATCTCAGCTTGAATGCTTGAATTGTTAAGCTTTGCAACGCCATCGGTAATAGCATTTTGTCCAATTTGGCCAACCGCTAGTGGCCAACAAAGTGCCAATGAGATTGCGCCGCCAATTGCACCAATTTTTCTTAACTGTTCCATGAGTTCTCTTTCTACACGTGTCTGTTTTTTTTAGTCTAACCCATCAGTAGCAAACAAGAAACATTGAGTTAAATCAGTCTATTGCTCGATACTTCGATTGCCTCAATAAATTAACGGCTAGCTCTCATCCTTATTAGGCGGTTCTTGCTAGGCTAGAGACGTCGCTAC
Source organism: Vibrio sp. 1F263 (assembly GCF_041439035.1). Taxonomy (NCBI): domain Bacteria; kingdom Pseudomonadati; phylum Pseudomonadota; class Gammaproteobacteria; order Vibrionales; family Vibrionaceae; genus Vibrio; species Vibrio sp. 1F263. Next base: position 51,394 of record NZ_JBGONI010000004.1, on the reverse strand, counting down.
TATTAAGGTTGAGCTGTGAATCAATACGCTGTTATCTGTTTGGACAATAATCCGGTTAGCATTGAAAGAATACGTTCGGAGTTGGCTCCGTTGGCTTCTGTATTCGATATTTATACTGCCGAGAACATAGAAGACGCGCATCACGCATTAGAAGATATTCATGATCACAACCAAACCGTAGCCTTGGTGATCACTCATCATCATTCTGAATTTAATGGCGTGCAATTTCTGATTGAACTCGAACAGCTGCCCCATAGTAATACCGCAAGAACGATATTAGTCAGCGCTTCGTCAGACATTCAATCCATTCTAACCGCTGTAAATGAAGGCAGGCTCAACCACTGTCTAACCAAGCCAGTTCAAGATCAGGTTCTATTCAAATCAGCGCAAAAAGAGCTAACGTCTTTTGTCATCCAATACGACTCAGAAAACCTGCTCTCTTACAGCGATGCATTGGATCAACAGCGCTTACTCAGAGCGCACATTGAACAAAAGATTCACTCTTTCCAATCGGGTTTCATTCACGATTACCACCAGCTTTCTGACAATGCCCTTGCTGAGCGTGTCGTCAGTGCTCTGCAGGATGTCTTTTCAAAAGATGATAAAACCAAGGCCATTCGTGATTATTCACCAGAGCATCTGCTGACGGTTGAGGGCGAAGATAATCGCTTTCTTTGGTTAATTATTGAAGGTGAAGCGGCGCTCTATAAAAAAGATGAACTGGGGCAGCAACGCGAAGTTGTGCGTCACTCTAAGGGCAATATTGTCGGAGGGATGTCATTCGTGACGGGTGAGCCTTCGTTTTCTACTGCGATTACTCTGACTCAGACCCAAGTCATCAAACTGGATAAAGATAGCTTTGCTCAGGTGATGCATTCAAACAACACTCTGCTACCGCTATTTACCAATCTACTGCTCCGTCACTTTAACCGACGCTTACAAAGAAGCATCAACAATAAGATCCAGCTTCAGCAAACGCTAGAATCGTTGGAATCTGCACATCAACAATTGATCGAGAAAGAGAAGATGGCGATGCTCGGCCAACTCGTGGCAGGTGTCGCACATGAGTTAAATAACCCGATTGCAGCCATACTGAGAAGTATTGAAACCTTGTCTGAACATCTCGATCAAATACTCGAGAACTCGGCACTCCCAGAATCAAATAAAGGGACGGATGTATTAGCACATTCAAAAATGGCGAAGCCACTATCAACGGCTCAAGAAAGACAACTCGTAAAGCACCTCACCTCTACTATCGATGATCGTGCGCTAGCCAAAAAAGCCGTAAGACTGAACCTGAGCCAAGACTCTGCGGTTTTAGATACCTTAAAAGACTCCCCTGTCGCAGGCAAAGAGCTGCTCAATGACTTAGAGCATTATCACTATGTTGGAAACTCTATCCGCTCAATTCAAGTTTGCAGCAAACGTATTGCCGATATGGTCAAAAGCCTAAAAAGCTATGCCCGAGAAGATGAAGAGGTCCGCCACTACACAGATATCCACGAAGGGCTTGAAGATACGTTAGTGATCTTTGAAAACAGGCTCAAACATCACCAACTTGAAAAACACTACGACACCGACTTGCCGCTTCTATTGTGCCAGTCGCTCTCGCTGCAACAAGTGTGGACCAACCTTCTCTCTAATGCACTTGATGCTCTTTCAGAGCGAGGCAAAGTCTCTATCACCACGTCTCAAGAAACTAAAGGTGACGACACGTTTCTTGTAGTGCAAATATCGGACACTGGACACGGTATCGCCAAAGAAGACATCAACACTATTTTCAACCCAAACTTCACGACCAAAAAAGAAGGCAACTTCGGTTTAGGGATTGGGTTATCCATTTCTCAACAAATCGTTTCGGCTCATCAAGGTTTTATTTTGGTGGAGTCTGAGGTAGGCAGCCATACACACATGCAAGTGTGGCTTCCATTCAAACAAGAAGGAGCACCTCATGAATAAGTACCTAATTTTATGTGTCGATGATGAGCCAGAGGTTCTCAACAGTGTCCTTCAAGATTTAGCACCATTTGAAGACAATTTTATTGTTGAAGGAGCCGAATCGGTCGATGAAGCTAAGCAAGTAATTAAAGAAATGGGTCAGGAAGGTATTAAACTCGCCTTAATCTTGTGTGACCACATCATGCCGGACAAAACGGGTATCGATTTTCTTATCGAACTTAACCAGCACGATTCTACAAAGCCAACACGCAAGCTGCTGCTCACCGGGCAAGCCGGGCTAGAAGATACCGTCACAGCAATTAACAACGCGGCGCTTGATTTTTATATTTCAAAACCTTGGCAAGGCGATCAACTTAGAGACACGATTACTCAACAACTGACAGACTATGTCATTGCAAACGACAAGCAGTTGTTAAACTGGACTTCCATTTTAGATACTGAGCGCATACTGACATCAATGTCAGACAAGCGAACTAGTTTCGGTGAATAGCGATAGGTTGGTAAATAGAGGTTGTTTGCTGAATAGTGATTAGATGATGAATAGCGATTAGATGATGAATAGCGATTAGTTAGTCGCGATGCATCTTTGACACTAAGTGTATTTTGTATAACAGCGAGTAAATTAAGTGTATCTAATAGTTATCGATAACAAGTGAATGGATACTAGATTTTGTTAAATAACCCTAAAACATGAGATCTCTGTAACAGAGCAGTACTTTACTTGCTTGTTTTTTAGCTAAATGACAAATGAATAGCATTTTTATGGGTTACTTTTCCGCGAGTTAGATTAAACTGTCTCAATGTTTATGGTTTGGCTATTTTTTATCAAACCAAAGGGATCAACACTAATAAAGGTTTACGGTCGTTATGCGCAAAATTCTACTTACTACCGCTATGCTATTGGCTTCTAGCCAAGCACTAGCTGTCGATGGACAACCAAATGAACAAGCACAAGTAATGAGCAACTTTAGCTACGATTACTTTGACGCTCGTATCGGTGCGAGCCCAATTACATTTGGTGGTGCGTTCAGTAAGTCAATCCACCCGAATGCTCACGCAGTAGCGCGTATCGATTCAGAATTTGAAGGCGATTACGACTCTGCTGTAGGTCTTGGTTTCCACGCTCCAATTAACAACTGGGCAGATCTAACGGGTGAAATGCTAGCTCGTATAGTTCAACCAGCAGCGAAAAGCTCTCCTGATGTTGGTATGGAATTCAACGTTGGTGTTCGTCAATGGCTTGGCCCACAACTAGAAGTTGGCGGCAAAGGCGGTTACGTTTCTATCGATGATAAAGATGATTGGATCGGTTCTGCTTACGTGCGTTTCCACTCTACAGAACTATTCTCTCTAGGTGCAGAAGTTCGTATCAATGATTTCTACGGTGATCAGTTAATGTTCACGACTCGTTTCAAGCTTTAAGTAAAACGAGAAAGCTCTTCATATGGGCTTAGCCTTTAAAACGGGCTAGATAGAAACAAAAAACCGAGGAAATCCCTCGGTTTTTATATATAAACAGTAATCTTATGCATATACAGGCGATATCTTTAGTGGCAGCTCTTTAATAATTGCTGCTTGCGTGGCTCTTGTAATAGTTTCCAGTGAATACCATCAATTGCACCCGCAAACTTCCAAAGTAATTTTAGGTCAACATCGTTTCCGTACGCTTCGCGAACCTTATTAAACACTTCAGATGCACCCAACTGCATAAACATTGAAACATCATCCACTCCAGCCTTTTTAACCATGCGTTCTAACGTCAGTTGCATGTTAGGCAAATCCCTTAATCTACGGCTAGCAGATGATTTTTTGAAGCTACGCTGCTGAATTGAATTATCGATTGAAGTACGAATAATACTATCCAATTCAGGATGCTCAGACGTAAAGAGATCCGTGATGTCGTAGTAATTCACGGTTGCTGTCGTCTGCTTTTTTACGTGACGATACTTTTCACAATCTAGCCCCGTCAGCTTTTTATCTAATAACTTCCCACCTCGAATGAATACACAATCTTCACTCAACAAAGCGAACATAGCGTCATTTTGAAAGAGGCCAATACCTCCAAACATAGAGCGCTTTTGATGTTCACCAAATTGATTCACGTAATTAATAAATGCTGTCTCGGTCATATCCGTTGATCCTTAATCAAATTACCCCGATTAGGTTGATCGCCAGACAAGCAGCTTTTTATGCGAAAAATTTTAAATCTATTTAATGTTTAGGTGAATATTATGGTTTCGTTTGTCACCTTTGAAATAAATGATACTTCGAAAAGAAAAATAAGTCAGGGCGCAGCTCACATCAATCAGTTGAATATCCTTGCTTTTAATGATTTACATCACATTAAACTATCAAATCACGCCAAGAATTTAATTCTTAGTGATACCCCCGTTCAAGTTATCAAAGCTTATGTGGTTCGATGAGTATTGCCTCGCAGCATCGCGGCTTGTAAAATGGTACGACATACATGTTCTTACTCTTAATATGAATCATTTATCATTTTTCTGGCTACCACAAAATAAAGCTCTTCTCCTTAAGGGCCTAGAATCCGAGTTTGCCCAACTTGTTGGACATTCCATCTCAGCGGGAAAAATAACTCTTCCTCCGATTCCTGAGGTTGTACTTAAAATTCAAAAGCTATGTACTCTTGAACCAACAGGCGTCGCCGAAGTTGCCGAGTGCTTACTTGAAGACCCAGGGCTGACAGCAATCGTGATCAGAGTTGCTAACTCAGTTGTCTTCAACAGACGCAATATTACTTGTGTCGATGTTATGACGGCCGTATCGCGTCTTGGTATATTGAGAGTACGTGACATTGTCACGGCTCAGGCTATTGAACAACTTAAACATTCCGTCAATTTGAGTAAAGAGTGCAACGAGCTATTGGTTCAGAGCGCTTCTGTATCAAAAGAACTCGCCGCAACTATGGTGTTAGTCACTAACCTATTTAAAGAACTATCCCCTACCGAATACCGTTATCTAGAGCATGAAAAGTCACTACTTGTTGGGTTACTTGCAGACATTGGCTTGTTCTGTTTGGTTAGTGAATATCACCTCTACCTAGACAACGGGAACTATTTAGATCACGACATCGCACTGCAAATATTCCAAGGCCAATGTTCAGCAACCAGTAAGTTGGTCCTTAGACGCTGGGGTTTCGACAGCGACTTTATCGATGTGTGCAGCAACACCATTAATAATCACGAAGAGCGCGAGGTGTCTTACCTTGATATTGCGCGGATAGCTAACCACCTACTGATGTTTAGAAACAAGGATGAGAACATTGATGAGCACGAAGTAGAACTAAACGTGACAGGAGCGGAAGTACTTTATAAATTAAGCAACTTGAGCAAACAGGATTTTAATGCAAAGCTAAGTGACGTGATCAATACTAGCGGCTTCTAAGTTACTGTTAAATTGCTAGTAAATGCAATATGAAGTCAATGCAATGGGGAAAGCATGTTTACAGGGATGATCTTTATATTTGCGCCACTCGTCGTGGGGTATCTTTTTTCAATTTCGAACGCTCAGACGCTAGAATTTATCAACCGCTCTACTTCGCGGTTGATCTACGTGATTCTCGCGTTAATGGGACTTAGCTTAGCCGCACTCGATAACCTAGGCAGTAACCTGCAGACAATTCTTCTATACACGGCCACTTTCTTCGTCTGCTTAAGCGTTTGTAATCTAATGGCGCTACCTGCTATTGATAAGTTACTGCCACTCCAGACAGACAGCTGTAATAAGAAACTCCCCCTGTCTTCTATGGCGATGGAGTCTGCCAAACTCATCTTAGTGGTCGGTTCCGGCCTTATTGCGGGTTTAGTTCTGCCTATTGGACTTGATTGGGTTGATACCGCGAGTGAATGGATTCTGTTTGTTCTACTGTTCTTTATTGGCATTCAGTTACGCAATAGCGGACTAACACTTCGTCAAATCTTACTCAACAAGCACGGTATGGTAATCGCAATCGCAATCATCGCCACCTCAATGCTTGGTGGTATTATTGCGGCTTATATCCTTGATATCCCTCTGTTCAAAGCCTTGGCAATGTCTTCAGGGTTTGGTTGGTATTCTTTAGCTGGTATCTTGATGGGCGACGCCTTTGGTCCTGTTTATGGCGGCGCTTCTTTCATGCTTGAGCTGTTAAGAGAGTTAGTTGCTTTGGTACTTATTCCTGTGCTGATCCGGAGCTACCCATGCACATCGATTGGTTATGCAGGCGCAACAGCGATGGATTTCACATTACCTGTCATTCAAACCACAGGTGGCGTTCGGTGCGTGCCAGTCGCCATAGTCAGTGGCTTTATCCTCAGCTTGCTTGTCCCGATTTTGATGTTGTTCTTTGTATCTCTTGCTAACTAGATCGCAGGAATAGCGTTTGTTTTAGATTAGAATGCAACTCGAATACCGATGCCCAAGACACCGATACAGTTACCGAAATAAAAAGACACTAAGTGTCATTGCTCAACAAATAATGATCACGGTAATCTGTAACGACAACGTTATAAAAAGAATAAACTTACAAAAGGAACCGCTATGAAACGCCTTTGCGTCGCATTACTGCTAGCTTCAACTTCGACTTTCTCTTTTGCAGCAGATTCAATGTCTGAGACAAATCAGTGCCAAGCAAAAAAATATGATGCGTACATCGACGCCTCTTTAGGTTGGTATGCTGACCTCGCTACATTAACTTCTGAGCAATACCCAGAATTGACAGAAGTAAGCGAGTGGTTCCTAGAAGGTCGTAAGCACCACTTCGAGCTTAATCGCGCTGCGGTAAACTACTACCTTGTGAACGATTCAAGCAAAGTGGCAACAGAGCAACCGGTAGAAGGCTGGCTGCAACTGGAACAACACGACATTAAGACGTTATCAACACGTGATGATGAACTTGGTAGAATTGCGAAAACAACGTTCGACGACCGCCAATCAACACCTCACGCTCAAAACTACGAGCTACGTTCCGCCTTTGCTGAGCTGCTTAGTCACCCTAAGCAAATCGATACAGCACTGCAGCGTTACAACCAGTCGATCGCCAAACTAGAAGCGATTAAGTGTAAATAACCCTTAATTTACTATGCTTTTATGGGAAGTTGGATTTCATAATTAAGACGGGACATTGTTCCCGTTTTCGTTTAGATTATCCCGCTCGCGTCAATATAAGAAAAATAACTCGCTTGCTATGGTTACGGAACAAAAAACAGCAGATGTTAGCTTTGACAGTCTTCTACGTATCTTTACAGTACCAGAAGGCCCAGACTCAACACTCACTCAAATCGAAGACAAACTTTCACGAAACCTGAATCAATTCTTACGTGAACACATTGTGGCTGAAGAAAAGCCATTACGTGAGATTGAGAAAGATTTTTCGAATGCTCATATCCCAGAGCTGCCTGAGTTTGTTTCAGAACATACCGAGCATCTCCTCGATTCTCTTGTATCTCATTCTGTACATACGTCGTCGCCAAGTTTTATTGGTCACATGACGTCTGCGCTACCCTATTTCCTGATGCCGCTGTCTAAAATCATGATTGCGCTAAATCAGAATCTAGTAAAAATCGAGACCTCAAAAGCTTTCACTCCCTTAGAACGTCAAGTTCTGGGTATGTTACATCGCCTGATATATCAGGATAGCGACCAATTTTATTCTCGCTGGATGCACAGTGCCAACCACTCTTTAGGAGCGTTTTGTTCTGGCGGTACCATCGCGAACATAACAGCGCTTTGGGTTGCACGTAACAACGCGCTAAAAGCACAAGGTTCGTTCAAAGGTGTGGAAAAAGAAGGCTTGTTTAAAGCCATGAAGCACTACGGCTACGAAGGCCTTGCTATCTTGGTTTCTGAACGTGGTCACTACTCTCTGAAAAAAGCAGCGGATGTCCTTGGTATTGGTCAAGAAGGTCTAGTGTCTGTTAAAACGGATAACGACAACCGCATTTGTACTGACGATCTAAGACTCAAGATTGAACAGCTCAAGCAGAATAAGATAAAGCCTTTCGCTGTCATTGGTGTGGCTGGTACAACCGAAACCGGTAATATCGACCCTCTAAGAGACATTGCAGAAGTGTGTGCTGAATCCGATTGTCATTTCCATGTTGATGCCGCTTGGGGCGGTGCGACTCTAATGTCGAACAACCATCGTCACCTACTTGATGGTATTGAATTGGCTGATTCAGTTACGATTGATGCACATAAACAGCTTTATATCCCTATGGGTGCTGGCATGGTTTTGTTTAAGAAGCCAGATGCGATGACCGCAATCGAACATCATGCTCAATACATCCTTCGCAAAGGCTCAAAAGACTTAGGTAGCCATACGTTAGAAGGCTCTCGTTCAGGTATGGCAATGTTAGTCTACGCCTCAATGCACATCATCAGTCGCCCTGGGTATGAACTGCTAATCGACCAGAGCATCAATAAAGCGCGCTACTTTGCTGACCTGATTAAAGATCAAAACGACTTCGAACTGGTTTCAGAGCCTGAGCTTTGCCTACTGACCTATCGCTATGTGCCTGAATCAGTCAAAGCAGCACTACTCAAGGCTAAAGCACCAGAGCGTGTTGAACTGAATGAGCTACTGAATGAACTGACCAAGTTTATTCAGAAGAAGCAACGTGAAACGGGCAAGTCTTTCGTATCGCGAACGCGCTTAAACCCCGAAATATGGGCGCATCAGCCAATCATCGTTTTCCGTGTAGTATTAGCAAATCCACTGACGGGCAACGATATTCTCTCTTCAGTGCTTGAAGAACAGCGTGAAATCTCTAAACTAGCACCCAATTTGATGAGTAAAATCACCAAATTGGTTAAGCTAATCAACGCCTAGCCATTCAATTTTAGTTGCATTAAATTGAAAATTTCTTTCTTTTTGATGTAACTTAGCTGTCAGTTCATACTCAATTTGCATTCTTTTTGCTCTAATCCTCTTCCAATTCTGTAGTTTTCTAAAATTTTGTTGAGGTTTGTCATATTCTTAAGCATTGATGCCGTGTTTTTGTATTAGTGAATAGTATCTTGGGTTTATACTGACTCTATGGTGCTAGTTAGCTTGATATCTATTTGATGCAGTAGAATTTACAATACCGAATATAAGTTTGGTTTTGTATTTTCTTATATTTGTTTCAGCCATACCCCCTGGTAAAAGATATTAACTAGCAAGTTGTTCTCTATACCCTTGTGAACACTATGAATACATTAGAAAAAATACAAAAAAACCTGGAAAATTTCAGCAAGTCTGAGCGTAAGGTAGCCGAAGTCATCATGGCTTCCCCTCAAACTGCAATTCATTCTAGCATTGCTACCTTAGCTAAAATGGCTGACGTGAGTGAGCCTACAGTTAACCGCTTCTGTCGTCGTTTAGACACAAAGGGCTTCCCTGACTTTAAACTTCACCTAGCTCAAAGCTTGGCGAACGGTACACCTTACGTGAACCGTAATGTTGAAGAAGATGACGGCCCAGATGCTTACACGCATAAGATTTTTGAATCAACTATGGCTTGTCTAGATGTTGCTAAAAACAGTTTAGACGCGATGCAAGTAAACCGAGCGGTTGACTTACTGACTCAAGCAAAACGCATTTCGTTCTTCGGACTGGGTGCCTCTTCTGCTGTAGCCAAAGATGCGCAAAACAAATTCATTCGTTTCAATATCCCAATCACTTGTTTCGAAGACATCGTGATGCAACGCATGAGCTGCATTAACTGCAGTGATAACGATGTTATTGTTCTGATCTCTCACACTGGCCGCACTAAAAGCCAAGTAGAGATTGCGAACTTAGCTCGTGAAAACGGCGCGACAGTTATCGCTATCACAGCAAAAGACTCTCCGCTAGATAAAGCGAGTTCTCTGTCTATCTCATTGGATGTACCGGAAGACACTGACGTTTACATGCCAATGGCAAGTCGTGTTGTTCAGATGACGGTTATCGATGTGTTAGCAACAGGCTTTACGCTTCGTCGTGGTTCTGGCTTCCGAGAGAACCTGAAACGAGTAAAAGAGTCACTTCGTGATTCACGTTACGAAAAGTACTCTCAGTTCTAATCTGTTAAGATGTAAGCTTAAGAATTAAATTCAATTGAAAAACGGAGCCTAGAGCTCCGTTTTTATTTGTCCCGCGTTAGCTTAGCTTTCTCGTTATGTGTGCTTTCTACTTTCTGCTATTAGATCGTCCAGCTATTACCTTTCTCTACTACATTATTTTCAGACGCATAAGAGTTGATAATGGTAAAACTCGACTCCGTAACCTGTTCTGGGGCACGTTGAGCACCTTGATTCATCGAGGCTGTCTCATGGTATTCACCTCCACAGTCACACTTCTCACAAACCTGCTGAAGAATATGTACGAGTCGTTCTTGGTTCAGCGGTAAAGGGTTCCCTTTAATCGCCACCGACTTGAGCGCGTCGGCAGACACCTCATCAAACTGGGCTTCACAGACACCAAATTCCAGTAAACTTGGAAGCTTGAGCGTATCCAACACTTCAGACAACCAAGAAATTGCCTCTTCCTCTGTTGCTTCTACGTTACCTGTCACTATCTGAGAAATTCGCTGATAACGCGCTAGGATGTCACTCCTGTGCTGTTCTTTCGCAACAGCGATGTTCTCCATCATCACAAATGGCGCTAAGCGCGCTGTTATAACACTGTGTGGTGCAGATATCTTGCCACCTAGCGCAGAAGCCAAACCATGCGCAGCGCCAAGTTTGGCGTTAGTTATCGCTATTCCCCCTAACATAGAGGAAAACGCGAGATCAGAACGCGCTTGAGGTTCATCGTAGATACACGCCTGAATGACAGAACCACTCAGCTTACGTAAGCCTTCTTCACAGATCATATCAGTCAGTGGGTTCGGTTCACCGCACACATAGGCTTCCATTAGATGGGTAAATGCGTCCATAGCACCTCGCCCCGATAAATACAGATTCGTACCATGAGTTAGGGTTGGGTCAACAATCGCAACGTCAGCCAGCATGTCTGGGTTTCTAAGGCTGATTTTCACTTGGTCTTGCCCTGATTTCAGCACCGCATTTTTAGTAACCTCAGCGCCGGTACTCGCTGTGGTTGGAATCGCAATGAACGGAGGCGGTTTGGTTTTAAGAGGGACATTACGCCCAACGACTTCAACATAGTCATACAAACTACCTTGGTTAGGTAAAACCGCGGCTAACGCTTTACCCATATCGATGGCGCTACCGCCCCCCATAGCGACAACCATATCTGGCTTAAATCGACGTGCAGAAATAGCAGCCTCCTCAACCATTTTGATATTAGGTTCACCGGATACGGCAATGTGTTGATAGCGCATACTCTGTGCATCGAGATAGTCAGTGACTATTGAAGTGCGCTCTAATGTATTGCCAGTCACCAATAGCACGCTGTAACCGTATTGATTAAAGAGAGACAATGAAGCGGAGAGTGCTCCATCACCAAAGATGATCTTTGTAGATGTCATAAATTGAAACATGGTGCCTCCTGCGCCTATGACCGAACAAAACTGCGAACTCTTGGTTTTTAGGAAATTGGTCTCTTGGATTTCACATTTGAAATTTGAAATTTGATTTTCGTATTTACAACACAATCCCGGCACCCCAAATACGAATGCACTAAAACATCATTACTTCAGACTGCTTACAGAATATGGTTCCATACCTAGATAAAGGATGCCTCGTTCTGCGTTTGATTTTTTTGACAAGGTGCAACTTGTCGCACTAAATATCGACTAAAGTTGCAATCTTAGGGGTAATTCACATACTAATACTGAGGAGAATTCACGATGACAGTGGCCAATAAACAAGACTCTAGCCTTTTATGATTAATATTTGCGCTGATAGGCAAAACCTATCGTATTAAGAGGCAATTCCATCTTTATTTCCCCATGCCATTGAGGCATAGTTGGTTTTAAGAAATTTTGAGTGGCATTCATAAAAGAATAGTTAACATAAATGAGTTAACGAGCCTCATCCCGTATTTAGGAGAAATTAAATGTTTGTAGTTATTTTTGGTCGCCCTGCTTGTCCATTCTGTGTTCGCGCAAAAGAGCATGCTGAAACTCTTAAAGCTAAACGCGATGACTTCAACTACCGTTACGTTGACATCCACGCTGAAGGCATCAGCAAAGCTGACCTAGAGAAGACTGTTGGTAAACCTGTAGACACAGTGCCACAAATCTTCATCGACCAAGATCACATTGGCGGCTGCACAGAATTTGAAGCATACGCAAAAGAAAACCTAGGTCTTTTCGACTAAGCTGGGATTTCTCAAACGAAAATCGAGGCTAACGCCTTAAACAGCTAATAAATAAGATAGTTAGACTGTATGATTGATATAAAGCCCGCTCATTGCAGCGGGCTTTTTTATGACAACTTTTCAACCGGAGTAAGATTAAGGTCAATATCGAATAAAATTGAAAATAGCACTTATAATTTATTTATATTTAGATACAATTCATTCCTCAAACTGATCCTGTGTTTCACGCTAATTATTGAGCAATCACTGTGAATATCGACGTTGTCTTGCTGTTAAAACAAAACCCCATCCTTCTCATTTTTGTTGTGTTATCTATTGGCCTCGCCATTGGTAAAATTCGTTTCGGTAGTCTCCAACTAGGAAATTCAATCGGTGTTCTGATTACTTCTCTTATCATGGGACATCTTGGCTTTTCCTTTAACGCCGACGCTCTCACGATTGGCTTCATGCTCTTCATTTACTGTGTAGGTATTGAAGCTGGGCCCAACTTCTTCGGTATATTCTTCAGAGATGGTAAGCATTACCTCATTCTTAGCCTCGTTGTACTTTCTACGGCTATTGCCCTTACTTATTTTTGCAGCGAATATTTAGGTCTTGGTTTCGGACTTTCCGCCGGCATGATGGCGGGAGCACTAACTGCAACACCAATATTAGTTGGTGCGCAAGATGCACTCAATTCAGGTTTAGCTGAAGTGCCAAGAAACATGGACCTGGGTCTGGTCATAGAAAACCTCTCTGTAGGTTACGCGATGGCTTATTTAGTCGGCTTAATCAGTATGATTATGTTTGCCCGCCTTATTCCAAAGCTTCAGAAAGTAAACCTACACGACTCTGCAGAACAAATAGCTCAAGAGCGTGGCCTAGGCACCTCTGGCCAGCGTAAGGTTTACTTACCCATTATCCGAGCTTATCGTGTGGGACCAGAACTAATTACCTGGACTGATGGCAAGAACCTTCGTGAGCTTGGCATCTATCGCCAAACTGGTTGCTACATCGAGCGGATCCGACGTAATGGTATTCTTGCCCACCCTGATGGCGATGCCATTCTGCAAGAAGGTGATGAAATCGCATTAGTTGGCTTCCCTGACAGCCACGCTCGTCTTGATCCAAGTTTCCGAAACGGCAAAGAAGTTTTTGACCGTAACCTTCTCGATCTACGAATCGTTGAAGAAGAGATCGTCGTTAAAAGTGACAACATCGCGGGTAAGCGTTTATCTGACTTAAACTTATCCGAATACGGCTGTTTCCTTAACCGCGTAGTAAGAGCTCAAATTGAAATGCCGATGGACTTAAACATCGTACTTTCTAAAGGTGATGTACTACAAGTCAGTGGTGAAAAGAGCCGTGTTCACGGCCTTGCAGAAAAAATTGGTTTCATCTCGATTCACAGCCAAATGGCCGATTTGACGGCTTTCTGTAGCTTCTTCATTCTGGGTATTTTGTTTGGTTTGATCACCATGACATTCGGACAAGTCTCATTTGGTTTAGGTAATGCGGTTGGTCTTCTTCTATCGGGCATCATGCTTGGCTTCTTACGAGCGAACCACCCGACCTTCGGTTACGTTCCTCAAGGGGCGTTGAATATGGTCAAAGATCTCGGTTTGATGTTCTTTATGGTCGGTATCGGCTTGAGCGCCGGTGGTAAGATATTTGAGCATTTGACCCAAGTGGGTCCGCAAGTTATCGGGATAGCACTTATCGTGAGTGTACTACCGGTATTCTTCGCTTACCTAGTCGGCGCTTACGCACTGAAGATGAACCGAGCTTTGTTGTTTGGAGCCATCATTGGCGCACGAACCTGTGCTCCGGCGATGGACATAGTGAATGACCACGCTCGTTCAACTATCCCAGCTCTGGGGTACGCGGGTACGTACGCGATAGCCAATATATTGATGACCTTAGCGGGTACCTTTATCATTATCATTAGCTAGTTTATTCAGCGTTATAACACTTTAGATTAGATATTTTAAATGCACTAATTCATCTTTGAGTTAGTGCATTTTTTATTACTTAATCTCTTTTCTCATCCCACATCTCTATACTACTTTCCTCATACTACAGACAAAAAAATAGGCGCTCAATGAGCGCCTATTTCGTTCTGATTCGATTGTTTGAATTAGATGTCAGCTACATCAAATTCAACAGCTGTCTCAACGTCAGCTTCGTAATCAACACCATCAACACCGAAACCGAACAACTTCAAGAACTCTTCTTTGTACTCTACGTAGTCAGTCAGTTCTTTTAAGTTTTCAGTTGTGATTTGAGGCCATAGGTTACGACAATGCTCTTGAATGTCATCACGAAGTTCTAGGTCGTCTAGACGTAGACGGTTCACTTCATCAACTTCTGCTGCACCGCCATCTGCTTTGTATAAACGTTGGCTGAACATACGGAAGATCTGTTCCATACAACCTTCGTGAATGCCTTCTTCACGCATCTTCTTGAACACCATAGCGATGTAAAGAGGCATAACAGGAATAGCAGAGCTTGCTTGAGTCACAACTGACTTAAGAACAGCAACGTTCGCAGTACCACCAGTTTGGCCTAGTTTCTCGTTAAGCGCTGATGCTGCACGATCTAGATCCATCTTAGCTTTACCTAGCGCGCCATCCCAGTAGATTGGCCACGTTAGCTCAGTACCGATGTAGCTGTAAGCAACAGTCTTACAACCGTCAGCTAGAACACCCGCTTCAGAAAGTGCGTTGATCCAAAGTTCCCAATCTTCACCGCCCATTACAGTAACAGTGTCTTTGATCTCTTCTTCAGTAGCAGGCTCAACGCTTGCTTCAATGATCGCATCTTTGTTTGTATCTACCGCTGTAGATGTGTAAGTCTCACCGATAGGTTTAAGAGATGAACGAATCACTTCGCCAGTCTCTGGCATTTTACGCACTGGAGATGCCAGTGAGTACACAACCATATCGATTTGACCTAGATCTTCTTTGATCAGGTCAATTGTTTTCTGTTTAGCTTCGTTAGAGAAAGCATCGCCGTTAAGGCTTTTTGAATACAGGCCTTCTTCTTTAGCTAGCTTATCGAACGCTGCTGAGTTGTAAAAACCAGCTGTGCCCGGCTTTTTCTCAGTACCGGCTTTCTCGAAGAAAACACCGATAGTTGAAGCGCCGCCACCAAATGCAGCCGCAATACGTGAAGACAAGCCGTAGCCACTTGAAGAGCCAACAACGAGTACACGTTTAGGTGCATTTGCGATTGGGCCTTGAGCTTTTGTGTAAGCAATTTGTTCTTTTACATTAGCTTCACAACCGACTGGATGTGTTGTAGTACAGATGAATCCGCGAATTCGAGGTTTGATGATCATATTCAACTTCCTTAAAAAATCAGGTTAAGGATAAGAGTTTCGTGCGCAAATGGCATCTAATTTCTGTAAAAATGTGGTGAAAATGCAAGTGGTTGGAGCACTCAACTGATATTTGCCGACTAAGTCACCATTTGTTAACGCTTCTATTGCGACTTCTACGACAAAAACAAAAAAGGCACCTTATTAGGTGCCTTTTATCATTTCGTTATCTAAGCAACGCTATTTAGCTTAGGTTTTAACTCTTTTCGCGTCAAAGTTTCACTAAAGTCATGACTGAAGTGATCAACTTGAATCGCTGTGTAACGCAGTTTATCAGCAGCAACAATTTGGTCGACTTCTACTTGTGTCAGAACGTCAGCAGCAAGTGCTTGAGCCAGTTTGTCTGCCAACAAGCCTTTACGAGCCACTTTGCCCTCTTTCACTGCTTTAAAGATCTTACGCTCCAGAGGCTTGATGCTGTACATCGCATTGAACGCGTTCTCCATAAGGCCAACACTATCATCCTCTTCCTTGCCGATGTAGCAAAGGTGAGTCAGACGTTCACGGTGTGCTCCCGGAGTCATCAAGCTTTCTGCTAGTTGAACTGTTAGGTTATCACTTGGTTTTTCGAAGTGGTTACCTACAGGGAAAACTAGACCTTTAAGTACTTTACCAACCATCTTGTTCGGGAAGTTACGGTACGCTTCTTGTAACGACTTAGCCGCATTGTGGAAACAGTGTTGAACCGCGTAGTGTACGTAGTCTAGGTCAGCTTGTTGGCGACCTTCATCTTCATACTTCTTAAGTGCAGCAGACGCCATGTATAGGTAACTTAGACCATCACCCAAACGTGCAGAGATAAGCTCTTTACGTTTCAGTTCGCCACCTAGCGTCAGCATTGCGAAATCCGCACTCACTGCAAGTGCGCGGCTCAAGCGAGTCAAATCTTGGTAGTAAGGCTTTGTTGGACCACTCATGTCGGCTTTAATGAACTTAGAGCCAGTCAGTGCTGCACCAAAAGCGCCAAACGTGTTTTTAGTTGCGTGTGAGATGTGCTTGAACAACAAGCTATCAAAGTCTTTTGCACCTTGCTTCTCATCTGGGTTCGCTGCCGCTTCCATTTCGCTCAATACGTATGGGTGACAACGTGTCGCACCTTGACCGAAGATCATCAGGTTACGAGTTAGAATGTTCGCACCTTCTACTGTGATAGCAACTGGAATACCTAGGTAAGGCGCAGCCAAGTAGTTCATTGGGCCATCTTGAATTGCACGACCTGAATGGATATCCATTGAGTCATTCAGAATAGTACGAGCCATCTCTGTCATGTGATACTTCGCGATAGCCGTTACGATACCCGGCTTCTCTTTCATATCAAGTGAAGTGGTTGTCAGTGTACGAGTCGCTTCTAATAGATACGTTAAACCACCAATACGGCCTAAGCTCTCTGCAACACCTTCAAATTTACCAATCGACATACCGAACTGCTTACGAACATAAGCGTATGCGCCGGTCGTTTTCGCTGTTAGGTGGCCCATCGCCGTGCCCAGTGCGGGTAATGAGATACCACGACCTGCAGATAGACATTCCACCAGCATACGCCAGCCTTTACCTGCGTAATCTGCGCCACCGATTAGCCATTCCATAGGAATAAATACATCGTGACCGCGTGTTGGACCATTCATAAACGCAAGACCAAGTGGATCATGACGCTCACCAATCACAACACCTTCGTGGTTTGCCGGGATAAGCGCACAAGTGATACCAATGTCTTCTTTGTCACCCAGTAGCTTTTCTGGATCGTGCAGTTTGAAAGCCAAACCAAGTACCGTTGCCACTGGTGCTAGCGTAATGTAACGCTTGTTCCAGTTAAGCTTGATGCCTAGTGTCTCTTTACCTTCGTGCATGCCCATACACACAGTGCCGACATCAGGGATACCACCCGCATCAGAACCTGCTTCAGGGCCTGTTAGTGCGAAACAAGGGATATCTGTACCGTCAGCTAGACGTGGAAGCCAGTAGTCTTTTTGATCTTGAGTTCCGTAGTGAGACAGTAGCTCACCAGGGCCAAGAGAGTTTGGAACCATTACCGAAACCGCGGTACTGATACTACGCGTTGCAATCTTAGTTACAATTGTAGAGTTGGCGTGCGCCGAAAATTCACGGCCGCCGTACCCTTTCGCGATAATTAGCGAGAAGAAACGCTCTTTGCGTAAAAAGTTCCATACTTCCTCAGGAAGGTCTCGGTCTTCTTTCACAATTTTGTGGTCATCGAGCATAGCGAGCAAAGTTTCAAGTTCATTGTCCATGAACGATTGCTCTTCTGCTGTCAGCTGAGGTTTTGGGTACTGGTGAAGCTTAGTGAAATCTGGTTTACCAGAAAACAGCTCTCCGTCCCACCACACGCTACCCGCTTCCATCGCTTCTTTCTCGGTGCTAGATAGGGGTGGTAGTACTTTTTTAAAGAGTTTAAAAGCTGGGTCACTTACCCATTTTTGTCTTAGAGAGCTCATAGTTCAGATCCTTTTGTTCACTATATTGTTTGTGAATATTTTGCTTTTTATTGTTTTATTCTTTTGCTGACATGCCAGCGGCCAAATATGGAATAAGAATATCGACCACTGCCTTAGCATCTATCTTTCTGTCATAGTCATTCTCTGCAATTTCTATTAGAGCTTGGCTAGATGCCATGGTGAATACACAAGTCCCTAGGGTGAAGTGCAATCGCCAAAATAACTGTTCTTGAGTGAGGTTTGGGTTGGCTTTCATTACTGAGTTGGTAAACAGAGTCAGTACTTCGCTGTAGCGAGTTGTAATGAACCAACGCAAGTGACCTTGCACATCCGTGTAACCTCTGCCGATAAGCAACATAAATCGGCTCGTACCATTTGGCCTTACATCATTGAGTGCCCTTAGTGGCTGTCTTAAAGACTCAAACACGTCACTCATAGAATACGTTTCGTTCAAATTTAAGTTCACTAGTGCATCTTGCAATGCTGGCATAAATGCTTCTAAGTAACGATTGAGTACCGCACGAACCAGAGTCTTCTTATCGCCAAAGTGGTAGTTCACTGAAGCAAGATTGACATTGGCTTTACTCGTAATCGTGCGTAAAGAGGTGTCATTAAAACCGTGCTCAGCAAATAAGCCTTCAGCCACATCTAAGATTTTGTCTTTGGTTGTACTTCTTGGTGCCATTTCAATCACTCGTATTAAACAACTGTTTGAAATATACGCTTAGAACATTTATTTAACAAGCAAGCAACATCACATTTTCACAAATTGGTCGTACCAGTTATAAGCATTACGTTCTAAGCGATTGAATAGAGACGCGTTTAATTAAAAAGAGAAAATTAATGAATTTTTTGGGGAACTGAAATGATAATCGAGGGTCATAAATTAAGTAGAAAACAGAGTATTTAGATGTTTAACAGGCCGTCAAACTTGTTTCTCACTGTTTTCTTAATTACTGCATTTTCCTTATTAACTCCTATACTTGTATCCGCCCAAACCGTGTTGGTTTGGGCTTTTTTTTGTCTAAGATCACGGTGTTTTTTTAGGTTAATAGTAGACACAAAAAAGCCCTCGAAACCGAAGGCTTTCATTACATTAAAGTTCAAAGCATTTCACGCTCCGACTAGGCAGCATCATTTTTGATTAACTCGGCTAGCACCGAAAGATCATTGCCGAGATCAACCGAAGCTCCCATTTCCGTTGCAATACCTTCAACCACTATGGTTTGAGTATCACTGCCGCCATTGATTGGAATCGATAGTGCGATATCGTCTCCATCAACAGACACTTCAATCATGCCAAGCAGCTCGGCCATTTGAGTTTCATCTTGTGGGTCTTCAATTAGATCATTGAGGTCGATCAAATCACCAGAGCCATTGGTATAAAGCTCAAAGTCTTTAATGATGTCTGTACCATTATCGAGTGCAGAGTCTAACCAGGTGAAAATGTTGTCATCGCTATCACCAATAAGCACATCATTCCCAGAGCCCGCAAATAAAGGCTCGTTACTCGCAGCACTGATCACGTTATATTGTTGTGGTTCTTCAATATCAACCGTCACCGTTTCGACTGTACTTTCAGCGCCATTTGAATCTACTGCGACATAGTCAAATTGAGGATCATCGGTTACCGCCTCGTTGCCTTGGACATAACGTAACTCCCAGCTTCCTCCCGTTGATGAAAGCTCCATTCCAACTATTGGTTTATTTGGTGAGGAATAACTAAATTCATAAAGGAGTTGGCTATTACCAGTATCACCTGGATCTTTTTGATACTGATCTGTGTGAGTAGAACCGTCAGCGAAAGTATAAAGTACTTCAACATAAACATTACTATTAGTGTTAAATGAACCACCCAAACCATCTAGACCAAAATCAACGACCCCTAATGGATTATTCGTAAAATCGAGGACTAAGGTCTCCTGTTTGTTCATACCTCTACCATCGGTATCCCCAATACCAAAACCGACATGAGACTGTTCACCTTGATACTGTTTCAAAGGCTTATTATTGTTGTCTTCAATCGTAACCGTAATCGTATTGCCGTTATCTAGGGTAATAAGTCTCTCGGTTGGTGACACCGCGACGCCCCAATTATAGAAACCATCAACGAGCTCTGGCATATCGTCAGGGTCACCACTGAAGCCCATTTCAAACATTTCTCCTGGCCCGGCAACGAAGCTGATATTATTTGGGACAAACAACACACCGTTGTCGACGTCAGACTGCACAATTTCTCTCGTGACGCCATTTTCATCGGTATACAAAAGGCTGCCGTTGGTTGGCAAACTTTCTATCCGAATATTAAGTGGAATGTCGTCATGATCATCTTCTATATCTGAGATGTAATCTGGCATGCCGCCATCTTCAGAATCGAAGAGGATAGGTATAATCGCGTCCTCATCATTAACGACCGTAAAGCTGGTCGCTTCAGGTGCGTCATTGACACCATTGATTGTTATCTCGATAACATGCTCTACACCATCGATGGCGGTGACGACATATCGCTCAATAACCGTGTCGTCATCGTTCAAGTATTGAACCGCATCGTTATCAACGACATAACTCCATGCCCCTTCAGGTGTAATCGTTAACATACCTAGTGCAAGTGCATAAGTAGATCCAACAGGGGTAAACACGCCATTAGGTTTAAATGCAGGCATGTCACTGGTGTCGACGTCAGTAATCGTTAAAGTACCAGACACCGAGAGTTCGTTGGTATCTTCATTGACATCGACGTCCTCTGTCACTTCTCCCACGTCAGAGTCACCTTCCCCAACCGTAATCTCAGATGGGTCATCGGCACCGTTGATGGTGATGGTCACTTCACTTGTGGTTCCGTCAATCGCAGTAACCGTGTAAACCTCGGTGATAAATTCATCGTCATCGAGATATTGCACATCATCGTTGTCGACGACGTAAGTCCATTCACCATCGTCGGTAATGGTCAACATACCCAACGCAATATCATTGGTCGAACCTTCAGGATTAAACGTTCCGTTAGGTTGAAAAGCCGCGACATCGTTAGCATCAACATCGGTAATCGTCAGTGTTCCCGTCGCCATCAAGTCGTTACTCTCCGGGTCAACATCGACATCTTCCGTCACCTCACCCATGTCTGAGTCACCTTCTCCGACAGTAATTTCGGATGGATCATCAGCACCATTGATGGTGATAGTTACTTCACTTGTGGTTCCGTCAATCGCAGTCACCGTGTAAACCTCGGTGACAAATTCATCGTCATCGAGATATTGCACATCGTCGTTGTCTACGACGTAAGTCCATTCGCCATCGTCGGTAATGGTCAACATACCCAACGCAGTATCATTGGTCGAACCTTCAGGATTAAACGTTCCGTTAGGTTGAAAAGCCGCCACATCATTAGCATCAACATCGGTAATCGTCAGTGTTCCCGTCGCCATCAAGTCGTTACTCTCCGGGTCAACATCGACATCGACATCTTCCGTCACCTCACCCATGTCTGAGTCACCTTCTCCTACGGTAATCTCGGACGGATCATCGGCACCGTTAATAGTAATGGTCACTTCGCTCGTGGTTCCGTCTATTGCAGTAACCGTGTAAACCTCGGTGACAAACTCATCGTCGTCAAGGTATTGCACATCATCGTTGTTGACGACGTAAGTCCATTCACCACCATCGGTAATGGTCAAAAAACCCAGAGCGGTATCATTGGTCGAACCTTCTGGGTTAAACACACCGTTTGGTTCGAAAGCAGCGACGTCGTTATCGTCGACATCGGTGATGGTTAGCGTTCCGGAGGTTGTTAAGTTGTTGCTATCTTGGTCAACATCCACATCCTCAGTCACTTCACCTGTGTCTGAATCACCTTCGCCAACGGTTATATCAGATGGATCATCGGCACCGTTGATGGTGATAGTTACTTCGCTCGTGGTACCGTCACTGGCTGTAACGGTATAAACCTCAGTTACGAATTCATCGTCGTCTAGGTACTGCACGTCATCGTTATTGACTACGTAAGTCCAAGCGCCATCAGGTTCGATGCTCAATACGCCAAGTTGTGAGTCGTTTGTTGAACCTACGAGGTTAAACTCACCATCAGCTGAAAAGGTAGGAGTGTCGCTATCTACGTCTGTAATCACGATCTGACCAGACGTCACTAATTGGTTGGTGATGTCATCGACATCAATGTCCTCGGTCACACTGCCTGAATCATCAGTGGCGACTGCCGCATCATCAGTACCAATGATGGTGACGGTGATGACTTGTTCGCCACCGTCGGAGGTTTGCACTGTCGTCGTATCTTGAATTTGCTCGCCATCAGCAAGTTCATCAAATGGACTGTTGGCCACGAATGTCCACGAGCCATCCTCATTAACGACAAAAGACCCGAACCCATTTTCGCCTTCCGCATCTTTGGCGATAAAGGTAACGTCCGGATCGTCAATGGTTAAAGCGCCCCCGGTTTCAATAGGCTCATCCTGTTCAAACTCAATAACGTTGGTTTCACCTGAAACAAGCGCAAGAGCAATGATATCGAAAAGAGCAATACTTTGCGTTTCGGACAACCCTTGAGATTCAAGTCCGTCAGTTTCAAAGTTTGTTGAAGCAAGAGTTTCAGCCCCTGTACGTTCAATCCTACCGCTGTTGGTTAGACTTGAGCCTTGCTCACCCGCGGCGGCATCAAACTCTTCACCCAATTCTGTTGGATCAAACCCTTCTTCAATAGCACGTTGAACTTGAGCGATCGCATCATCAGTGTCTATCACGTTTTGCTGACCTTGGTCATCGACAAACCGTGCAGAAACGTTTGGCACGCTCTCTTCAGTTGTTTCGACAGTGACAATGACGTCGCTAGCAGCTGGTTGCTCGCCCGGAGGCAAACGTCTAACTTGGCCTTGAGCGTCGAGCACTATAACGCCGTTCGCAAGACCTAGTATACTTAGGTTGATATTTCCCATATCCATATTCCCACTTCTGCCCAGAACACACCAAACGCGGATCCAATCCCGCTCTACGCTGTGGCTATTTCCTACAATAAATTTAGTAGTGGCATTATTGATAATCAACTCACTAAATGCGTGGAAATGCGATGCTTTTTAAATTAGTCAATGGCAATAGCGACTTACATTCAAAAAAAACCAACAAACTTCGCATTTTTTTGCAAATGTCCTAAGCTTCGTTTAATACCATTCACTCAATTCAACGGTAAACGTAGGTTGGGAAACGGATGAGGCATTGAAAGTAGAAGGAGAGCTACTTTGAAATTGTTTAAATTATCCATAATGTGTTGCTTAGTTGCTGCAGCACCACTCGCCGCTCAAACTCTGGAACAGTCTGTGGCTATTACCCTGGCAACGAATCCAGAGATAAAAAGCATCTTTAACGAATATGTGAGCGTGAAAAAGCGTAATGACGCCTCTGGTGGGGCATACAGGCCGAGTATCGACCTTGATGCCGGTATTGGTTATGAAGGTATAAACCCTGCACCAAATAACGGTCCAGACACGGATCTAACAAGAAAGGAAGCAACGATTTCCCTCACTCAATTGCTGTGGGATGGTTCTTCGACTCTGAACGATATTGACCGTACCGCTGCAGAAGCTGAATCAGTTCGTTTGCAATTGATAGCCGATGCCGAAGACAAAGCACTGGAGGTAACACAAATATATCTCGACGCAGTAAAAGCGACTGAGGTACTGGCGCTGTCAGAAAGTAACCTTGCGATACACAAGAAAATCTATAAAGACATAAAAAAACGAGCGAGTTCAGGCATAGGTTCTACCGCAGACGTTTCGCAAGTAGAAGCTAGGATTGCAAAAGCTCATGGTAACTTATTAGCCGCCCAGAATAATTTGATCGACACACATACCCAATTTAGAAGAGTTGTAGGACAAGAACCGCTAGGTCTGATTTACCCAAGGGCCGACATATCTTGGATTCCACTGTCATTGTCAGATGCCCTAGTTGACGCTTTAGATAAACACCCTGTAATTAAAATAGCGGCGGCAGATGTCGACGCAGCACATTTTCAATATAAACAGTCCAAAGGCGTAAACTATCCTACATTCTCTATCGAAGCGTCTCAGTCATGGCGTGATGATGCAGGAGGCGATGAAGGTTCAAGTCAAGAGACGCTCGCAATGTTGAGAATGCGGTATAACTTATATAACGGTGGTGCAGACAGCGCCAATTCAGAAGCTTCTGCTTACCAACTCAATAAGGCGAAAGATCTTAGAGATCGTGCTTATCGCCAAGTCGAAGAAGGACTTCGCCTCTCATGGAGCGCCTTAGATCTCACACTGCAACAGAAAAACTTTTTGTCCGACCATGTTGATTCAGCTTCAGAAACCGTTATCGCCTATGAAAAACAATACCGAATAGGTAAACGTACTCTGCTTGACCTGCTCAATACTGAGAACGAACTGTTTGAAGCACGCAAAGATTATCTGGATGCCCATTATTCGGAGCAGTACGCTAAATACCGAGTGATGAACGCTACAGGTTCTTTATTGAACGCTCTACTGGTCGACATACCAGAAGAGTGGACAACGGCCGTGGAGTATTAATGATGAAAATAACTTACTTATTACTTCCCGTATTAACGATGACTTTATTTGCCTGCTCCAATCAGCAGCGAGAAGCCTACATCGAGACGCCCGAAGCTGAACAAATTGCCGATCTACAAGACGATGATAAAGATGGTGTAGTAAACGCGCGAGATACCTGCCCTGGTACACCAGAAACATCACAAGTCGACAATGATGGCTGTGGTGAAACAATTCGAGCAGAAGAAGTACGACAGCTGAAAATACTCTTTGCTCATGACTCATTTGAAGTAAACCCAATATTTTCTAGCCAAATTAGCACCATGGCAGAGTTTCTTGAAAACTACAAAAGCGCTTCAATTGAAATCCAAGGTTACGCCAGTAAAGTGGGCTCCAACGAATACAACTTAGACTTGTCAAAGAAACGAGCAAACAATGTACAAGATGAGTTACTTTCGAATGGTATAGAACCAGAGCGCGTGAGAATTGTTGGCTATGGTGAAGAACGCTTAGAAAACGATGGTGACGATCCTACTTCACACGCACTGAATCGTAAGGTAACCGCGACCGTAGTTGGGTTAAGTGAGCAGATCGTTGAAGAGTGGACCATTTTTACCACACTAGAAAAGTAACGTGACATCATCACTGAAAGCGCAAGATGTAAGGTAAATTCGCTTACAAATACAGCTTAGCTTCAAGATCAATAAAGCCGTGATAGGGTTACCCATCACGGCTTTTTGTTCTTTGTCGTCACATGAATCGTAAAGGTGATTCTGTGACTCTTCTTGCTACTCAGAAATTGACTTGTTACTCAGTGAGTAGGCTCCCTCTTAAGCGAACCTACTACCGATTATGCTTTTACCTACCAATTATAGCTTTACTTCTTGATGCTTAGTTTTCGGTAGAGAAATACTTAGCAGGAAGTAACCTAAGATAGCTGCGGTCGTTGAGCCCATCAGGATACCTAATCGAGCAAGCGTATCAAAATCTGCGTTCGTTGGACCAAATGCCAGCGATGAAATAAAGATAGACATCGTAAAGCCAATACCACACAACACAGATACCGCGAAGATGTTCATGAAGTTCACACCTTCAGGAAGCTTAGCGATGCCCGTTTTCACAGCACCCCAGCTGAATAGGAAGATACCCAGAGGCTTACCAACCAATAGACCCATAGCAATACCAAGAGGTAGCATGCCTGTAAGGTTTGAAATTGAGATGCCTTCTAGTGAGATACCTGCATTTGCAAATGCGAAGATTGGCAAAATTGCAAAAGCGACGTATGGGTGCAGAGCATGTTCTAGATGTTTCAGCGGAGAACGCTCTCCTTTATTGCCTTTCAGTGGGATAGCAAAACCAATGACTACACCAGCCAATGTTGCGTGAACACCTGACTTCAACACTGCGAACCACAGAATTGCACCAACAATAAGGTAAACACTCAGCTTAGTTACATGCTTGTTGTTTAGCATGAACAGCACACCAGTTGCAATGAAGCCAACCGTTAGTGCAAGCGTCGATAGATCACCTGAGTAGAACAGTGCAATGATAACAACAACCCCTAGATCATCGATAATTGCCAACGCTAGTAGGAATACCTTCAAGCTTACCGGTACACGGTTACCAAGAAGAGCCATGATGCCCAATGCGAAAGCGATATCAGTTGCCGCTGGGATAGCCCAACCTTGAAGCGCTTCAGGGTTACTTGAATTGAATAGCACGTAAATAAGTGCAGGAGCTAGCATACCACCCACCGCTGCGATAGCTGGGAAGATTGCTGTCTCTTTAGACTTTAATGCGCCTTCTAACAGTTCGCGCTTAACTTCTAAGCCAATTAGAAGGAAGAAGACAGCCATTAAGCCATCGTTAATCCAGTGTGATACAGACATACCAAGAACATAGCTGTGCAGTACCCCTTGGTACATTTCGTTCAATGGTGAGTTTGCTACAAACATTGCGATCGCCGCAGCGATGACTAGTATGATGCCGCCAGCAGATTCCAATTTAAAGAAGTCACGGATGACGTCGGTCATGATTTCGCCCTTATATTTATTATTTAAATAAACGAATAACAAAGAATAACCACGAGTTTATATCCAAGCTCTATCGATAGATAATCACTTCTTCGGATGTTTAACTTCGGTTTTTCCTACAAATACTAAACAATACGTCGTATATTCCATAATGTTGTTATGCACCATGAATTAAGTATAGATGAGTTCACCAAGGCTGTATGCACAAATAATTCGAGGGTTGTCGGAATATCAAACATAAAAAAAGGCTATCAAATGATAGCCTTAGGTGTTTTTTAGTAGCCAGTTAACTGCATAAAGCCTGTTGCTTCATGGCTTCCGCTCGCCATAATTGGCCCTTCCCAATAGGGTATGACAAAAGGCAGCCACATATCCCTACGTTTGATACGCGTAGTGAGATTGATATCGTGTTGTGGCACGTTAATAATCCATTGGAGCGGCATTCTTCTACCATTCATTAGCGTCGTATTCTGTAATGGCTTGATAGAAATGTCGGAGTCCGTTAGCTGATACACTTTGCCAGAACGAGTTGCCAATGTTCCAAAAACATAAGGCAATTGTTGATTATGGCGATATCGGTTAATGCTCAGTGCAGTACCGTCATCGAGATTAAACACGAACCAATCCCAGCCTTGCTGACCGACTCCGAGTAAGCCACTGCCCCACTCTTTATGCACCCACGCAGTACCTTCGACTTCTTTCGTTACACCGTCGAGATTCAAAACCCCACTCAAAGATAAAAACGGAGCGCTGAAGTTATAAGACGCGACAGGCAATAAGTCGTGCTTTTTCTGATAGCCGTTATCGCCGTTGAGCACGTATGGCCCTTTCGCAATAGTGTCGAGTTCAAGGCCAAACGTATCGGTTTGTACTTGAAGGCGACCTGGAAACGGTGTGTTACCCAGAGCACGCCAGTTCCAGTTATCAATCCAAATTCTAAATGGATGACTGGTCATACCCGCCTGTCCAATGCCGCCACGCGCCAAACGCTGCTCTTTCCAAATCTTAGATTCAGATGAAATCACAACATTTGAAATATAAGCCTGTGGGCTTTGCCACCCCCGAGTTTCTCTCTCGTCAGTTGCTATACGAAAGAAGCTCCACTGTACCGAGTACTTTTTCCCATCATCCCCTTTTAGAGACGCAAAATAATGCCACCACTCATGCTGGAATTCTGGGTGGAACTGGAAATCACGAGGCAACGAAACGCCTCGGTCTGGCAATACAGGTTCAAACACATTGAAGTGCTCACTTACAAGTACTGAATTAACCTCATTCTCGCCCTTATCGCCAACATCGACAAAATAGGAATAGTAAGCCCAGACACCTAAAATAGTGCCAAAGAAACCAATCAGTAATAGAGCAGAAACAAATCGGTGTCTGAGTTTTTTTGAGCCATTTCGTTGAAGCATATTAAAGCGCATCCCTCAGTGATTTCATCGGTGTGTTCCGAATCATTCTCATCACTGGCAATGCACCAGCTAACATTAATGCTGCCATGGCCCACGCAAATGTCTGCAAATAGTCCCAAGGAATCACTTGTAATTCGAGTGACCACCCAAAAGACTGCTTAATGACAATATCGACGATCAAGCTGGCTAACGCCAATCCGAGCGGGATAGCAATCAAGGAAGAAATAAGTCCGAACACAAACAACTGCAAGCTGCCTGTAAAAATCAGCTCTTTTGCCGAGACCCCTAAGCAACGTTGCAATGAAATATGCCTTTGTCGAGACACTTCACCCGCAACCGTCGCGAAAAAGATGCCGAAGACCGCGATGACCAAAGTGATGTTACCCAATGTATCAGCTATCGCGAATGTTCTATCAAACACTCTCATCGCCTGACTGTGAATATTGTTATTATCAAAAATACGCTCAGATCCAAGCCTGAATACGCTTTCCAATCGACTTCGAAGTCCTACGGAATTGACATCATCTTTGAGTATGACGCCTAGACCGACATTTCCGCGTCCAGCAAACCCAGATAGCCAGTTTCGATGTGACATCATGACTTGATGGTAAGGGTTGCCATAATCGTAATAAACACCGACAACCTGCCAACCAGAGCCAAGACTGTCATAAAGGTCTATATAGTCGCCTGGGCGAATCCCTAACTTGAGAGACATCGATTCACTGATCAACACACCTTTCGAATGATGCAGGTGGTACCAGTAATTCGGAATACCTAACTTGATCGTCAGCGCTTCTAATTCTCCTTCAGAAGGACCAGTACTGACCACCTGGGTACTTCCGACAGGGGAAGCGACATCTTTCTCCCAACGCCACCAAACTGAATCGACTTCAGGCTGTTCTGACAGCCAATTACTCATACGTGCAGCGGCGTTGTTGGTTGGGTAGATGTAAAGGTCTGCAGCCAAGCGCTGTGTTAGCCATTTATCGGTGGTATCCCTAAAGCTACCCACCATGGTTTCTACACCAATATTCGCTGTTAACGCTAGCATGAACGCCATTGTCGCCACACCACGATAACTCATGCTTGAAGCGGCATCCGCAAAGAACCAGCGAGCACGAACCCAACGCAGTGAATAAGACAAACTGTTGAACAGCTTCCACATCAAGAAAGGCGTAAACAAAGCCACACTGACGAGCATCAGGGCAATAATCGCAAAACCAGATTCTTGCGTTTGTGGGGCTTGATACACAGCGACAGCTGCAACCAAGAAACCACAACCAATCAATGCTTGCCAAGTAAACTCAGTGCCAGCAAAGCGCATCAAAGATAAACGAGATGACAAACGAATCGGTTGCGACCTCAGCAAACGAACCAATGGCCATGCACACGCTAGGAATGCACCAAGCAACGCCATTAATAAGCTATAACCACTCCAACGCCAACTCCAGCTAAGGGTTAAGCCCACATTCGCATCGTAAAGATCACCTAAACTCGAAGAAACGGCAGGTAACAGTTGGTTTGCCAACATAACACCGAATACATTACCGCAGATCCAGCTCAGTAGAACCAATAACAATAACTCTAAGCAAAGCGCTTTAGTCAGTTGCCAACCAGACACACCTGTTTGTCTCAAGATTCCGACGAGTGGTTGGCGCTGAATGAAAGACAGCGACATCGCTTGATAGAAAATAAACAAGCCAACGACAAACGACAGCATGCCCATCGCTTTTAGATTTAAGTGGAAAGCGCTAGTCAATGACTCAAGCTCAGCTTTAGAGCTGCGAGAGATTGTCAAACCATTGGGCAACATGTTTTTAAGACGTTCAAACTTCTCAGGAGACATGTCTGAGCACGCAATCACGGAAAGCCCTGCACTGCGTTTAAGCATTCGGAGCAAAGATATATCCGCAATCAACCTTGTACCATTAATCAGGTTATTTTGGTCCACAACCACTGGACCTAGCTCTGAACCATCCATCAGTGGAATGTAGTCCCCATCCTTCCATTCCATATGTTCAGCAAGATCATCACTCACTAGGATCGGATATGGTGGTTTCATGAGATCTAACGTGGTGAGTTCTTTTAGGGCAGCACCAGGCTGAAGCTGAAGCATAGAAACAGGGTCTATGCCAATAAGCATAAAGTTTGCACCATTTTCATCAGTGATACTATGGTGGTCAAAAGGAGAACACTGCTGAAAGCCTTCACGACGAAGCTGAATGTAAAAACCTTGCGGGATTTTATTCGCGTTATGTTTTGGTCGAATACGGTAAGGAAGAGGATTCGAAAAGAGTTTTTCGCCATGCGTATAACTTTGCTTGGCGTGTTGGTTGATAGCGGTAACACCTACCAAAAGTGATACGCCTAGGGTTAAACCAAGCCATACCAAGATAATCTGAAGTGGGTAACGTCGATAGTGACCAAGTAGCGCTTTAACTACGGGCCATAACATGCAGTTGCCCTCCTTGTAGGCGAATTCTGCCATCCATATGCAATGCAACTTTCTCACTGTGTGTCACCAGCAATAAGGTACATTCTAATTGACGGGCCAAAGAGGTCAGCAAACGCATTACCGCTTCTGCATTACGCTCATCTAAACTTCCCGTCGGTTCATCGGCTAACAGAATTTTAGGTTCCATGTACAGAGCACGAGCAATCGCTGCGCGTTGTTGTTGACCACCAGACGCTTCTTCAGGGTAACGACCAAGCAAAGGCATCAGGTCTAAAGCAGAAAGAATCTGTCTCCAGAGCCCCTTATCTTCAGGTAAACCTTTTAACTGGCGGCAAAAACGGATGTTGTCGGCAATGTTAAGCGTTGGTAGCAAGTTGAATTGCTGGAAGATATGACCGATGTTGTTTCTACGATAAGCGGTGCGGTCACGCTCGGTCGAGTCGTGCATATCGAAGTGAGGGAAAGCGATTTCACCTGAATCGGCGAGGTCTAAACCCGCGATAAGATTCAGCAAAGTACTCTTACCAGAGCCACTTTCTCCCATTAATGCCAGCTGATCACCTTGGTTTAATGTTAATTCAGCACCTTGCAAAACAGGGTGAAACTCCCCCCCATCGACATAGCCTTTACACAGGTCTGACAGCTTTAACATTAAACAGCTCACATTAGTTAGAATTTGGAATGAGAATCTACACTAATTCCCTGTTAGGAGGAAGTATTTTGAAAGATAGATCACACACCAACGATAAAGTGATGGGGTTGATGCGCTCTACTTCAATTTCCTATCAAGTTTTTAATCCATTTTCTTGTTTTCATGCGGTAGAGCGACCCACCCCACTTAAGTACTTCTTCAGTGAGGAAAAGTAGATATATCCACTCAGGTGGAAACTTCAGATAGATAGCAGCAATCGCGGCGAGCGGAATACCGATCACCCATTGGGCAATCAGGTCTTGATAAAGGCAGAACTTCACATCACCGCCCGCTCTCAACACACCAACAATGACAGTCAGCGGTACCGATCGGATAACAATACCCACGCTTAAAATTAGAATGAACTTTTCTGAGAGGGCTCTGGTTTCTTCCGTCAGTGCACTAAAAGCATTCAGTATTGGCGTTTGTACGAAGTAAAGAAAAATCGCGACCACGATACTGGTCAAGAAACACAAAATCGTTAAGCCTAACGCTTGGTAATAAACCGCTTCATTATTCTTTGCGCCAAGTTGATTACCCACCAGAACCGCTGCCGCATTCGAAAGGCCAATCAGTAAACTCAATGAGATAGATTCAACCGGCGTCATCACTGACAGTGCTGCCAGTCCTTGAACGCCCGATTGCCCCATGATCGCGTGGTAAGCAAATAAGCCACCCGCCCACGCCAAAAAGTTAAACGTCGTCGGCAGCGATAACTTTAAGAAGCGAACCACTTTTTCAATCGAAGCTGCTGCTTTTATATCGCATAACTTGAAAGCCAAGAGATGCTTTGAACAATAAAGATAACCATATAAGGTCGCCACTTCAATGGCACCGCTCAATACCGTCGCAATCGCCGCACCTTTGATTCCAAGCGCAGGTAAGCCTAAGTTACCGAAGATCAGCACCCAGTTTAAGAACACGTTAGACAGGATACCGATACCGCTGAAGAAGGTGCTTAGCCCGGGTTTGTGCATCGCTCTCAAACCTACAGCCATACTGCTAACGCACGATACAGCTAGCATGCTAAACGAGGTGATAACAATGTATTCAACACCAAGGTTGATCACTTCTTGGGAGTCAGTCGTCACGCCCATGATTTGTGCGGGAAATGAAACGAAGAAAACAATGGTTAGTAACGCAAATAGTGTCGAAACCAACCATGTAAGTGCGGTACTTTCTCGCACACCTTGTTTGTTACCTGCGCCCCAATATTGAGCAGTAAGAAGTGCACCACCCGTAGTGACACCCACCAGCATAATGGTCGTCACAAACATTGCACGGCTCGCAACCCCCACTGCCGCAATGTCTGCTTCCCCAAGCTGACCTAACATCAACACATCGACTAAGCCTCGGCTTGAAAACATAATGCTCTGCAAAGCAATAGGCAAAGCAATCGCAATAAGCCTACGAACAAAATCACCTCGAGTGTGATGAATAATTGAAGAGAGCAACATAGAGATACCTAAACGGAACGTATTGATGAATAAAGATAAATATCGCGCTATTATATCAATGTTCGGTTTTTAACCACAGATATAAATGGAGTAACAATGAAGAAAGTACTGGTTTTAGGCGCTTCTGGATATGTTGGTTCGCAGCTCCTCCCTCTCTTGCTTGAGCAAGGCTATCAAGTCACAGCAGCAGCAAGGCATATCGACTATTTAAAAGCACGAACCGAGCCTCACGACAACTTGTCACTTGAATACCTTGATCTCGCAGATCAAGCTGCGACACAAGCGCTCGTCCCTGACTTTGACCTTATTTTCTTTCTTGTACATGGAATGGCTGAAGGCCATGATTTCATTGATTACGAACTCAACTTGGCTCGTAACTTTGTTTCGGCTCTTGGGCCAAAAAACCAACACGTCATCTACCTCAGTTCGCTTCAGCCCCAAACGGGTGATTCAGAGCATCTTCAAGCGAGAAAACAAACCGGACAACTGCTTCGTAAAGGACCAGTACCGGTGACCGAACTTCAAGCAGGCGTCATCATTGGCCCTGGCTCTGCGGCGTTCGAGATCATGCGAGACTTCGTGTACAACTTACCTATCATGATTGCGCCCAAATGGGTCGACTCTAAAGCCAACCCTATTGCCTTGCAGAACCTGAACTACTATCTGCTAAAACTCGCACAGGACACGCCTAGCGAAAGCCAAACCTTCGAAGTTGGCGGGCCAGACATTGTCTCTTATCGAAATCAATTTGCTCATATTGCAAAAACTGCCGATCGCCCACTCAGGCTTTGGGCGACGTCACTCCTCACGCCCTCAATTGCGTCATATTGGCTAGGTGTTGTGACTTCTGTTCCGTCTAACATAGGCAGAGCGCTTCTCGCGGGCTTAAAGCATGACTTTATTGCCAGTTCGACCATCATTAGAGAAAAGTACCCTCAGAAGCTTATCTCGTTCGAAAATATGGTTGAGCAAGCGATTCACGCTGAAGGAAACTTCGTGAAAAGTAATGTTTGGGGCTTTGATAAGACCGCCTTCAAACGCTGGCAAGCTGGGTATGGCTATTACCCGAAGAAAACAGGGGCAAGTATCACCTCAAGCGCATCCTTAGATTCCCTCTGGCATGTTGCACAGCAGATAGGAAGCCCAAAACAGGGTTACTTCTTCGCTAACGCTTTATGGCGCACACGCGAATGGTTAGATCTTATCTTTGGCGGTGGTGTACCTGTTCGACAAATGCCAGAAGGCCCTAACCTAAAAGTCGGTGACAAAATTGATTCTTGGAAGGTTATTCGCTGTGAAGAGAATCAGTTTCTATCTCTGCTTTTCGGTATGAAAGGCCCCGGTTTGGGGAGACTCGAAATTACCGTATCTGACCACGGTGATTCTCGTGAACTGAACATTTCAGCTTGGTGGCATCCAAAAGGCTTTTTAGGCTTACTGTATTGGTTCGCGATGATGCCAGCTCACCTGTTTATCTTTAAAGGCATGGTGAAGGCGATTGAGAAGCAGGCTAAAGAGCAGATGCGAGATTCGAGTGTCGAGATGAGAAAAGATTAAAAGCGGATCCGGGATTCGAGTAACGAGATGCGAAACGATTAAAAGCGGATACGGGATGCGAAGAGATTAAAAGCAGATTCGTCTGTCGAGATGCGAAAAGACTTAACAGCAAATTTGCGACACGCGCTATGAGAGGCAAAAAAAGAGCGGATAGTTCCGCTCTTCGTATCTCTCATCTCGCATCCCGAATCCGCTACTAGCCAATAACGCTAATTGGGATCTCTGCAAGTTGGTTGCCTTGGTTAGCTGGATACACGATGTATTCACCGTGATACTTCACCGCAGACTTATAGTCCGTCACTTTGTGAAGCATAAAGCCCGCTTCCATCGCTGCTTGAATGAACTCTGCGTGGTTACCACGAACAAACCAGTTCATTGGCTTAACCATCAGCTCACCGTCGAAAGAGTCGTCACACTGTTTGCCACACAAAGCAAAAGAGTGCTCACCATCGGTGAAGAATTGAATCTTGCCGCCAGTCGTTAGCTCGTCTTCACTTGATACACTCCAACCCATCTCGTACATTTTGTCCATGAACGCTTCAACATCACTGTCTTTTAGCGCTTTAGGCTCTTGGCCTTCAGGGAAAAAACGTCCGTAAAACGCAGAAATACGTTTGAAGGTAAAAGTTAAATCAGAGTTATTGCCCTTTGAACGGCCCTGCTTCTGCCAACGCACCAAATCAGGCACAATCACGCGATCATAAGCTTGGGATTTAATCGCCTTCGTTACCCAACGAACTAGATAAAGGTTGTTCGCAATAGGCGCATCAATCGCTTTGCCTGCTTTGTGCAGAGCATATAGCTCGCCTAGCGCATCATTCACTAACTTCTGAATTTCAATATAGTATTTTGACATTATGCCTTCTTTCCTAATGTCCAATATAGTAATGCTGACATTACTGCACACGCAGCCATTACCATAGCCATAGACCCAGCACTGTCACTTGGCAGCATCGCAACGATAGCTCCAACGACAGAACCAGTACCAAATCTTAATGTTCCCGCAAGCGATGAAGCCGTACCGGCCATGTTTGGATAACCACTGAGCAATAGACCCATAGAGTTACTGCCGATAGTAGAAATGGTGCCAATAAATAGCATCACAAACGGCACAATACCCCAAAGCCCGAGATCCAATAACCAACCAACCAGTAAACCGACGCCAGCCAATAATTGAATGACCAGCGCGGCTCTCAGCATGGTATGAGAGCCAACCTTCTTAACAATTCGACCATTGATTGTCGTCATCAGAATCATCGCAACAATGTTCAGACCAAATAGGTAACCAAACAGGTCAGGACGTACGCCATAGACATCAATGTAGACAAAAGAGCCTGCGGTTAAGAATGCAAACATCCCAGAGAACGAAAACGCACCCGAAAAAATTAGGCCCATAGCGGTCGAGTTTTTACATAAACGAGCGTAATTACGAATCGTGGTTTTAAAGCGCAATGGTTGACGATTTTCAACAGGCAGAGTCTCAGGAATTTTGATTATCACCGCGAGAATCACAATCACTGCAAAAATAGCTAACACCCAAAAGATTGAACGCCAACCGAACCACAATGCTAAGTAACCACCAATCATCGGCGCGATAAGTGGTGCAACCGTCATCACCAAGGTAACGAACGACATGGTTCTCGCGAAATCTTCACGGTCGAACATATCACGCACAACGGCTTGGATTATTACCGCCGCCGCCGCACCCGCAAAACCTTGAGCGGTACGAACTAACGTTAGCGCTTCAATGCCATGAGTCGTCGCACTCACAACAGACGCGACCGCAAAAAAGAATACACCAATCAGTAGAACAGGCTTGCGACCATAACTGTCGGCTAACGGACCATGTAACAACTGACCTAATGCAAAACCTGCGGTATACGCTGTGAGTGTGATTTGTACTTCACCCGCTGTAACGCCGAGATCTTTGGCGATCGTTGGCATTGCAGGTAGGTACATATCGATGGCGAGTGGTGTTAAAGCACCAATAGCGCCCAGAACCAAAAATAGCATCCAACCTAACTGAGGCGTTTGTGATTGTGAGCTTGGGGTCTGTGAGGTAGACGTTTGCATAACTCTCCGACTAAGTACTAAGTTCTATTTGAACACGAGCATGCACGCAGCAAACGAATACACACATAGCAATACACGAATACGCACAGTGATACACGAATATGCGCACACATACATGAACATATAGTAATAATGGCTGAAACTGTCCTAGTACCAGTCAAAATAATCAGCCGACGCTATCCTTGGTCGGCCACATCTACGGTAGAAAAGATTACTTCCAGATAGAGTCTACTTCTTCTTGTGTTAGGTAACGGTATTCACCCAACTCTAAAGACTCGTCCATCTCGATTTCACCAATACGTTCACGGTGCAGTGCTTCTACCTTGTTACCAAGTGCTGCAAACATGCGTTTTACTTGGTGGTATTTGCCTTCGTGAATCGTTAGCAACACTTCACGCTCTGCACGTACTTCAAGGTGTGCTGGAAGTGTTAGGCCGTCTTCGCTCTTAAGCTGGATGCCCTCTTTGAACTTTTCAACGTAATCGTCTTCAACAGGTTCAACCAACCACACTCGGTACATCTTCTCGCACTTGTGCTTTGGCGATGTGATACGGTGAGACCACTTACCGTCGTCTGTCATTAAGACAAGACCCGTTGTATCAACATCTAAACGACCTGCAAAGTGCAGCTTGTCCATTTTGATTTCATCGAGTAATTCAAACGCAGTGCGATTTGAACCATCTTCATGCGAACAAACAAAACCTTCTGGCTTGTAAAGCATGATGTAACGCGGGCCGTGAACATTCAGCTCATTGCCTTGCCATTCCACAACGCACTCTTCAGTTACCTTAAGTGAGCCGCTTTTTTGAATGACATCATTTACTGTCACTGCTTTTGATTTTAATAAGTGTGTTGCTTCTCTTCGAGTGACGCCTAACGCATCGCACAGAAATTTATCTAAACGCATGAATACCTCAACTAATCTAAGTCGGGTATTATAGTCACCTTTGCTCAATTAGTTGAGCTATTTCACACTATTTGTTTTTCATTTTACAAGACACGATATGTATACACTCCGCCCGTACCAAGCTGACTCAGTAAAATCAGTGATTCATTACTTCAGAAAACACCAAACACCGGCTGTTCTTGTATTGCCTACAGGCGCAGGAAAAAGCCTTGTGATTGCAGTGTTAGCAAGGCTCGCTAAAGGTCGTGTTCTAGTGCTTGCGCACGTAAAAGAGCTCGTTGAGCAAAACCATGAAAAGTATGAAGGTTATGGGCTAAAAGGCTCAATTTTCTCTGCCGGTTTAGGGCGTAAAGAGACAGACCAACAAGTGGTGTTTGCTTCAGTTCAATCCGTAGTTCGAAACCTTGACTCATTCTCCAATCAGTTCTCATTATTGGTTATCGACGAATGCCACCGCGTACCAGATGAAAAGACCAGCAGCTATCAAAAAGTGATCACTCACTTACGTGAAAATAATGCGGGTATAAAAGTGCTTGGATTGACCGCGACGCCTTATCGTCTTGGTATGGGGTGGCTTTACCAATATCACACACGTGGCCAAGTGCGTTCTGAAGAGCCGAGATTTTTCAGAGACTGTATTTTCGAACTGCCGATTCGTTACTTGTTGGACGAAGGTTTTCTAACACCAGCACGCATGATTGATGCGCCCGTTTTGAGCTATGACTTTTCGCAACTAAGGCCGGCAAGTACGGGGCGCTATAAAGAATCAGAACTCGATATGGTGATCGAGCAGTCTAAACGCGCTACCCCGCAAATTGTCGATCAAATCATTGAACTGGCCAAAGACAAGCTTGGCATCATGGTATTTGCTGCGACCGTTAGACACGCACAAGAGATCCTTGGTTTACTGCCCGAAGGAGAAGCTTCAATTGTAATCGGCGACACACCGACACTCGAACGTGACCAAATCATCAGTGATTTCAAGGAACGTAAAATCAAGTTCT
The DNA here is from genome assembly GCF_041439035.1 of Vibrio sp. 1F263. NCBI lineage: Bacteria > Pseudomonadati > Pseudomonadota > Gammaproteobacteria > Vibrionales > Vibrionaceae > Vibrio > Vibrio sp. 1F263. The sequence goes on along the minus strand of NZ_JBGONI010000004.1, from coordinate 13,262 downwards.
TGGTTAACGTATCGGTATTAACCACAGGTTTTGATGCGCCCCATGTGGATTTAATCGCGATTTTGCGCCCAACAGAGTCCATCAGTTTGTACCAACAAATTGTTGGTCGAGGCCTGCGTTTGTCTCCAGGTAAAAAAGAGTGTTTAGTGCTCGACTATGCGGGCAACAGTTACGACCTTTATCAACCTGAAGTGGGCGACCCAAAACCCGACTCAGACAGTGAAATCATCACCATCCCCTGCCCTGCATGCGGCTTCAACAATAACTTCTGGGGCAAGCTAGACAGCAATGGCTTCTTGCTCGAGCACTTTGGCCGTAAATGCCAAGGCTACTTTACCGATGAAGACACGGGAGAACGCGAACACTGTAACTATCGTTTTCGTGCTAAGTATTGTGGTGAATGCGGCGCTGACAACGACATTGCCGCGCGCATTTGTCATGAGTGTGATGCCACCTTGGTCGACCCAGATAAAAAGCTTAAGGAAGCGTTAAACCTCAAAGATGCGTTGGTGTTTGAGTGTTTAGAAATGGACCTTAACGTTCTCAAGGACGAAAAAGGCAAGTCGCAGCTTAAGGTCACTTACCGTGGAGAAAACCAAGCACAAGTGCATGAGTTTTGGTCATTAACCACCAAGAAACAGAAACAGAACTTTAAGGATCAGTTTGTTCGCCCTCACCTTGCAGACAGGCACCGCCCCTTCGAGGAATCTTCACCAACGAAAGTGGTCGCTCACCAACATCGATTCCGCCCACCTCAATTCGTCATTGCACGTAAAGTCGGGCGCTTTTGGAAAATGAGAGACAAGATATTCGAAGATGAACTCAAGCAATAGGCTCCCAATAATCAACAGAATTAATAAAAAGAGTATTTATACTCCTTTTATTCACATTCTAATGACCATACATGAGTTAACTTGTTAAACCACAAATTAGATTGCGCTCAGCTTTTTCTGATTCCCGCGCCTCTTTAGCCATATTATCAAAAATCTCAATGGCTAAAGTTGGCTTATGAATATAAAAGCCTTGAATAAAGTCAATACCTAGCGTTTCTAAAGTTCTTAACTCTTCAATTGTTTCAACACGTTCTGCAACCACTTTAGTTTGGCTCATTTCTGCCAACTCAACTAATGAGTGCACCATTTTTTTCTTAAAATCAGAACTGTTAATATTTTCAACAAGCGAACCATCAAGCTTGATCGTATCAAAACAGCCTTCAGATAAAATTGAATACGATGAATAACCTGAACCAAAATCATCTAAGGCAACTACTATCTGGTGGTGTTGTAGTCGCTCTACTATTTTTCGAAACTTCTCATCTGCACGATAAAAAACAAGCTCAGTCACTTCAACACATAAACGGGAACGGATATAAGGGGGTAGATGACATAAACGATCGATAACACTCATATCGAAAATGGTTTTAACTGAGAAGTTTAATGACAATTGAATAGTTGAATAATGCTCAAGTAAGCCAATTGCGTAAGTAAGCATACGAGAATCGAGCTCCTTCTCAAGCCCATGAGAGGCTACAACATCGAGCAATTCACCAGCAGAAACGATTTTTTCACGCCCCTCTTCGTCTTCCATTTTTAAACGACACAGTAGCTCATAGCTCGAAGCAACACCCTTTAAAGAATGAATGTTTTGAGCAAAGCAAAGCAACCTATCCGAGTTAAGTAATTCAACTGCTTCTACTCTAAGATTCGGTAAGCTATAGAGCATGACCCCGTCTTGTTGCTGCCAATCTTGGTAAGATTCATTGTTGGACTTTGCTTTACGGCAACAGTATTCAGCTTTGTAGATACAGTCTTCGACAGATTCATTAGGACCACTGCGATAACGGCCAAAACTAAAGCTTAAAGCGTTTTCTGTTTCTTGGGTGAGGTTCTGTTCCAACAAATATTCTAGCAACTCGTTGGAAACCGACGTTTGGCAAATTAATACAAATTCATCGCCACCGACTCTATACGCCATCCCTACGCCTTGTGCGGCTATTTTTTTGAAGCGCATAGCTAAATTTATTATCATTCGATCACCTACATGGTGACCTTGACTATCATTAAGAAACTTCAATTGATTTGCATCAATGTAATAATAGCAACGAGAACTCTCAATGACCTTTTTATATTCTATGGATTTTCGATTATACAACCCTGTCATGAAATCTTTATCAGAGTTAGACAACAATTTCTTATAATCGCCCAGATTAATAATCTCTTAATTCCCCAAGATCATAAACACACGCTAATACAAAAGAAGCGTGAGATAAGTAGAATAACGCCTGTATTAAATAGTAATACTCAGGCATGAATGAAATAGTCATTGATGATTCAAGAACCACCACAGACATAATAAAACAGGAAAGATAGCTAATTATTATTTGAACTTTATTATTAACTTCTTTTGATATCAAACAAAATGCTATAACAACGGCTGCTAGGATAGTACTAATTAAAAACCCAACAATAACGTCAAAGTTTATATAAACTGAAAGGAACTGTAGAAACACAAATGAAGAACAAATCAGTAAGTGCTTAGTATTTATTCTATCGCAACTTGAAAAAACAAGCATTAAATACACACAAACTAAAGAGAAAGAATAAGAAACGAACCAGTAATCGCTTCTAAAAAAATTTATAACGTAGGTTCCTTTATCATCATACCCATCCCACAAAAACCCAAACTTGTAAATATAAAACATAGAGAACAGCACTATATAACAAGTTATAAATAGTGTTTTAGCTCGTTTTATCGGCCAAACATAATAAACATAAACTAACGATATTGCGCTCGCCAATATAAATAGCGAGAGAATCACGCCATATTTCATGACAAGTGATTGCTTTAATTGATGCTCTTTCGAAAATAACGCACTGGCATTTACAGTCTTACCTCTAGGAAATTTCACTAAAACATGACTGTATTCAAAATTTTTGTTCAGGCGTAGCGAGCGATAATACTCAAACAAAAAATTGCCAACAACTTTGCCGTCTTGATCAACAAAAAACAGCTCGCCGGTCCGGGATGAAAGAGATTTCCAAACTAGATGTTCATATGATTGGTTGTCTGAAGGTAGTGCAAGCTTAAGCCAACACGACTGATTAGGTTCAGGAATACAAGTAACAATTGAGCTCCAGCCTTCTTCCTTAGATAGGATGGCATCAACCGAAGAATCACTCACTACCATGCCATATTCGAAATCACTGATTTGCTTGAAATCTAACTCATTAGCATGGCTAGTGAACGTTATCAGCACTGAAAAAAACAACATAACTAGCACTGTAAATGGCACTCTAAAATCCTTATTAAATCAAATATCGCGCGGCAAAAGAGCCCCATAAGTCCATATACTTGCGAGTTTACCATGTTAATTATTTGTAATTTGTAAGGGAATGTAATAACGTCAACGCATTACTATCGAGCAAATGAATCAACATGAATATCAGGTTGGTTAATTGCACGTTGATACAACACTTTACATTGCTAAAATGATAAAGCGTCTCTCGTATTCACATTCATACTCCATTCATTTTTATTGTATTAAACTGTCGTTACTTGCTTCTTTTACTAAGGCCACTGCATGCAAAAACCAAGCGCTATACTCATCTGTATCGCTGTAGCTATAGGCTCGACATCAAGCTTTGCACAAGATGATCACCATAACGGTCATGATCTTGTACAAGATGTTCATAAAGCGGGAACCCGTATCGAATTTGAAGAAGATCAAGACGAAGTCTATGAAGCGGTGCAAGAGGGCTACATTCGCCCTTTCTCAGAAATGTATGCTGCGGTTGAAAACGACCTTCATGGCCGAATCATTAAAGTAGAACTAGAAGAAGACGATGATATTTGGGTGTATGAGCTAAAAATAAATTACCAAAACAATATCATTAAAGTGGAATACAACGCTGAAACGTTAGAAATGCTGATGATTAAAGGTCGCAACTTTAAAGAAGCGATCAAAAACTCCCACGAATAATAAATAACAATAAAAAGAGTGATACATGAAAATTTTAGTCGTTGAAGACGAACCTCGTTTGGGCCAACAAATTCTAGAGACCCTTGAGGGAGCCGACTGGGTTCCAGAGCTTTCTCAAGACGGTATCGACGCACTCTACCGTGCAACATCGGAAGAGTGGGATGCCATCGTTCTCGATTTAGGTCTACCTAAGCTTGACGGCCTAACCGTATTAAAAGGCATTCGAGACGAAAACATTAACACGCCAGTGATTATCCTTAGTGCGCGTGACACGCTTACTCAGCGTGTAGAAGGCTTGAATGCAGGCGCTGATGACTACCTAACTAAGCCATTCGAAATGGTCGAGCTGATAGCCCGCATTCGTGCTCAACTGCGCCGAGCGTCAGGCAGTGCTGCTCCTATACTTCAAATTGGTGATTTAAGCCTAGACACACGCAGCTCTAAAGTGTTGTGGCAAGGTCAAGCGGTTAGCCTCACGGCGCTAGAATATAAAGTTGTCGCGTACTTCATGCATAACCAAAACAAAGTTATCTCGCGCACTGAGTTGGTTGAGCACATCTACAAGCAAGACTTCGACCGCGACTCAAACACGGTTGAAGTGTTCATCGGTCGTATTCGTAAGAAAATCGCACCAAAGATCATCAAAACCGTTCGTGGCCTTGGCTACCAACTGAATGCTGAATAACGCTGTATTTAATTAAGCTAAGAGCAATCTCCAATTAGTGGACAGCCTGTGCTGATCGTTGTTGTTCTCATAGCAAGATGAGCAAAGACAGGCTGGTAACGTATGAATCTAAAAAAACGAACACTTAAAAACGTCAGTCTAAAAAGCCGCTTGCTCCTCGCCGCGGCTTTTTGGCTAGGTGCGATGATATTAGCGGCAGGCGTCGGAATACCTAAGTTGGTTAACGATTACTTGGTCGATGACGTCAAGCAACAGCTCAGCCTAACCATGGACGAGTTAACCGCCAACATAGAAACCAACGACAGTGGTAACCTCATCATGGCAGAGCGTCTGTCTGACCCTAGGTTTAACCAACCCTACAGTGGTATTTATTGGCGAGCCGCTACTCAAGACCAGATTATTCGATCTCGCTCGCTATGGGACAAAGACCTCACAATCAAGCGTTCGCCGATTCATACTTCAATCAAAGGGCCTGAGAAAGAAAAGCTGATTTACATCGAGCAGGATATCTATCTGCCCGAACTGAACGATCCTGTCACGATCACCATAGGTATTGATGAAGACCCATTAGAATCCACACTGACCGAACTTACAGGTCAAGTCTGGTTGATTCTGATGTTGCTGTTTGTGGGCGTGCTGATGTTGATTGGTATTCAAGTCAGCTGGTCACTATTGCCACTCAGTAAGATGCAACGTGAACTGGTGATGTTAAGAAACGGCGAGCAACAAGGATTAAGCGACAACTACCCGAAAGAGGTTTCTCCATTGGTTTCTGACCTCAATGCCCTACTGTTCCACTATCAAGAGTTATTGGAGCGAGCGCGTAACCACGCGGGTAACTTATCTCATGCGTTGAAAACTCCGCTGTCGGTTCTGAAAAATGAGATAGAGCGACTTCCAGAGGATGACAAGGCACTGCTGCAACAACCCATTAATCAGATTCAAAGCCAAATCGATTATCACCTTGGCCGAGCACGCATGGCCGGTGCAATGAACATTCTTTCAGTGAAGTCTTCACCTTGTGAACGTGTTGAAGCTATCTCAATGGCATTTGATAAAGTCTATGCCGCCAACGAAGTCACCATGATTAATGAGCTAGACTCTGAAATTGAAGTGGCGGTCGAAAAAACCGACCTTGATGAAATGGTCGGCAACCTACTAGAGAACAGTTACAAATGGGCGAGCAGCATTATCCGAGTCCATTCGAATGAACTCGATGATGGCAACATTGAATTAGTGATTGAAGATGATGGCCAAGGCATTCCTGAAGAGAAGCTTGAGCAAGTGACCAAACGTGGTGTTCGACTTGATGAAACCACACCGGGAACAGGTTTAGGGCTTAACATCGTGAATGAAATGGCACACAGCTACCGAGGTAGCCTAACGCTCAGCAAGAGCTCTATGGGCGGATTGAAAGCCTCTCTGGTACTAAAACTAAGCAAAGGTTAAGTAAGCTAAACGCGCTAAGTAAACCAAGTAAACACGATAAGCCCTAGCACAACGCTAGGGCTTAACTTTATTCTGGCTTAACAAAGCTTTTCTCGCTTCAATATGATTAGCTCATCGAGTGAAGCCCAATCATATTGCCTTCCGTGTCACTCACTACACTGATAAAACCATGCTCACCAATGTCCATTTTGGGTACTTGTAGCGCGCCACCGTTGGCCGCTGCCAAACTTGCTTCTGTGGCACAATCCTCACAAGAGAAGTAAACCATGGTGCTGTTGCCTCCCGCTTTTACACCAGACATCTTACATATAGCTCCAGTGGCTCCATAGTTCCCCATATCGCAAGGAAATACCCACATCTCAACTTCGATTTCGGTTTCATTGTCTAACTTGTCCAGCGTCACTTTAAATACTGATTCATAAAAAATTTTTGCTCTCGACATGTCATCAACATATATTTCAAACCAACCAATCGGATTCATTTGCATAACGTTATCCTCAGTTTTCGCTGCTTGTTCGCCCTTAATCAGCATAGTCAAAGTTGAACAATTTATAGTTGAGGAGTTACATGAGAGAAGGTTAAGTTTCTTTAGATAGAGTCCAGTAGAAATCACAAAGCCTTGTTTGAAGGGAGTTCAAACAAGGCACAAGCCAGTCGATCTATATCTCATTCACAGCGACATCTAAAGTTTGCAAATTGTCATTATGAGTTGCTACTCCGATCATCAAGATCTTACCGTCGGTATAATAGTCATGATCTTCATTCATTACTTCCACCGTAGCCAATGGGTACTTGTCTAGATCAATATCTGGTAATGACGTTCGTATCTGATTAGCAAGCCTATCTCGCTCTTCATCAACATTAGGGTCAATGTTATGCAGTATGGTCACAATGCCGGAGTAAGGGGTAACTTTAAGGCCATCATCATAGCTGATTGCACCTAACCACTGAGGCTGGTTAGTTTGAACATCAACACCAGCACGCCACCAGCGAATATGGCTACGCTTCATCAAGTTACCCGGCAATTGAAACGCCATATCTTGTGGCTTGTCTCTCCAATATAAATCGGACACTGGGGGCGTTTTGTCTCTAAGCAATGCGAGATAGCCAGCCCATTCAATCTCATTTCGAGAAAAAGTTTGATTCTCTATCCAGCCCAATTGTTTCATTAAGTCTCTTGGGGTTGCTCCAACATATAGTACGTTGATCGCTTGTGCCGAGTAGAATGAAGATTTGCCTGGGAACGCTTTATAGGTAACCGAATTCCAGTCGACTTTGTCAATTTGAGCCGTCTCTGGTTGATTCTTAAAATCATCCGCTTTCCAGAAAAAGTGAGCGTAGTTCGCAAACAATACCCACGCCAACAACAGCGCACTGGATTTAAGCACCAAGCGTCGCCACTTCATCCGATAGCCAATAATGGTGAAAACCAATACCGTGAACACACCGGCGATCAAGCTATTATGCTCAGAGATAAATATCTTGAGGCTATTAAGCCACGGGAAGTTTTCAACACCGTGCGCCAGTAACATGCCCCAAGCAATGAACTGTCCACCACCAAGAGCCAAGCCGATAAACGCCAACACACTAAAATTACGCCACGGTACACGATGCGAGCCAGCTATAAATGGCACAACCCAAGCAATAGGCCCTAATAAACGAGCAAAAAGAATGATGTATGTGCCTTTGCGAGCAACCAGATAGCGGCAGCGCGCAATTAATCTTTTGGTTTGAGGGCGAAACTTAATGAGCCTTCGTTGCGCCTTAGCACCGTATTTATAACCAATGAAATAACTGAGTTGGTCACCAAGCAAGCCACCTAGCATCACCAAAACCAACGCCATCCATGCACCTGAATACAGTTGAAAGCCCGCTGCGATAAAGAAGGGCTCTCCCGGTACAAATAGGTTTGGGCCAATGAGAGCATCACCCAATGCCCCCAGAAACAGCCCTAGTCCATCAAACATAACAACCTCAATACTTACTGTTCTTTGTAGTGACCAAACTTGTAGTTCATCTCGTTGTTACGCATTTCGCCTTTGAAGAAGCGTCTTACATTGGCTTTAAGATAAGTTGAGCCTGTCTTCACAACGCCATCTTGGTCTAAACGACGTGGGTCAAAACCAAAGGTCATATTCAGGAATCTAAATCGCCATGTTTTGCTCGCACGTTTTACGTAGTCACAGTCTTCACACAGGACGATCTCTTCATCGAAACCGCCGATCTCATCATGCGCGCGTTTAGTCGAGAAAATACATGCGCCAATCGCCGTCGGGAAAAAGAACTGGGTAGTGAACAAGCCTGCGTTAAATAAGCCGTAACCGAACTTGTGTACAAGCGGCAGACCTTTCGAGCTCATGTACACACCCGCCACTTCAAGCTTCTTCTCCTCTAGTTCATAAAGCGCTTTCGCAAGAAAGTTTCGGGGCAAGCTCACGTCAGCATCTAAGAAAAGGATTCTGTTGTATTGCGCCAATGAAGCACCTGTGTTTCGTCCAAGGCTCACACCACGACTTTCCATATGATGAACCGTTAATTTTGGCAACGCGTTTTCATAGGCTTGCGCCACTTCTCTGGTGTTGTCTTCACTATTCGAGTCGACAACAATCACTTCAAACTCTTGGTGGGTTTGCACACTCAACTCTTCCATTAAGCGGCTAATGCGTTTCTCTTCATTTAGCGTAATTACGACAATGCTTACCGGTTCCATATTTTCACCTATTCATTCTGCTGTTTGATTAACACTAAGATTAACCAACCAAGCCTTAACCAAGTCTTAGGCAAACATTCATTTTCCGTTCATTAACTTGATGATTTAGCAGCGCTATAAATAGATAAGATTGGCAATGTAAAAGACGATAAAATGGGGTAAATAAGAGTTAGTGAACGTTTTATCTCCAAACGAATCATTTATCGAAGGAAATTCACTTTGAGATGAGCTTCTGACTTGCTCAGATTTGAATGTGATGTTAGTATCCGCGCTCGCTTAAGCATGAACTCGTTTATGCCTAAGCTTTACCACATACTCAAGGTCGCATTGAGGTGTGAAGTTAATTTTTACTAATTTGAGAGTAAAACTATGAAATTTGAAGCAGTAGTACGTACTGAACTAGGTAAAGGTGCGAGCCGCCGCCTACGTCACGCTGGTAAATTCCCAGCTGTAATCTACGGTGGCGAAGCAGCAGCTGTAGCTATCGAACTTGTTCACGCTGACGTGATCAACCAAATGGATAAGCCTGAATTCTACGAAACAATCACTCTAGTGATTGACGGCGCAGAAGTTAAGGTTAAGCCGCAAGACGTTCAACGTCACGCGTTCAAGCCTAAAGTTGAGCACATGGACTTCATCCGTATCTAATTCCCTACCAAGGAATAAGATTGGATTAATCCAGCCTTCTGCATAGAAAAGATAATCGATCTTACCAGTCGAGAAATCTAGAAATTCGAAACCCCGATGCTACCAACATCGGGGTTTCACCGTTTTTGAGCCCTCAAAAACGCCTCAAATCTCGCGCAATACACTGAAAATAATCAACTTTCTTCTCCCCCACTTTATCCCGTTCTTGCTTGGGTGGATTAAGGGTGGACTTATACAGTAGTTTTTCTAACACAAAGACTAGACCGCTTTTTCGCTAGGCTCTTCTTTCTAGAACGTTCGTAATGTCTTTTTTGAGTTCCTCTGAAAGGCGTTCGAATTGTTTTGGTACAATCAAACCTTCCTCGCACATTTGCATGAGTTGGATAAATGCTCGGCTTCGAGAATGGCCATCAAAAATAAGCTTCATTTGCTTTTGAGATTCTTTGGAGTACTCGCACATAAAGTGAAACCTTTCCCCTACAGATTCTGATTCATCAGTAATCGCTTTGATGGCTTCATCTAGCTGACGAGTACAAAACAGTTGCGCAGCTTCACTCTTTATCTCACAAAAGATTTTCCAATCAGACTCTTTGATATTCATACAGACCTCCACAAAGTGTTACTTTTTAGGGTAGAACATTACGGCGTTTAAAAGACGTGAACGACACGATTACCCCATAGTAAACCAGAGCGCTGTTAACACGAAATCCAATCTTGAGCTGAAAGGAGGAGCCAGCAATAGGCCGCTTTAAGCGCCTGTAGGGATATTTCCAAAGTCTAGTTTGATATTAATTCCACTAATTTCAATTTCGCTTGATGCTAAGAAATACAGGCATAAAATTTGGCCAGAGGTACATATAAGAATCCGCCTTAAATGCTTGTTATCTGCGTTGCTGAAGATTAGCGACATGATGCTTATACTTCTTCTCACGCCAAAACCATATTGCATAACTTAAGGGGATAGCTCCAATCGAGCTCCAGAAGCCACTCATTAATACATCGGTAGTTTGTATCCAGCCCCAAGCTGTTTCTGACATAAACAACGGCTCAATACTTCGACCTACCATCACGCCTAAGATTGCTGGAAATGATGTACGAGCAGTAAATCTGAGACTTCCTTTTTTCCTCTCTAGCTTCCATTTTGAAAACTCGATATCAGGATCTTTCACTATTGCCTCCATAAGATAATTTGCCTGAAGCACATAATGCCTAATTGAGTCGCTGACAACACTACCTAAACACTCAAACCTACGATCGAAATCACTGAAACTAATCCAAGTAGAAAATTACAAGCGTAACAGTCTGCTTAAATGCTTGTCATGGCGCAATTTGCAACACCTGTGGCGATTTACTACAATATAAATACAAACTAAATTAGGAGACATATTATGGCTACTGCAAGTGTACGTATTGACCAAGATCTTTTTGATAAGGCTGCGATAATGGCTAAAGCACTAAACCGCACTACACCAAAACAAATTGAGCACTGGGCTAAAATCGGGAAAATGATGGAAGACAACCCCGATCTACCTTATGAGTTCGTAAAGCAAGCAGTCATAGCAAAAGCTGAGAAGGAAGCAGGTAAATTAGAGGCTTACTCTTTTGACTAAGATTACCAACATTCTTCAGACACCTACTTTTAAGAAGGCGGTCAAGAAATTACACAAGAACCAAAAAACGGATCTAGATAATGCTATTCGAGCCCTTATGGAAGATCCGCATCTTGGTGAGCAGAAGAAAGGTGACCTGTTTTTCTTGAGAGTGCATAAATTTAAGATGGTTAAGCAATTAACATTGCTCGGTTATAGCTATGAAGATGGTACTGTAACTCTCGAACTAATAGCTCTCGGCTCGCACGAAAATTTTTATCGAGATATGAAGAAAATATATTGATTCAATGTGATCGAAAATATCCTTGCCCGTCTGAGCCATACTCGTTTGTTGAACGAAGCCGCTACGCGGCAGAGTAAAACAGCTACCATCCATACTCTTGTAACGCTATAACTCTCCTTATGAACAACACCTTACTAACCTTAAACTGCAAGGTAAACCACCTGCAACTATTGATGCCTATTCTCGTGTGGTTCGTCGAAAGGCATTTGATAATAAGGAGAATGGCATCAACCAAAATAGAGGAGGTGTAACGACGAAAGAAACGAAAAATAGCTAACTGGTTAATAAGATTGCTATCGCAACCTTATCTTGGCCTCGCTTGCCTTGAGAAAAACCTCAAAGCGATGTGTCCTTCAAACTAAATTACGCAATTTACTTAATAAAGTGGCTTCGGGCTTATTCAACACTTGGGATTTAGTGTTGGCTACGCAACACCTCAATCCTTATTAGTTAGCTTAAATTTCAACGAATTGTGCATACGGGCAAGCACTCACAAGTTCACTTTTAACACCTTTAATTAAGTGCTCTGGAACCCAAAAGTCCAAAGCTCCATCGGATTCATTAAACAGAGTTACGCACGTCCCTCCAATCGGGTCTTTCACAAACTGAATACGGACAATGCTAGTAGTACATATCGTGCTGCCTTTTAAGCTAAGGAATCGTTCCACAGCCAGCTTGCGGATCGTTATTTGATTACCCTCAACCTCGATGATTGCTTTGAGCTTTGAAGTTTTCAATTCGAACAAACCAAACAAGGCAGGAAACACAAATGTTGCGCATAAAACGACAATGATTATTGAAATAACATCCATAGCTTCACGTCCCTTTAAGCTAACGCCTGCATAACACGTTTGCTACGATACAGACCTAGCTGAATTTTAACGCCTTAATCACTGAAACTAAAGGCAAACTGACAACGCCGAGTGTAGCAAATCGTGTTGATGCATTTGTTATGCGTACGGTTTATCCGATAGTTTCAACCATTCAGATTCTGAAGGCATTGTGGCAAATTCTTCGACGTTATCGCAGATAAATGCCTCATCCCAGTTTGCTCGCGAATTAACATAGACATGAGCCTTGATTGTTGTTTCTAAATCTTCGGACATCAATCCTGCCGGCACCCAATATTTATCTTTGCTTGAGCTAAGGTTCGGTACAGGGCTTCCACAACACTGACAAAATTCCGATTTAAAGCCTGAACTTGAAACATAACGACCAATAGAATTTGTACTCGAAAGCCATTTGAAATTATCCGCTTTAACAATTAAAGCTGAATTCGATGACGACCCAGATACTTTGCGACAAAGCGAACAATGACATTGATAAATCGGAGGTAAGGCACCAGATAGCTCAAACGACACCTCGCCACACAAACAAATACCTTTCAAACTCAAACTCCCTTAATCAAAAAAGTACGCTTAGACATAATGACCCCCACGAAAGGTGCTAGCCTCCAATATCGTGGGTTAGCTTAAAGCCAGAGCCATAATTAGTGCGTCAAACAACTAAATTTGGAGGCTAGCATGAATAAAGATAGCATAATTTTTATTGGCTTAGATACGCATAAGTCATTTATTCAAGTCACTGTATTACAAGAACATCGTGGGGCAAATCCACTACACCTTGGCCGTATTAAATCGAATAAGTCCGCGTTGATTAAATTAGCCAAACAGCTGCAATCCAAGTATCCCAAAGCCACTCTGCACTTTGTCTATGAAGCAGGACCATGTGGTTACTGGACTTATCGCTTAATGACGAGCCTTGGACACTGCTGCTATGTCGTCGCTCCATCACTTATACCTAAAAAGCCAGGCGATAGAGTTAAAGCCGACAAACGAGACGCTGCAAAGCTCGCCAAGCTGTTAAAAGCCGAAGAGCTCACACCCATCTATGTACCG
>NZ_JBGONI010000003.1:46949-254642 GCF_041439035.1 Vibrio sp. 1F263 | reverse complement strand
AGAAATACGCGAAACGGGGTTGTTCTATCTTTAAATTTAATTACGCAACAAAGCCTACATGATTGGGTAAAAGGAGAGTTGCAGAGAACTCAATATCTTGATTGATTGGGCTCCTCAGCACTTGTGAGGTGTAATCGACAACATCACCATTGAACTCTGTATAAATACTCATAAAACCTCGAGAACTTTGCGAGCTTGCTACGTCAACGTTTACAGACACTTCTCTCTCCGTAGAAAAATCAAAACCTTCCGGTATAGATAACTCAGATGATTTAATAGACTGCGGTATCACTACTGGAGCAGGTGTCACCACGTTATTGCTACCAACGGTCGAATTACTCGGAGGAGTAACGGAGACCGGAGCCGTAGTATTGCTCGGAGGAGCGACAGTACTTGGAGATGAAGCGGTACTATCACCTCCACCTCCGCCGCCACAAGCTGAAAGGAATACAAAGCCTACACCACTCAAAATTAGTTTGATTGTTTTCATAAATCCTCCTGATTAATCTTCCGTTGACCAAGTTTTGTTGGCGTTAGGGTTTTGGTACCACGTTGGTTTTGAAGCACCGCCTGATGTAGCCCACTCAGCAAACTCGGGGTACACCTCACTAACATCAATGTATTCTGATGGATGATTCCAAGATGATGAAATTAAGATACCCCAAGGCATGTTTTGTGTCGTTCGGTAGTATTTATCACTAGACGGGTCTGAATCATCTTGTGCAATACCATAGAAATCACTCACTAACGTGCCACGCGACGTTGGTGGGAAGTCCGCAGTATGGATTTCTAAGTCTTTCCCCGGCGATGTAGAGAAACTGTCACCATGGTAATAACCCGCTCCCGCACCAAAGATGAATGGGTCGAAGCCACTTAATGGCATCAGTGAACTCGCTGTGGGCTCGCTTCCAGAAGCAAACGGCAGAGAAATACTGAACGTCATTTGGTCAGCTTCTAAAGTGGGACTACAAGAAGGGTTAGTGCGGTGGAACATACACTCACCGTTAATCGGCAGATCATTTTTTAGGTTCAACGACGCGACAACAACGAGGTCTCCTCCTGGCGATGCAACACTTTTGTCTTCACCCGTAAACGGCGAAATATTTACCCGAGTCGCGCCATTCTTTTGCACTCGAGCCGTTTGAAGATCGACATCTGACTCATCGAAGCCATCAAGCTTCCATCCCAGTCCATTACCATAAGAAGCACCGTAGGCCATTATGGTTCCCGTAATATCCATTCGAAGCACTGCGTCCTCTTTACTTAAAATGGTGGTGCGGTAGTAAACCACAACGTCATTTAAGTCGAAGTCACCAACTTCTGGCCAATTATCTTCGAAGGCCGCTGTATAGTAATTCGAATGTTGAACCGTTGTGCCAGGATCCGTAACGTTAAACACGTAGTCCTCAACTTCACCATCACCAACATAACCGTCACTCGGAATGTTAGGGCTACTCGCTAAACGGAATCGAGTTTGTACGCTCCCAACGACAGCATCATCACCCACTCGAATAGGGACGACTTGGCTTCCATCTACAACAGAATGATTTTTTAATATCTGCTCGTCATCCTCAAAAGATCCATTCATATCCCAGTCAGCCCAAGCTTGCAGATAACCACTCCCCACAACGTTGACATTAATTAAACTGTCTAAGCCGACTTCAAGGTTCGTCAACAATGCAATTCCGTCATCATCATTTCCGCCAACATCCAAATCATCGCCGTTGGATGATGCACCCGGTTGGCCATCTGTATCGGCATCCACACTAGCACCTAAGTACAGTGTGGAAGATATCGCATGCTCAGCAGCGTTACTCGCCTGCAACGTTCCATAACTATCAGGAGCGTCACCAAAATCAGATTCATCTGAACTTTCTATTGGCGTAGTAAATCCAGATAAGTCCCAGTTACCGTCAAATGCCGAGAAAATCGGGTTGGGGAAACTACTGCTACTGCTCGTAACCGTTTCAAATTGTAGAGTTACAATCGAGGTATTCTTGTAGGTGAATTTTACAGCACCGGAGGTGTCGGTTTCCGAATAGTTCGTACCTGGCCCGGTGAATAGAACCGACGTTCCATCGGCACTCTCTTCCGCCGTCAAACTCGCGCTAGCACTACCAAGTTGATAACTGTAGAAACCTTCACTTTTAAACACTCTTACTTGCTCCGACTGCACGGGTTCGCCATCAATGTCATAGCCAATCATGTCAAATTCGGGAAGTGTATAAGGCACTGAGAACGTACCTGAGAGGCCATCCGTACCATCATAAAATTCAAAGGTATAGGTTAGACCTGCAGAGCCCGCAGAGTTAGTTTGATAGAGAAAACCAATATCTCCTGAGGGTTGTGTTGCACCAACTTTGTAGTTAGGAGCATGAAACAAAAATGTCGCATCACCGAACACACTACTAGACACTTTGGCATCTATTGTTTTTCCATCATGTGTACCAACATTGAGGAAGTGCATCGAAGATCCATCATAGGTTGGCCCAGCCCACGAACTGCTGCCGTTCGTCGCCTCTACATGATTTGAAAAGTCCAAATCTACCGTCGATGCATAGACAGGGGCACTGGCAACGGCCGTCATAAGATAAATAACTTGCTTGTATTTCATAGTAAACCTCGACTTCTTCTTCGCATGAGCGATTTCCTTGAAAAGTGTGTGAACTCTGAACGGCAAGTTAAAGAAGCGTCTCAGTTAACTCTGAAACAAACTATTCGCATCTTTGTTTATTATGTTGGTGCCGATAAAGCGAGCTGCTTAATACAAAGAAGCAAAAGAGAAGCCAAGTTTCCGATCGTCTTAAAACCACCATATACCATTGAAAAGTAAGACTTATTTTTCTAAATTAAAATTACAGTCAGAATGAAACGGTCTTTTCTTCAAAATAAGAATCAATTTGATGAGAGGTTAGTCAACTTGAAAGTCTGTTAGATAAGGAAACGTTCTATGCTGGTTGGAAACGGATAGGTTATTTACGGACTGGAGGCGTTTTGCTTAAAACTCAAATTACGATGGGTTAGCTCAACTAAAGGAGGGAGGAATTATTGTTGGTTCATGGTGAACAAAACTGTTTAAAACATTCTACTTTTAAACAGTTTTGATTTATTAAAAGGGTTACAGCATTTCCTTTGCGATTAGATGCAGCAAAAAGGTTTCACGTTCAATGCTCATGCCTTTTTTAGGGCTCTCAACCATGGTCTTTTCGTTGTGAGCGATCGCTTCATGGATATTCATCCACACCGGTTTCATCCCGTTTTTCACTTCGTAGTCTTCGTAAGCTGTTTCGCCAAGCTCACGATCAATCTTGCATGAGTAGCAGTAAGAAATCATGTGCATTATATCCGCGTCATCTTTATACCAAGGACGAAACTCTTCAAAAATACCGAACGGTTTAATACTGTGAATGTTCTTCGCACCCGTTTCTTCTTCAAGCTCACGGACCATACCTGCGATCACATCCTCACCGTCATCCAAACCACCACCAGGAATGGTGTAGTCGTGATAACGCTCTGTATAAAGCATCAAAATGTCTTCGCCATCTAACACAATCGCACGTGCAGCATTGCGCTTATATACCGTCTTATTGTCTAGGTGATCGATATCAGGGTGAATAGTGGTTTTTAGGTGTCTCATGATTCTGACTGCTCTACTGAATTTGGCGGCATCATATCATAATCATCAATAGATTCGACGCTCTCCGTCCCCTGAAAGAACACATCACCTCTGCTTTTGATCGCTGTTCACCCACGGCTATCTAGTAGAAATAACCATCAAGTAGCGCCTTATTGACGGAGGCCGTTCCTGTTAGAGCACCAGCTATGCCAGCATGATCAAACACTCAAAAAGCAGTTAAAAATAGCGAAATATCAACCTATTTCAATATCTTGACCAAATTAGAACAACCTTTTCTGAAATCTAAAATATACTAGTTTCATAGAGCTTCTAATCTGGTTCTGTAGAACTTAACGCATTCGATTATAGAGTTATCACGTAGGAGATAAACATGAAGAAAATTGGTTTGATGGCTGTATTTGCCGTTGTGTTGGGCGGTTGTGCAAACGACTATGCAGAATATAGCGAAGGCCAACGTGTTTCAGTGGCTAACCCAGCTGCGGTTTATTGTGTTCAACAAGATGGTGAATTAGACACCGTAACTGAAAACAATCAACGCACTACTTATTGTGTATTTGATGACGGTGAACGTATCGAACAGTGGGAATACTACCGCAACAACCATGAGCAAAAAGAAGAAAGCTAAGCTGCGACATCGTGAACTGTTGACGTAACACCTATACACGACGTTGACCCTTCACTAATGCCACCCTGTCAAATGACATGACATTAGGTAAACTGTTCGCTATCGAGCGGTCGGTTTACCTTACTATACACATCAACTTTATACACACATCACCTTTATACACAAAGCACCTTTGGGCTACCTACCAGTATTACTAATATTGGTGTTTTCGCTATCTCCACCAGCGATGTGTGTGATCTGATTCTGGATCTAAATAACGATTCAATAAAGTCAGGTTAGTATCGAGCAATGCTAGGTACTCCTTAACTTTTTCTATGTCGATTCCGACTGGGGTATTTTGGATGCAGGTCTCCAACACTGGAAGCAAGCTTTCTACGATATCAAAATGAGATGAACGCCCGACTAACTCCTTTGCCGCTAACAAGGCTTCCAAAGACAATCTTTCTGGCTCTCGTCTTACTGAATCCAAATCCCTCTTAAATGCACCCACAGAGACACCTTCAAGATAGACTCGGTAGGTCGTCAGAGCATCCATTAACAGAAACAATTGCCCTTGCTCTGTTTGATGAGGGTATGGCACTGCGACATGAGCCTCTCGCTGAGGATCTATTTGTAGTTCCACTCCAAGTGCAGAGCACTTCTCGACCAAAACCTTAAGCAAACCTTGCTCGTCCATCAGCGATTGAATCTCGAAGATACGTTGTAAGTGGTAGTCATTAGAAACGAACGTCACCGTCACACTCTGCCCGCGTGTAAACAGCCCACTTTCAATCATCTCTGAGGCCAAGTTTTGAATGTTCTCAACCGTATTTGTCGAATGCTGCTCAAGTAAAACCGCCCCTATGGGAAACGGATACTCACGTTGATTTTCAAGCTCTCGAAAATACTCGTGCATCATATCGGCTTCAGAAACGGTTTGGCCTTGTGTCACCCCACCACAGAACGCCACAGCCGTTTGCTGGTTCGACTCTTCAGCCAAAGGCCCAGCCAGATACTCAACTAAAGCATCAACTCGACTGATTCCTTCATTAGTCAATTTATTCTCATTAAGTCGCTTACCTAGCACAATAAGGAGGTGAATAATGCTCATTTTATGTTCAAGTCTCGTTTTAGTGATTAGATGGAGTGAATTATGTATACAATACTTATTAACAAAAGTATTTTGAAATTCTTACATGTTGCTATCAATAATGCTCACTATTGATAGCAACATCTCGGGTCATACAAGAATAGACGTGTCGCTTTAAAGCAAACATAGCACGCTCTTGTATTTCATCGCTCTATGCTTGCTCAACACGAGTTTCAATAAAAGAGACCTTTAAAGCAAAGAGCCAGCTCAATCGAATAACTGTTTCAGCCAAAGAACTGCTTCACCCAAAGAACAGGTTCACTCACAGAAGTGGAACTAACGAAATACAAATTTTACACAGAGTTCGTTCATCGAACCGTCTTCACAGGAAGTTACTATGCTGTCTATTTTTGATATCTACAAAATTGGGGTTGGACCGTCCAGCTCCCACACAAATGGACCAATGATCGCTGGGTTTAACTTTACCCAAAAAATTGATGCTCAGCTTACACAAGTAGAGCGTATTCAAATCGACTTATACGGCTCGTTATCATTAACGGGTATTGGTCACCATACAGACAGAGCAACCTTATTAGGTTTACTCGGCAACCGCCCCGACACCATTAAAATTACCAGTGCTAACAAAGCAATGCGTAAAGCAATTGAAGATAAGTCTCTACTGGTTAGCGGTAACCATGAAATTCACTTCGACGTAGAAAGCGACTTGCTGTTCCATAAAACCAACCTTCCGCTGCATGAAAATGGCATGACCATCTCTGCTTTTGACGCAAGCGGTAGTCTTTTAGAGATGGAAACATATTACTCAATTGGTGGTGGCTTTATCGCAACCGCTGATGAGCTACAAAATGGCAAGCAAGAAGCGAAAACGCAAGTTGAGTTCCCTTTTACTTCTGCTGACCAGCTACTTGAATTATCAGAGCAACAAGGACTTAGCCTTGGAGGCTTAATCCTGCGTAATGAAGTGTCTTTCCAAGGTATGGATGCGATTGACCAGAAAGCCGACCAAATCTGGAAGGTGATGTCTCTGTGCATGCAGCGAGGCTTCGACACCGAAGGCATCCTTGATGGCGGTCTTGAAGTGACGCGTCGAGCCCCTGCTCTTTTGAAAAAGCTTGAGGCCAATGCTTCGATTGAAAACGATCCAATGGAGATCATGGATTGGATTAACCTATTTGCCTTTGCTGTGAGTGAAGAAAACGCTGCGGGTGGACAAGTCGTAACATCGCCAACTAACGGAGCGGCTGGCGTTATCCCTGCGGTACTAATGTACTACCACCGCTTCATCAAAGAGCTAGACACCAAGCAGTTGAAAGACTTTTTAGCAGTCTCTGGCGCTATTGGCATCTTGTACAAAACCAACGCTTCGATTTCTGGTGCAGAAGTGGGTTGTCAGGGCGAAGTTGGCGTGTCTTCATCAATGGCAGCAGCAGGCTTAACCGCCCTACGCGGTGGTAGCAACGAGCAAATCTGTATTGCAGCTGAAATCGCTATGGAACACTCACTAGGCATGACATGTGATCCGATCGGTGGTCTTGTTCAGGTGCCATGTATCGAGCGCAATGCAATGGGCGCAATGAAAGCCATCAACGCATCACGTATGGCGCTGAAACGCACCAGTAAGTGTCTTATCTCGTTAGACAAGGTTATCGCAACCATGTACCAAACAGGTAAAGACATGAACAAAAAGTACCGTGAAACGTCCTTAGGTGGCTTGGCCGTGATCCACATGGCTCCTCCTTGTGAATAACCGCGAATACCAATCACAGTAAGTAAGTGATCATAAATAGCGCAGGAAAAAGGCTCAAGAACAAGGCGGCTCTTCTCGATAAGAAGTTTCGATAAGTAGTTATTCTACAATCAAAATTTCTAACGCAGTTATTGAGCGCTTTAACAAGCTAGGATGACCAGCTATTTACTACGATTGGTATAAAACACGAGTCGAGAAAGCCGCTGTAGAGACGGCATTCTCGTAAACGTCGTTTTCGATACCCAAACATAGCCAGCCACCAAGCTGGCTTTTTTATTGGCTAAAATCCAACAGCTAATTGAAAGTGATACTCACTTGAATATTTTACAAGATTACCACCTGTAACTTTCCTTTCTTGGCTCGCGAATTAGCAACAAATAAATCTGACCGACATTTACATAACCATCCACTAGCAAAATCTAATATTGCACATTTAATGCATGAGAAAAATGAATCGCCCGATAAGAAAAGATATAGAGAGCAAAGTAACGAACACAGCAAATGTTTCATTTTATGTATTGCTATTAATGATATTATAATTGGGTAATTACACTACATATCAACACAAATGTGAGAATAAAATAATGTGGAATAGATTAAACAAATCAATGATGTTCTGCCAAATGATGTTCGGACTTTCGTTCTATGGCGTCATGGTGATCTTGACTCGCTTCTTCCTTGAAGATCTGAACTACAACGAAGCCGACACCATGATGGTTGTTGGTGCTTTCTCTGCAATCGGACCGCTATTTGCTATCGCAGGCGGTTTCATCGCCGACAAATTTTTAGGCGCATACCGATCATTGACCATTGCCTTTCTCGGATTCGCAAGTGGTTATGGTCTACTGGTACTCGGTGCCGCAGCGACTAATGTTCCAATGGCTTTATGTGGTATTGCTTTAGCGAGTTATGCGCGTGGTTTGATGTCCCCTTCTTACCCAAGTCTTTACAAACGCACGTTCAAAACTCAAGAAGATTTCGAAAATTGCTACCCAATCAACTACTCAGTAAACAATATTGGTGCTCTATTAGGTCAATACCTGTTCCCAATGCTAGTGCTAGTTGTCGGTTTCCACGGTGGCTTCCTTCTCTCAGGTGTTCTAGCCGGTGCTGCACTTCTGATGATGCTCTTTGTTCGCAAAGGCCTTGTTGAAGCAAGTGCTGAAATCGACCAAAAACCAGTTAGCACGAAAAACTGGGCTGCGTTCCTCGGTCTTTCTGCTGCAATGATTGGCTTGGTATTTTTCATGTTCTCTAACATGGATATCGGCCAGAACATTGTGTACGCAATTGGTGGTGCAGCGATCATCTACTTTGTCTCTTTGATGATGAAATCGAAGAAATCAGACATGCTGAAAATGGGTACTATCTTAATCATCACATTCCTGACGACATGCTT
Source organism: Vibrio sp. 1F263 (assembly GCF_041439035.1). Taxonomy (NCBI): domain Bacteria; kingdom Pseudomonadati; phylum Pseudomonadota; class Gammaproteobacteria; order Vibrionales; family Vibrionaceae; genus Vibrio; species Vibrio sp. 1F263. Next base: position 246,144 of record NZ_JBGONI010000003.1, on the reverse strand, counting down.
CTTCGTGTACTACGGCCAAATGATGACGTCGATGACAATGGTAGCGATCAACACAATGCGTGGCGATCTACTCGGCTTCATCCCTGTAGCCCCAGAAGCTTCAATGGCAATGAACCCACTTTGGTGTATGGTTGCAGGCCCTATTATTACGGGTATCTTCTCTAAGCTAGAAAAGAAAAACATTCACTTCTCTACCGCAACCAAAGTAGGTTTCTCTTTCATTCTGACGGCGATCGCTTTCGGTATCTTAACGATGGCAGTAACGACCGTAGGTGAGGATATTCTGATTCGCCCTGAAGTGTTCTTAGCAATCCACTTCTTCCTGGCATTTGGTGAAGTTATTGTTGGTTCTATGGTTGTAGCCTTCATTCTGTCTGTTGCACCTAAGCACATCGAGAACTTCTCAGTAAGCTTATTCTCTGTAGCAATCGCAATGTCAGGCATTGTTGGTGCTGTATTCTCAACGTCTATTGCACTTGAGAAAGGCCAAGAGATCACACAAGAGATCGTTCAAACGGTTTACGGTGATTACTTCCAAATGCTGACTGTTCTAGCGGTTGTAATGGTGGGTATCGCAATGGCAGCATCGTTCATTATTCGTAAGATGCTAGACGCAGCGAAAGCTGCAGATGAGACGATTGAACTAGAGCAAGCAAACAGCTAATTCTGCTCACGTTAACACAGCTTTAATACGCCAAGCCCTTTAGTTTTCTAGAGGGCTTTTTTGTCGGTATGGATGCCAGGGTAAATAGATAGGTGATTCAAGTTACGTTGCGCTGTGTAAATCAAAGTAAATGATAACTATTAGTATTGAGTGTTTTTTAGTTCAGGATTATGATGTCGGAATCAAAACCTAAGAGAGCCTTATATGAGCAAGCCTAGCCCTATCACATTAACTGTTACTCAAACCTCAACCATTACACCGAACATGCAGCGTATAACGCTTAGCGGTGAAGGATTAAGTAAGTATCCAACCGAATGTGCCGGCGGCTACATCAAGCTTTTGTTCTCGCCACTCGGCACCACTGATTTGAGCCAACTGAACGAAGGTGAGCGCCCAACCATGCGCACTTACACCATTCGTCAGTACAACCCTGTAGAAAACTGGATTGAGGTTGATTTCGTTCGCCACATCACTACAGATTTGCAGTGTGGTTTTGCAGCTCGGTGGGCAATGAACGCGAAAGTGGGTGACACAGTTTCAGTGGCTGGCCCAGGTTTAATTCAAGGACTTAACCTAGAGTCAGACTGGTTCTTCTTAGTTGCAGACATGACATCCCTACCTGCGCTCTCTGCAAAAGTAAAATCGCTTCCAGAATACGCCGTAGGCCATGCCGTCATCCAGATCAATTCAGCAGCAGATAAACAAACGCTTGAAGCACCTCAAGGTATAAAAATCATTTGGTTAATTGAAGATGAAACTGAAGAAACACTTTCACAAACGGTTCGCAATTTAGAATGGTTAGACGGTCAGGTTTCAATTTGGACAGCGTGTGAGTTTGAAAGCATGCGCGAGCTGAGACAATACTTCCGAAACGAAAAAGAAGTCGCGAAAGAGAACATCTACATCAGCAGTTATTGGAAGCGTGGCGTCACTGAAGACGGCCACAAAGTGTTGAAGCAACAAGATGCTCAAGCTTTAGCGGGTTAAACCTGTCACGACATATATCTTCTTGCTAGATAAATAGAAAACGCCCTTAGCGAAGTTCATCTCGTTAAGGGCGTTTTAGTTTGAATCCGATGAAGATCAAAGCTGAAATGTAAAATTAAATACTCTCACCCACTTCAATCTCATAACCGAGATCCAGCTTCGCCACCCATTCATTGTTGCCTTGTAAACGCGCTACAACTTGCTCAGCAGCGACTTTACCGATCTGCTCCCTAGGTGTTACGACAGTCGCTAAACGCGGCGTCATCGCCACTGTGATGTCGTGTCCGTGGAAACCCGCAATCGCCATCTTCTCGGGAACTTGAATACCACGTCGTACGCATTCGTAAAAAGCACCAATCGCTAAATCATCGTTGGTACAGAAAATACCATTCACTTCAGGGTGCTTATCAAGTAACTCACCAATCAGTTTTGCGCCTAAAGTAAACGAGGACGCGTCTTCCGTTTGCAGCGTTACTGGCGTTTTATCGGCTTCTTGCATCGCATGCTCATATCCCGCCATTTTCAAGCGAGTACGTTCATCCATTCGAGCAGCCAAATAAGCGATATTGGTACGCCCTCGATCGAGCATGGTTTTAGTCATCGCTCTAGCCGCTTCAAAGTTATCAAAGCCCACTGCTTGTTCAATACGGGGAGACACCGAATCCATAATTTCAATCACAGGGATAGAAACAGTCTGCAGCATTTTACGCGCTCTATCTGTGTGCACATTTTCTGACAGGATAATCGCGTCAACGTTGTAAGAAAGCAGCGAAGCGATGCTTTGCTCTTCCAGTTCTGCGCTATAGCCATAGTGGGCAATCATGGTTTGGTAGCCTGCAGGCGCGGTGACTTGTTCAATGCCACGGATAACTTCGGCGAAAACTTGGTTAGTTAACGAGGGAACAAGAACACCGATAGCATTGCTTTTTGCGTTAGAAAGAATGTCTGGCGCACGATTAGGGATGTAACCTAACTCGTCGACTGCAGCGCTGATCTTATCTCGCAGTGCTTCTGATACCTGTGAAGAGTCTCTTAGACAGCGACTGACGGTCATTTTGGTGACACCAACTAGGTTGGCAACATCTTGTAATGTGGGACGTTTTTTCTTACTTAGCATACTGACAGCATCATGGTTACGATTAATGTTACTGGTAACATAGTAACGAATTTCGACTACTTTAGAAGAACTAAACACCTAAAACTTGATATCAGATCATAAACACACACGTCGCTTTGCCACCAATAAAACTAACAATACTTATTTTCGAAGACGATGTTCAATAAGTTCTCAACTTACACTTGATGTGTATATTACGTATTAAAAACCCCAACCTTGGATGATCAAGATTGGGGCTTGGTTTAACCCATTGCAATTGCGTACATAGCCAACCCCTATTAAGAGGCAGTAGCCTGTCTCTATTCGTTACCTAGCAACCGATGTCCATCAAGAATGCAAGATCGCTGTCCGCCGTGAACGTTTCAGCAAGTTGACCATGCTTAAAGAGCTTCATTGGCTTGCCTGTCGCGGTGTGGTACGTTAATTTTCCTTCACACACTTGCAGCATCGTCCCTTCAGGGATACCAACAACGACTTCACTTGGGTTCATGCACAAGAACTCTTCAATACGTTCATCACGTGTTTCGCCCATATGCCCAGAAATGGATGCTTCTATATAGTGAGGGTTAATCTGAAATGGCACAAAATTAAGCGCAGGCAAGATAGCAGCACTGACAATTGGCATATCATTAGTAGTACGGATCGTTGGGGTTGCGACATTTGTTCCCGCACTCCAACCAATAAACAGCTTACCTTTGTTGATCACAGCATCACGCATCGGTGTTACCAAGCCTAGGTCGTGAAGCATACGGTTAAGTACCCACGTATTACCGCCACTAATGATGATACCATCAACCTCTTTCAAGGCTTGCACTGGGTCTTCGGCTTCATGAATACTCACCACTTCGCAATCATATTCATCGAACACTTGCTGCAATTGCTGCGTGCGATCTGAGTATTGCCCTCGAATCATTGCGAATGGAATAAACAACATTTTTTTAGGCTGAGTCTTTTCCATCATTGGACGAATCCACTCTTTACCATACTCTAAAAGTGATGTGTCACCTGGTAACTTACCGTTACTAAATAGCATTACATTCATTACAACCTCACTACAATTTGCAAATTTACTATATATTATTTTGATATTCTCTTGAACTACAGCGCTTGCTGCTTCCAAAGGCTCTACGGGTAAGTATTCATAAATTGAGGGGAAGTAATGTGCGCCAGTAAACAAGTTCGGAAAAGGAATGACCTTTTGAGATAAAACAGTCCCGTCATAACCATAACGCGTAGGAATTGAACGCATTTCTATTCCAGTATTATTGGAATAATCGAAATCATTAAACATCTTTTCAATTTGGGGAAAACTTTTCTATAACAACCATGAAGTAATCAAGGGAATCTATTATCCCCACAACCAAAGGTGCGCAACCTATGATAGTCATGTTGAGATGATGGTCATACGTTATGGTGGCGTCAGTAGTTAATAGATTTATTCAACATTGTTGACATGTTTGTTTTGGTTTAAAACGAATAAAAATAACGCCCTCTTATTTGAGGGCGTTATTGATTGTTTAAGCGTTCACTTTTACTTCAGTTCTTGGAGACTGACTCCAAGTCACGTGAAACTTTTCTGCTTCATCTCTATCGACTCGCGAATAAGTATGAGAACCAAAATAGTCACGTTGCGCTTGCAGCAGATTTGCAGGCAACACCTCACAACGTAATGAGTCGAAGTAACTCAGAGCAGAGCTGATTCCCGGCATCGGCACACCATACAGAGCTGAGTTCGCTACCGCGATGCGCCAAGCAAGCTCACGCTCTTCCACTTGTTTGATGAAAGCCTCATCAAACAACAGGTTCGCCAGCTCAGCATTTTGTTGATAAGCCGATGTAATACCTTGCAAGAAAGCGGCACGAATAATACAACCCGCTCGCCAAATCTTAGCTATTTGAGTGAAATCGAGATTCCAACCCTCTTTGTCTGACGCTGTCTTCAATAAATCAAAACCTTGGGCATAAACAGACAGTTTGGCGCAATATAGGGCATCGTGAAGCTCAGACATAACCTCGGCTTTATCCAGCTGACTAGCATCAGCAATACTGCCTTTTAGAAGCTGACTACCTTGAATACGTTGTGATTTTTGACCGCTCATCGCACGTGCATAAACCGCTTGAGCAATGGTTGGGGTTGGACACCCTTCTTGAAGGCTGTTAACTGCCGTCCACAAACCCGTGCCTTTCTGACCTGCTTTATCAAGCACAACCTCAACGAACGGCTTACCCGTTACAACATCTTCTTGTTGAAGAATATCGGCACTGATTTCCATCAGGTAACTATTAAGTACACCGTTGTTCCATTGCTCAAAGACTTGTCCAATCTCTTGAGCTGGCATATCAAGCACATCACGCATGAACTGGTAAACTTCACAAATTAGCTGCATGTCGGCATATTCAATACCGTTGTGTACCATTTTCACATAGTGCCCTGAGCCAGAAGGACCTACATACGCCGCGCACGCTTCACCCACTTCAAACTGACCAACCGGTAGTCCATTAGCATCCACTTTTGCAGCAATCGCTTCCCACATCGGTTTCACATATTGCCAAGCCGATTGGTCACCACTCGCCATGAGCGCTGGGCCAACACGAGCGCCTTCTTCACCACCAGAAACGGCGGTGCTAAAGAAGCGCAGTTTGCCTTTGTAGCTCACTTCACGCACCTCGGTATCTGCCCAAAGGCTGTTACCTGTATCGATAACAATGTCGTCATTTTCTAAGCCAGCATCAAGCAAGCTATTCACGACGATATCGACAGGTTTTCCAGCAGGAACCGACAAAGCGATTACACGCGGCTTCGCGAGCCCTTGCAGCACATGTTCAAGGCTAGTCCCTTGTGTGAACTGACCTTTACCAGTAAACGATTCATTAAGCAGCTTTGCTTCTGAACTGGCGCGATCAATGTTGTCTGTATTCAAATCAAAGCCAGCAACGTTAAAGCCGTTATCCAGTAGGTTGAGCGCTAAGCTTTTGCCCATCACTCCTAAACCAATCATCGCGATGTCATTTTTAATCTGAGTCATGGTTTAGCCTATCTGCTTAATTTGTGTAAGTGCACTTTCGAGAACTTGTTCAACATCTTGCGAGATATCGACAAATAACGCTTCACCTAGCTCAGGCTCAACCAAGGTTGCGAATTGGCTTTTCAACATTTCTTGACCATTAAAGTAATGGTTTTCGCGAGCTTTATGGCGATTCCAAATCGTATCGAAACTGCCCTGAAGGTATATAATCACTAAGTCTTCATTGTTCTCGCGCAGAATCTCGCGGTATTGAGGTTTCAATGCAGAGCATGCGATCACAGCACTTGGTTGTTCGATATATTGCTTATTCAGTGTTTCTAGCCATCCTTGACGATCTTCGTCAGTCAGCGGAATACCTTGACGCATTTTTTCTACATTGCTTTGTGGATGGAAGTCATCGCCATCAAAGAATTGAAATTCTAAAGCCTGCGCGATACGGCTACCAATCAGGCTTTTTCCGCATCCAGATACGCCCATCACTAGTATTTTTTTGCTTTTCATAAGGCAAGCCTTCCCTAAGCCCCACCAAAACAGGGGCTGACAATCGAATCTAATAGTTAAACTTGTGTTGCTGTTGATAGGTTCCTGAACGTTATACTCACTCAGGAACCTTTGCTGTTATTGCCACCAAAGCGCGAGCTGAGGGAAGATAATAACCAATGCCAGAACCAATACTTGAAGTGCAATAAACGGCAGTAATGAAGAGAAAATCTCACCTAAGCTGATGTCTTTTGGTGCTACTGATTTCAAGTAGAATGCCGCAGGACCAAACGGCGGTGACAAGAACGACACCTGCATGTTTAGGCAGAACACAACGCCGAACCATACTGGGTCAAAACCAAGGCCAGTGATGATTGGAACGAAGATTGGCATTGTTAGAAGTGCTACACCTACCCAGTCAAGGAACATGCCTAGTACCAACAAAATAGCCATCATGATTAATAGCGTTACTGTCGCGTTACCGCCACTGAGCGCAAGGATGGTTTCTTCAACAAAATCAATGCCGCCCATCAGGTTGTAGATACCAACCAATGCGCTTGCACCGATACCAATCCACATGATCATGCCGCAAGTACGCATGGTTGCGATGGCACTCTCTTTCAGCATGTTGTAGTTCAGCTCACCACGGATTAGTGCACTGATCATGATGCCAACTACACCCAAAGCAGACGCTTCTGTTACTGATGCGATACCTGTGTAGATACTGCCCAAAACCGTTGCGACAGAAAGCAATGGGAAGAACAGAGCTTTGAAGTAGCTTGGCTGATTGGCGATGTCTTCTTCTGTCTCATCATCACTTGGAATTGGCGCAAGAGAAGGATTCAGCTTACAGCGAATCAATACGTAGCCAATGTAACAGCCCGCAAGGATAAACGCTGGCAAGAAAGACGCTTTGAACAGGTCGCCAATCGATACGCTGGCTGTCATACCGTAGATGATCAGTACGATACTTGGCGGAAGCATGGTACCAAGTGCGCCACCTGCACAGGTTGTACCAATAGCAAGCTTACGGTCATAACCTAAACGAAGCATTTGTGGCAGTGCCAGAATACCCAGTAGTACCGTTTCACCACCGATAACGCCCGACATCGAAGCCAATAGAACCGCGACTAATAAGGTTTGTACTGCCACACCACCACGAACTTTACGGCCGACAGATTTCATTGCATCAAACAAATCGCGAGCAATGCCCGAACGGTCTAATAAAGCCGCCATCAAAACGAACATCGGTACTGCTAAGAACACATAACCAGAAGCAAAACTGTAGGTACGGCTTGCGATCAAAGGTAAGGCATCAGGGCCAAACCAGCATAGAGTGAAGAAAATCGCGACAAAGCCTGTTACGAACGCTAGCTGCATACCGGTCAGTAGCAAGCCAATCATCATAACCAGCATGAGCAAACTGCCCCATGCGATACCAATAGAAGATAAATCAAACATCGTCATTCTTCCTTAGACCCATCAACTCTTGGATTAGGTGCAATACAAACTGGACAACAAGAACACACAAAACGACAAAGATCAGGCCTTTCAGCAGCGCAGGATAAGGCGCGTTTAACACTGAACCTGATGTTTCAAGGCGGAATTCACCCCAAGGTGCAAACCATGCTTCCTCTGCGGTGAAGTAAGCCGCATAAGCGAGCATGCCGGCAAAGGCCAAACCTACAATGTGGTGAACAAGATTAAGATATTTGCGTGCTTGGTTAGAGACTGAGTCGTAAATAAGAACCACACGTACATGCTTATTCGCAGCCAACGCGTAGATGCCACCAATAATGAATAATGAACCACCGATGAAAGAAGCTGTTTCATGTACCCATGTGGTCGGGGCATCGAATGCGTAACGCATCACAACTTCATAAAATGAAATCAATACAGTAAAAATAAACAACCAGCTAACGAGATTACTGAACTTTATAACAAAACGATCAAGCGCATTTCTTGGTTGCTCGTCGTTTTCAGCTGGGGCGTGGGGGATTTTATCGGTCATGAGCCAAATTTCCTGGGAGAATACGGGAGAGCAATGCCCTCCCCCGTCAGTAAACTAAGTTTAAATTACAGTAAGCCGTTTTCTTCTAGGAACACAGTCACTGAGGTGTAAACTTTTCCTGCGTTATCAGAACGCTCTGCAAATACTTTCCATTGACCTTTCGCGATTTCACGGAACTTTTTACGTTCTTCTTGAGACCAATCATGGATAGTGATTTCTGGGTTCGCTTGAGCTTCTTTCAATGCCGCTTGGTCAGCCATTTTCAGCTGAGTTGTCATGTCGTAAGAGAAGTCACGCACTGATGTTTGCAGCATTGTTTGTAGATCAGCTGGCATCTTGTCCCATTTCTTCTGAGAGATAGAGATATCGATAAGCGGTAGTGAATGGAAACCCGGTTGAACTGGGTGAGTAGCGATATCGTTCATGCCCGCTTTTTGGTTGGTAGAAAATACCGTGTAGTCCGCAGCATCAATTACGCCTTTGCTTAGGCCAGTAAATACTTCAGAACCCGGCAGGTTTACTGGAGTCGCACCCGCCGCTGCAAATACTTGTTGAACTAGGCCCTCAGGCGCACGTAATTTCAGGCCTTTAAGATCCGCAACACCATCGATTGGCTTTTTAGAAATGAAAGATTCAACACCCGTCGTAGAAGCACCAACAAACTGAACTCCGTAAGGCTTGTACAGTTCGGTCATTAGCTCATTACCACCACCGTAGTTCATGTACTGAAGCAGTTGTGTTGTGTCTGACCATGCGCCAACCATGTTACCGATAAGACCAAATGCTGGATCTTTACCAGAGAAGTAACCTGTTGCTGTGATGTGACCATCTAGGATGCCCATTTTGATCGCGCCTAGCGTTTCTGTGTGCTTAACCACAGCGCCTACAGGCAGAAGATCGATATCAATACGTCCGTTAGACATCGTCTCTACGCGCTCAGCCCACTTCTGCTGAACTTTGAAGTTCAAGTCACCAGAAGGATCTGAAGATTGAATTTTAAGTTTAAAGTCTGCAGCCATTGCTGAAGTAGCAAATAGACCAGTGAGGGAGGCAGCAATCAGCGTTTTAGTCAGAGCTTTCATTTGGGTATCCTTATGAGTTTCACAGAGTCCGGTTTGTAATTATATGTTACCGGTAACGTTGAGTTGGATGTTACCGGTAACCTTACAGCCTTGTCTATGAGAAGGATCACATCTTTAACATTAGTAAAACGTTTGCTATCAATAAGAAAAATGCGACTGAAAAGTCACATTATAGGTTGGAGGTAAAGTTTAATTTCTTTTTAAGTCAGTGAGATAATTAAACCTGCAATGATAAAAACGACGCCTACACCACGTGTAACGTGCCACTTTTCCTTTAAAAAGTAGATCCCCATCACTACGCCGAAGATGATACTTACTTGCCTAAGAGCGACAACCAAGCTGACGTTCTCTGTCATAGTCATCGCAAATAACACCAAACCATAAGTCGAAGCCATCATAATGCCTGCAAGCGTGGCTTTCTTTCGCAGTATCCAAGCATTAGTAAACTCGATTCTTTGGTTGGTTACGAATAACCAAACACTCAGCGGAATCACAATCGCCCAAAACTGAATGCCTAGGTAGAAAATCGCGGTGTGCTTGTTTGTGATAATAGATGTGCTTAACGGTTCTAATAGTAGAAGCGCCTCTTTATCAATGATCGAATAGCCCGTGGTACCAATAGCGGCGATTAACGCCCACAACACGCCGAGGTTGAGATACGCTTTTAACCTAAGATCTGAAAACTGCTTTAGTGGTACAAACATGCAGCCTAAGGTTATTAAAGTGAACCCAATCCATTGATTCGCCGACAATTCATAGCCTATCAACACCGTGCCTAAACCCACCATCAACACAGGCAGTGCCCGTGCCATTGGGTAAATCACACCGATATCAGCTTGTTTGTAGGCCGCGCCTAGCCCAATCAAATAGATGATTTGACAGATCCCACTCAAGAAAACCAGTTGCCAGAATGGAAGTGAGATATTTGACAGTCCTACACTGTGAACATACCAGAGCAAGTAAGGCGTCAATATCGCTGCGGCGGCAAAGCCAGAGGCTAAGAAGAATGACGAACCCGATCCTTGATTAGATTTACCTAGAACGTTCCAACCCGCATGAAGCAAAGCCGAAACAATCACGATGACAATGGCAGAGAATTCCATTTCATTCCTAAATTATTGATGAATTAGCACAACGGCTGACAACCGGTGATAAAAAAGGCCTCCGAATAAGAGGCCTTTGATCGTTTCAATTGGGCAATACTGCATAATTGCAGATATGCCAGCATTCTAAAGTATGACTATCGGTCTAGCTGGGCTATCGACTCAATGCTGATCGCATCATGACGCCAATACTCAATATCGCAGTCAATCAAATCACCGTTCTGATTGTAGTTAACACGCTCAACCACCATAGCCGGAGAACCCGAAGTCGCACGCAGTGCTTGCGCTGTTTCACCTAGTAAAGACGTTGTGCTCACACGGTAACGTATCTTCTGATACACCACGCCAAAGTGCTCTCGGTAGATGTCCGTCAACGACTTAGACAAGTCGTAGTCAAGCAAGTTAGGGAACAGCTCAGGTCGAATGTAGTTGGTCACATACACAACGGGTCTGTCTTCAAGATAACGAACTCTGTCTACTCGATAAACATCCGAAAAAGGTTGCAGCTCAAGAAGCCTAGTTGCTTCCTTGGTTGCTAACATGCCTTTCGCCGCCACCAACTCTGTTTTTGGCTTACGATTCTGCGACAAAGCCATATTCGTGAAGTTCAGCGTTTGTGTTGGATCGTAGCGCAGTGGCGCTGGAGAGATAAACCAACCACGTCGGTCTTCTCGAAAAATTCGTCCTTCCGCTTCAAGTGAAGACAAGGCTTCACGCAACGTAACTCGTGTTGTATCAAACGATTCAGCCAGTTTTCGCTCCGCAGGCAGCTTCTGTCGTGGTGTTAACATCCCCGACTCTATCTGCTCTACGATGACATCTTTGATTTTTACGTACTGCACTTCATTTCCTTTCATTCTTGTTCTTGTCGTCAGCCACTCCTTGGCCAACTGCAATATAAGTGGTTCGCTAGCGTTTACGCCAAGCTTGGGTGCGCTTCTCGAATAACTTGTTGATTAGCATATGAATCAACTTCGCGCTCGCTGCCGATATCATAATCATCACCGCCATGGCAGCTGCTGCACCCGTTTGCCCCGCATCATCCATATTCAGTACTGAAACTGACGCAGGTATCGTATCGGTAGAATACAAGAATACTACCGCAGATGTCGTGGTAAGTGCATTAATAAACAAGTATGTCGCAATATCTAAAATCGCAGGCAAACAAACCGGCACCGTTACCTTAAAGAACAGCTTGTATTGCGGTAGGTTAACTGAAGCCGCCGTTGCTTCTATCTCTTCAGGCAGCTGTTTTAATGCGGTTAATGCCGTCATGTGCCCTACCGTGTAGTAGTGAACCACGGTGTTGATCACCAAGAACGCCATCGTGCCATACAAGAAGTTAAGTGGGTTGCTCAAGTCATTAAAGTAGAAGATGTACCCCAAACCCAACACCATACCCGGAACCGCCATCGGCACAACACTGAGCATCTGCATTGCCTGACGAACGGGATCAAATGCTCTGCCTTTCTCAATGCAGTACGCACCCAAGAAAATCAGCACTGTACCGATAATAGCAGTCCATGCACCCAGCGTTAGAGAGTTGAAGAACGGCGTCCAACCATAGGTACTCATTTCTGCGAAGTTGTAGTTATTCAAGGTGAGTGCTTTGTTCCAAGGCCAGAACGTGACCATTGAACCGTATATCGCCATGCCTAGCACGATAACCACAGCAGCAGAGATGATGGTGCAATAGAGCAAACACACGCCATCACGTAGAGTGTTTGGTTCAGGTTGGTACGCGACGGATCGAGTATCAAACAAGCTCTTCTGTTTCTTTTGAACCCAGCGATCCACTGTAAACGCAAGCAGTGCAGGCAACAGCAACAAAATACTGGTCACTGCACCCATAGAGAAATTCTGTTGCCCTACCACTTGTTTAAAGATGTCAGTCGATAGAACGTTATAACTGCCACCAATCACCTTTGGCACACCAAAGTCACAAACCACCAACGTAAATACAACGATCAGCGTGCTGATCAAACCATACTTTGCCGCAGGTAGCGTCACCATGAAAAAGGTTTTTAAAGATGAAGTATTGAGTGCACGTGCCGCCTCATACAGACGAGCATCAGAGGTTCTTAACGAGGTGGTCAGAATCATCAAGGCGTGTGGAAAAGTCCAGAATATTAAGCCGAGTGATATACCAATCAAACCGTATACCGAATTCCCCCCTAACACTTCTTTGGCGATACCTTGGTTACCAAATAAGAAGATCAAACTGATCGCAGGAAGCAACGACGGAGCTAGAATCGGCGCTGAACCCAACACCTGAAAAAGCCCCTTGAAAGGCATACATGAACGAGTCAACGCATAGGCATAACCAAACGCTAATACACCCACGACAACCGTTACTAACAGCCCAAGTGTAAACGTGTTACCTACCGACTGCCAGAGGCTCTGCGAAGCAAAATACGTTGCGAAATTCTGTAATCCTACAAATTCACCGTCTGCGTTCTGAACACTTTTTTTCAACATTGCCCACAGTGGCATCAGAATGAATAGCGTCATGACCACTGACAAAAAAGCCAGAAGCCCGAATAGGATTACGTTGTCTTTAGCAAGAAAAGGCGTTACTCGTCGTTGAATTAGCAGCTTAGATTGCATCATTTGAGTCGATTCCATGATTGTTACGCCGCCTCGTCTTTCATCACTTGCAGGCTTTCAGATGGGTAAGCTCTAAGACCTTCTTCATCAAACGCTACGTAACGAATATCGCTGCGACGCAGTTTCAATCGATTAAACTCTTTGACTGACACATCAACGATGATCTCTTTAGCCGTTGAGTCATGTTGCAGCTCGCACTCAACTCGATAGAACGCCCCAAGGAACTCGCTAGATATGATTCTGACGGGTAAAGACTCGTTAAAGCGATCAACAAACTGAATTTGTTCCGGACGCACCGCGATATCAAAACGATCGCCATGCTTTGGTGTCAAATTATCTAAAACTGGCAACGCTAACATCGACTCTGCAATGCGCATTTTGCCTTTCGCAGCAACAGATGCTTGAATGAAGTTCATGCTACCAACGAATTCAGCGACAAAGCGGCTGACTGGATTTTGATAGATTTCTTGCGGAGCACCCACTTGCTCAATAACACCATGATTCATGACCACAATGCGATCGGCCATGGTTAAGGCTTCATCTTGATCATGAGTCACCATAATGGTGGTAATGCCCAGCTTACGCTGCAATTGACAGATCTCGTCACGCAGATGTGTTCTTACCTTCGCATCAAGTGCAGAGAGCGGTTCATCGAGGAGTAGCAAACCTGGAGACAAGGCCAATGCACGAGCGAGAGCCACGCGTTGCTGTTGTCCACCAGACAGCTGATTTGGGTATTTTTGGCCAGAAGTTGGTAAACCAATGGTTTCTAACCAAGATTCTACCGCTTCCAGAGCTTCTTTGGTCGACATCCCTTGGTTCTTCAATCCAATTGCGATGTTCTCTTCCACAGTCAAGTTTGGAAATAGAGCATAAGATTGGAATACGATGCCAAAGTCGCGCTTTTCTGGTGGCAAGAAGGTCGTATCATTACCGTTCTGCTCAATAGATCCTGAGGTCGGTAAATCCAGTCCTGCAATCGCACGTAGTAGTGTCGTTTTACCGCAGCCAGATGGGCCAAGGAAACAGACGAATTCACCTTTATCGATCGATAGAGAGATGTCTTTTAACGCTGTAAATTGGCCAAATTGCTTTACAACGTTTTCAATATTCAAATAAGTTTGGTTGCTCATACTACAGCACTCTTTAAATGGTATATACCAAATTTAAACTTTGAATATTGCAGTTGAGTGACAAATTTATAGAAGCTAAATGACAGTTATATTGCAGAAATAATAAGCATTAAAGATTGCTATTTTTTCAGCATTAAAAGTTAGTTCAGAAAGCCCTCAATGACTAGCCCATAAGTCACAGAGAGCCTTAGTGTATACCTCTAATTTGAACCTTAAATCAATTTATGATTCAACCTTGTCGGCTTTACCTGCCGCACCCGCGAGCTTTGCCAATTGTTTATCCAACCACAATGGCGTGTTACCAGAGTCTTCCGCGTTCTCTTTTCTTCGAACAGCATCTCTAACCATCATTGCCCCAACCCAACGAAATGGCTCTGGTGGGAAATAGCCTCGTGGACCGCTAGTTAAACCACTACGAGTCCATTCGTTATCACCCCCTAACACCATTGAAGACAAAATTTTCCCTCCCATGCGAGTTTGAGCGACACCATTACCTGAGTAACCGAGCCCATAATAGATGTTGTTTTGGCCTTTTAGATTACCGAAAAATGGCAATCCGGTGACCGAACGATCTGAGCCGCCAGACCAATTGTAATCGAATTCACTTTGTTCCAGTTTAGGGAACAGTTTTTGAAACGATTGATTGAGAATCGGCAGGTAGTTGGTCGTTTGGTTAAACATGCTTTCAACTTGATTGGCAAACGAGAACTTATTACCGCCTTTGCCCAACATGAGTCGTCCGTCCTGGGTATCTCGGTAGTAGTGGACAAAGATACGCGAATCCACCACCGCCACCCCTTTCTCTGGGCCAAATTGCTTGAGCTTTTCAGGAATAGGCTTGGTCACCACCATATCTGAAGAGACAACAACAATGCTGCGTTTGAACTCTTTAAAGTGATCGAGCATCCATGCATTGAGCGCTAAGATCACTTTATCCGCAAATACTGACCCGCCTTTGGTTTGAATTCGAGCTGGGGAGCCATAGTCGAGTGATGTCATCTCTGTGTTTTCGTGAATTTCGACACCCAGTTCGAGAGCAACTCTGCGCAAACCTCTAGCCAATAACGCTGGCTGCACACTGCCCGCAGCTTCTGAGTAGTAACCCTCAATGTGGCGATCAGATCCCGCTTTATCAGCCAAAGAATTGTCGCACTTCTTCCAGCTATTGATACCCTGCTTAACCAGCTCATTAACAACAGGCTCCATTCCACCCTTTTGCGCTTCATTGGTCGCCGTGTAGTAAGTACCGCTTCGATATAGATGCGCGTCAATCTTGTGTTCGTTACAGAAGGCTTCGATCTCGTATATAACCTTTTCCGATTCCTTAACCAACCATTTCGCTTGTTCTTTTCCGTAAAGCTTTTTCAGCGTCGGATACTTAGTTGACCACGTCAGCATGCAACCGCCGTTCGCACCAGAAGCACCGCTGCCACACAAGCCTTTTTCAATCACTACAACATGTTTTCCGGGCTGTTGTTGTTTGATTAAAATCGCCGTCCATAAACCAGTGTAACCACCGCCGACAATGGCGATATCACAGTTAACGTCTTTTTGAAGCGGTTTAGCGGATTCTAGCCCAGCATTGATGCTGCCAAATTCCTGTTCCAATGCATGCTTGAACCAATATGAGTAGTGCTTTGTCATTTGTTGTACCTTACTTAAAACCTAAAGGTGTAAAACTAAAAAAGGAAGACCGAAGCCTTCCTTTACTGATTCCTAACTTCTAATGAGCTGCATATCTATTGGACTACGTGTCTAATAAACCATGTGTCGAATAAACTCTGTAATCTAATAAGCTCAGTAGATAATTAACTAAGTAGCCAATAAACTAACTAGCTCAGCAGATTAAGATTTTGGCTCTGATTTAGCGTCAAACTTCTCAGACCATGTTTTAAGAACGTCTGCACGTTCACTGCCCATGCGAGCGAAGTCCATTTTTGCCATGTTCTTTTCTACATTAGGGAAGTTCTCTGCTTTGCCTGTCACATCTTGGTGACCAACAACTGGGTACATTTCGATGTAAAGCTCATTTGCCGCTTTAGAAATAGACCAATCGATAACACGTTGTGCTGCATCAGAAGGCTTAACAAGGCCTACCGCTTCAGATTCCCAGCCGATGCCTTCAGGCGTAATAACTGAAAGTGGAGCGCCTTGAGTTTTCAGCTTAGCGCCACGGCTCGCCATAGAAATACCGATAGCGACTTCACCCATACCGGCTTGAACACATGGCTTAGAACCTGAGTGCGTGTAGTGAGCAATATTTTGGTCTAGCTTCTGCATGTAGTTCCAACCTTGGTCTTCACCCATGTTTTGTAACCAAGCCGAAACCTGCATGTAGCCCGTACCAGAAGATGCTGGGTTTGGCATCGCAATGTGACCTTTATAGATAGGCTTCGTTAGGTCATCCCAAGATTTAGGTGCAGGTAAGTTAAGTTGCTTAGCCACCACTTCGTTGAAACAAACCGCATTAAAGAATGCGTCATTGCCATACCAAGCTTGAGTAGATTGCGGGTCGTTAAGATTAGCGCGTAATGCTTCTACACCTTGAGGCGTATAAGGTTTCAAGATGCCCTCTTCTTTAAGCAGCGCCATTGAAGAACCAGCAAGTCCCCAAACTACCTCTGCGCGAGGGTTGTTTTTCTCGGCCAATAATTTTGCCGTCATGATCCCAGTTGAATCACGTACCCACTTGATGTTGATGTCTGGGTTTTCACTTTCAAATGCGTTTTTGTATTTCGCTAAAATGTCAGTTTCAAAAGCAGTGTAAACCGTCACTTCCTGTGCTGCATAAGCATTACCCGCTAATAGAGTTACTAATGCTGCAAGTGATCCTTTCATAAAACGGTTTTTCATCATTTTCTCCAGTCAGGCCCGATGCCAAGGTTAGGAATTGCCAAGGTTAAAGTTGTTAAGGCTAGAAGCTCCATCTAGAGGCTTCTATATCCATAAATTCATTTAGGTTGTGAGCACACACCTTCACATTGGTATGTACCAGATTTCGAATATTAAGCTAACTGGCTTTTATGACGATTAAATGAACAAAAAATGGCAATTTCAAGATCGGACAATTTCTCAACACAAGTGACAAATTTGAATGTGAAGCTTTTATGAAAATAACGTTTGGGCTATTTACGACCGTTTAAATTGGTTGCTAAAGTAATTGCAAATGTTGGTATAGTCCAAAATGCAAATCACGAGAATTAAACATGAAAAACGAATACTTACTGCTGACACCGGGTCCTCTATCTACTTCTGAAACCGTTCGCCAAGCGATGCTAAAAGATTGGTGTACTTGGGATGATGAATACAACAAAGACGTTGTTGAAGTGATTCGTAGCAAGCTTGTGACTTTGGCGACTAAGCAGCCGGGATATACAAGTGTATTAATGCAAGGCAGCGGCACTGCTTCAGTTGAAGCAACAATCGGTAGCGTTATCTCTAACAGCGGTAAGCTTCTTGTGGTTGATAACGGTGCGTATGGTGCTCGTATTGCTCAAATCGCAGAATATTTAAACATTCCATGCCATGTCGTTTCCCCAGGTGAAACATCACAGCCTGACTTGAACGAAATGGAAACGGCATTGGCCATGGATTCAGACATTACTCACGTGGCGATTGTCCACTGTGAAACCACCACTGGCATGCTGAATCCAATTGAAGAGATTGCCAAATTGGCAAAACAGCACAACAAAACCGTCATTCTTGATGCTATGTCGAGCTTTGGTGGCATCCCTATGGATATTGCTGACTTAGGCATCGACTACATGATCAGCTCTGCAAACAAGTGCATTCAAGGGGTACCGGGGTTCGGCTTTGTTATTGCTAAGCAATCAGATCTCGAGAAGTGTAAAGGCCAAGCTCGCTCATTAAGCCTTGATTTGTTTGACCAATGGCACTGTATGGAAAGCAACCATGGGAAATGGCGCTTCACCTCTCCGACTCATACAGTGCGCGCTTTCTACCAAGCTCTACTTGAATTGGAACAAGAAGGCGGCATCGAAGCTCGTCATAGTCGCTACCAAACCAACCAAACCACATTGGTTGCAGGTATGCGTTCTCTTGGCTTTGAACCACTGCTTAATGATGACCTTCACTCACCTATCATTACCTCTTTCTATTCTCCAACTCATAGCGATTACCAATTCAAGGAATTCTATGATCGTTTGAAAGAACAAGGTTTTGTGATTTACCCGGGCAAGGTTTCAAACGCAGACTGCTTTCGAATCGGTAACATCGGTGAAGTTTACCCGTCAGACATTGAAGCTCTCATTAGCGCTGTAGAAAACGCTATGTACTGGGACATCAAATAATGACGATGACCAATCAAGAGCCGATTCTAAAGGCCACACACTTTCGAAGCGAAGGCGATGTGAACACCACGCCAGCACGCGAAAAATGGAACGAATCGCTAAACGATGATGCGACTCAAGCAATGTTAAAGCGTGACTCTGACGTGTTTCTTCATCAAGCCATGTCAACACCTTGCCTAGACACGCTTGAAGCTGCAGAAGGTATCTACATTCAAGATGCGACGGGCAAAAAGTACATGGACTTTCACGGTAACAATGTTCATCAGCTTGGTTATGGCCACCCACACATCATCAATAAAGTGACTCAGCAAATGGCGTCATTGCCGTTTTCACCCCGTCGCTTCACCAATGAGACGGCCCTTCAGTGTGCTGAAAAACTCACACAGATCTGCGGTGGTGATTTGAATCGCGTGTTGTTTGCTCCCGGGGGCACATCCGTTATCGGCATGGCGCTAAAACTTACTCGACATGTCACCAACAATTTCAAAGTAGTGTCATTGTGGGACTCATTCCATGGTGCGTCACTCGATGCAATTTCAGTGGGTGGCGAAGCTTGTTTCCGCGAAGGCATGGGGCCATTAATGGCTGGCGTAGAACGCATTCCACCAGCCGTCTCTTATCGCGGTGCTTTCCCGCTTCGCGATAGTTTTCCATTAAGTGGGAATAACGCTAGCGATTCAAACGAGACTGCATGTGATGTGCACTATGCCGATTACCTAGAATATGTGATTGAAAAAGAAGGCGGTATTGGCGCCTTCATTGCAGAAGCGGTTCGTAACACAGACGTTCAAGTGCCAAGTAAGGCTTATTGGAAGCGCATCCGTGAGATCTGTGACAAACACAACGTCATGTTGATCATCGACGACATTCCAAACGGTATGGGTCGCAGTGGCGAATGGTTCACTCACCAAGCGTTTGATATCGAACCTGACATCCTATGTATCGGTAAAGGTTTTGGCGGCGGCTTAGTACCAATCGCAGCCATGATCACTAAAGACAAATACAACACGGCAGCGCAAGTATCTCTTGGTCACTACACCCATGAGAAAAGCCCAATTGGTTGTGCGGCAGCACTCGCGACCATGGAAGTGATTGAGCAAGAAAACCTACTTGAAAAAGTACAAGCGGACAGCGCATTCGTGCGTGAACAGTTGCTTCAAATGAAAGAGAAGTACCCAGTCATTGGTGATGTTCGCGGCATCGGCCTGCTCTGGGGGGTGGAGTTGGTCACTGACCACATCACCAAAACCCGAGCTTTCGATGAAGCAGAAGCCGTGCTTTACCAGTGTCTAAACGATGGCCTGAGTTTCAAGGTGTCACAAGGTAATGTGATTCAGTTGAGCCCACCATTGATCATCAGTCGCAGCGAACTAGAAGTCGCTCTGTCTGTATTCGAAAAAGCGATAGCAAAAGTCTGCAAAGACTTTGAATACCTTTAAACCATCATTTAGCCAATAACTTAAAACAATCATTCATCTCCCAGAACAACCTGAGCCGGGAGAGAACAGAAATAGGACACTATTATGAACACAACATCACCTATCCAAGCGGTTATCTTTGACTGGGCTGGCACTATCGTTGATTTTGGATCATTTGCTCCAACCAGTATTTTCGTTGAAGCATTCAGACAAGGTTTCGACTTTGATATCGACTTAGCAGAAGCGCGAGAACCCATGGGGATCGGCAAATGGGACCACATCCAAGCAGTTGGTCGAATCCCAGCTGTTAACGCTCGTTGGAATGCTCAATTCGGACGCTCGATGACCAGTGAAGACGTTGATGCGATCTACGCGGCATTCATGCCTCTTCAGAAAGCAAAAGTAGCAGACCACGCAGCACCAATTTTAAACGCGATTGAAGTCGTGAATAGCTTAAAAGAAAAGAACGTAAAAATCGGCTCTTGTTCTGGTTACCCACGAGAGGTGATGGACGTACTAATTCCAGCTGCAGCAGATTACGGTTATCTTCCTGACAACGTAGTTGCAACTGACGACTTACCGCAAGGCGGTCGCCCTGCTCCATTCATGGCACTTAAAAACGTCATTGACCTAGGTGTGACGAACGTCGCTGCGTGTGTGAAAGTGGATGACGCTGCACCGGGTATCGATGAAGGTCACAACGCAGGCATGTGGACAGTAGGCCTTGTACTATCAGGCAACGAAGCAGGCTTAACCTACCAAGAATATGTGGATGCCGACGAAGCGACACTTGCAGCTGCGCGAGAAAAAGCAAGCATTAAGCTAAACAAATCAAACCCGCACTACCTGATCGATACCATCGCCGACTTACCTAGAGTGATTGCAGATATCGAAAAGCGTTTGTTAGCCGGTGAGCGTCCGTAACAGCTAAGCCTCCGCTCCACCTTACAACTCAGGCTATGTAGCCAAATAATCCGTTCACACAAAAAGATGAAACCTCATATCGCCTTAAAATGATACGAGGTTTCATCGTTTCCAACATTTAAGACAACAATTGATCAACAAAAAAGCTATAAATAGCGCCTTGAAAACTATGAATACCAACAATCCGATTGATTATCATACGCAATCAGACTAACAATACATTAGTAGTTCCTTAAAAGTTCTACCTGAATCAACGCCTTGATTTACTTACGGTCGCAGTGTCTTAGCCAGTAAGTTATCGCTTTACAGGTCAGTTCAGATAACAATAAAAATTAATCCAAGGATAAGATTATGAAAAAACTTTCTAAAATCATGTGTGCTGTCGTCGCAGCTTCCGGCTTAGCGGCAGCTCCTTCTATTGCTGCAACCACTTATGTTGGTGCAAAAGTAGGCATGGGTTGGCTAGATAGCGCATGCGTAAGCGGTGAAAAGTGTGATGATGATGCAATTGGTGCAGGGATATACTCTGGCTATAACTTCACTGACAGACTAGGTATCGAGTTAAGTTCTGATTTCTTAGGTGACTACAATACAAGCTTTTCCAAAAATGGGGTTACAAGTAACTTTAGCGACCCTCTAATCGCTATCTCACTAACGCCAATGTACCGCCTACCAGTACAACAAGAGTTCGATGTATTCTTCAAAGCTGGTCCTGCTTACATCTCGCACGGCGGTGAAACAGACGTTGTTCTTTCAGCCGGTATCGGTCTAGAGAAGCAACTTTCCTCAGATTGGGCTGTTCGTGTTGAGTACCAATACTTCGATGATTTCGATGACAACTATGTTCAAGACTTAAACTCTAACTTTGTTACCGTTGGCCTTAGCTACAACTTTGGTACAGGTAACACAACGGCTTCAGCAGCAGCCGCTTCTGCAGGAGCCGTTGTAACACAGGCTCCTGCAGAGCCAATTGCCGAACCAGAAGTCGTTGTTGTTGAAGAAGAAGTTGTGGTTACTAAAGCTAAAACTGAAAGCTTCTCTCAAGGTATGTTTGAGACAAACAGCACTGAATTATCTTCAGAAGGCAAAACTGCATTAATGCCATTAGTTGAAGTACTGCAAGCTCACCCTCAATCATCAGTTAATGTTGTTGGTCACACTGATTCAACAGGTGCAGCAGAGTACAACATGATGATCTCTAAGAAGCGTGCTGCTGCTGTAGCCGCATACATTGAAGAGCAAGGCATTGCAGCTGACCGCATTGCAGCTTCAGGTGAAGGGGAAGAAAACCCTGTAGCATCAAACGCTACAGCTGAAGGTCGTGCGCAAAACCGTCGTGTTGACGCAACGATCCCAAGCTTCGAATACCAAGAAAAAGCGCAAATGGAAGAAGTTATCGTAGAAACTGCTGAATAATAGCACTCTACCTTAATTAAAATAATAAGGGCGGAGCACTTTCAAGTGCTCCGCCCTTTCCTTTATCAGGCTCTCCCCATATGCCGTCAGCTATAAGTAGAAGCCGTAAAAATCAGTCTACCGCCAAGCTGTACAATCAGAGACTAGACTATTTCCCAGCTGTGGGTCATCTCTACACCAGCACCCAGCATTAAGCATACTGAACAGTACTTTTCTAATGAATCCGCACAGACCTTAGCAACCAACTCAGGATCAAGATCATCACCAGTCACTTCAAAATGAATATTAATTGCAGTGAAAATTTTTGGCGCCGTTTCACGACGTGTGGTTTCAAGCTTTGCATTACAGCCCGTGATGTTTTGGCCTGCAGATTTCAAGCCATCAACCACATCAACAGAGCTACAACCGCCAGCAGCCATTAGCACCATTTCCATAGGGCTTGGCGCGGTAGCACCGCCACTGCCATCCATAACGACAGAGTGACCTGATTGAGATTGACCTAGGAATTTAAAGCCTTCGACCCATTTAACTTCTGCTTGCATGTTGTTCCTTAGATGTACGGAAACCGCCATCATTATCTATTATATCAATAATGAACACCCTACTACTGGCAGCATTTATGAGCAAGATTTTCTGTTTGAGATATTTTTTTCATGAATAGTGTAATTTTTTCCATCTAAACCCTGTCTCTATTCGTACATTCAAAATCGAATGAGAAAAACGTCAAGATGAGGTATCTATGAATAAATTATCTAAAATATTGGTATCACTCGTGGTTGCATTACCACTGACTTCGCTATTTGTAAGCCAGACTGGCACTGCCAATACAATGGATAAAGCGATGGATTCAGGTAAAAGTGAAATCGCGACACTGGCTGGTGGTTGTTTTTGGTGTACAGAATCCGACCTAGAAAAACTGACCGGCGTCACCGACGTTATCTCTGGTTATTCCGGTGGTGAATTAGAAAATCCAACCTACAAACAAGTTTCCTCGGGTAAGTCTGGACACATCGAAGTGATCAACGTGACTTACAACCCAGATGTAGTTAGCTATGAGCAGGTACTTGACCAATTCTTCAGACACATCGATCCTACCGATGATAAAGGCTCATTCGTAGATAGAGGTCCTCAATACCGACCTGCTATTTTCTATCATAACCAAGAGCAAAAAGACGTTGCTCAGAATTTCATGATGGAAATAGACAAAGCTCAGGTCTTTGGTGAGCCACTAAAAACAGAGCTGATTAAGTTTGAAAAATTCTGGCCAGCAGAAGAATACCATCAAGATTATTACAAGAAGAGCAAGGTTCGTTATAACTACTACCGCTACGCTTCTGGTCGTGATCAGTACCTAGATAAAATCTTCGGTGATGATAGAAAAGAAAATCCGAAAACGATCCGCCAAATCATCGATGACAAAAATGCGACAGCTAATGCTAAAACATACACCAAGCCGTCTGATGCAGAGATCAAAGCATCTCTAACTTCACTGCAATACGATGTCACACAAGACGACGCAACAGAGCGCCCATTTGACAACAAATACTGGGATAACAAGCAAGAAGGTATTTACGTTGATATCGTAACGGGTGAGCCTTTGTTCTCTTCAAAAGACAAATACAAATCAGGTACAGGTTGGCCGAGCTTTACACAGCCAATCAGCGAGGCTTATGTGGTAACAACTACTGACTACAAGCTGCTTTACCCAAGAACAGAGGTTCGCAGTAAATTTGGTGACTCTCACCTAGGGCATGTATTTAAAGATGGTCCAAAGCCAACAGGTTTACGCTACTGCATGAACTCAGCCGCTATGCGCTTTATCCCAGCAGATAAATTGGCTGAAGAAGGATACGAAGAATATATTGAAATGTTCGAAGGCTAAGTGCTAAGAAATTAGAGCTACACCTATAACAACAAAGCCAGCATATCGCTGGCTTTGTTTTCTAACACGCTAACAAGAACTATAAATCCTAGCCTGTTAGCATTATTAACCCGTTAACATTATTAGCCCGTCAACACCGTATCTTCTGGGTACTTCAACAAAGAAGGTTCTGGACGAGCTAACATGTACGCCAAAGTCAAAGGGCCAATACGTCCGATTACCATAACCACAATCATAATGTATTTCCCGGGTTCAGTTAGGTTTGCGGTTAACCCAGCAGTCAGTCCGACCGTCGCAAAGGCAGAAATCACTTCAAACATCACGCGGTCAAACGCGGCTTGCTCAGTGAGCATTAACAAAAACATCGCGGTGGTTAATAGCGCTCCACTGACCACAATAATGGCCAATGACTTTGTTACCGCTTGCCAAGTCACAGTACGTTTAAACATCACTACATGCTTTTTCTGACGTAAGAAGGTCCAAGTTGCAACAAACGCAACCGCGAAAGTCGAGACCTTAATACCACCACCAGTGGAAGTCGAACCAGCACCAATCAACATCAGTACTATCATCACCAATAATGCCGGTTGCGTATATTGAGACAAATCGACACTATTGAAACCAGCGGTACGAGCACTCGCAGACTGGAAAAAAGCAGCTAACCACTGACCTTGTATAGAGAGGCCTTCCATCGTCGCTGAGTTATTTCTCTCCAATAACCAAAACATCACCGTACCCACCAACAACAAAGCTGGTGTCGCTGTTAACATAATCTTGGTATGTAAATGCAAGTGTTGGAAACCTTTACGCCAGTTACTCGATAAGTCGCCGACGACTGTAAAACCAAGTCCACCAAAAATAAACAAACCTGCTAATGTAAATATCACCAAAGGATCATCAACAAAACTCATCATACTGTCTGAGAACAGCGCGAAACCTGCGTTATTGAATGCAGATATAGCGTGAAAGAGTGCATAAAAGCTTCCCGTTGCCCATCCCATTTCTGGAACCCAACGGAAACAGAGCAACACAAACCCAACAAACTCCGCCACCAATGCAAAGATGATGATCTTCTTCACTAACTTACGAAGGTTAATCTTACGATCTTGTCCAAGTGCTTCTTTTGCCAATGCTTGTTGTTTAAGGCTTAATCGGACACCAAACATATAGAGCAGTACCGCAGACAGAGTCATCTGCCCTAACCCACCAACTTGCATCAAGAACATCAGTAAGATTTTACCTGCCAAGGTGAAATGCTGGCCAGTATCAACAACACCTAAACCTGTCACACTGATCGCTGACGTGGCAGTAAACAGTGCATCCGTAAAACTTAGCCCTGTCACCGAGAACACAGGCAGCGTCAACAAGATTGCTGAGGGGATAAGAACACCTAAGAAGCTCGTAAGGATAATCTTAGGTTCAGAGCCTTTGCGTGGCTTCTTATCACTTTTAAGGGTGTAGAAAGTACCTTTTCGTTTTACCGAATTCATACTGTTACCTTACTTACCGATTACCAATTACCAATTGCGTAGCTTTCTAGATAAAGTCTCTTTCGGCCCAGCTATGATCACCACATCCCCAATTTCTAAACTCACATCCAGTTCTGGTGCTTTCGTTAAGTTCGGGCCTCGCTTAAAGCCAAGTACCTCAACACCATTTTCTTTACACAGCTTAAGGTCACCAAGTTTCTTACCCAACAAGTTAGAACCAATAACGATTTCCGTCATCGCTAAGCCACTGCCAAGGTCGATAAACTCAAGAACGCGTCTATCCAACATTTTACGCGCGACACGAATCCCCATATCTCGTTCGGGCATAATGATGTGGTCAGCACCAATCTTAGAGAGAATCTTGCCGTGGAACTTATCATTGGCCTTCACCCAGACTGCTTTTGCGCCTGACTCTTTAACGACCAAGGTCGTTAGAATGCTTGAGTTAACGTCAGAGCCTATCGACACCATCACCATGTCATATTCATCGAGCCTTAACTCTTTAACTGTCTCTTCGCTTGTACAGTTCGCAACAATCGCTTGAGAAACAAAAGCCGCCGCATCTTTCACTCGCTCTTCATCAATATCAACGGCGAGTACCTGTGAGCCTGAACTTTGTAGCTCTTTACAAACAGAGAGACCAAAACGTCCCAAGCCAATAACTGCATATTGTTTGTCATTCATTTATTACTCCACTTACAAAGCTACGTAGCATCGAAAACAAATAATGAAATTGTCTTCATACAAAAAAACGACTATATATCCATATAGAGATACAATTGTCAGCTAATCGCTTGATTTATAAAGGTAGAGAACAAAAGTGATTTCTGCTAATTTCTAACCCACTATTTCTGCGGCAGTACACACAATGAATGAATTCATAACCCAAGTACAAACCTACATTAACCAGAGCCATAGTGATTGGGCAAACAGCGTCCTATTCATCACTATTGCGAGCTTTCTCGCTTGGGTCGCTTGGCGAATTATCCATAATCGCTTAGAAATTCTGGTTCAGAAAACCCCATTCCACTGGGATGACCTACTGCTAGAGGCGCTAAAAACACCTGTCAGTACATTACTCTGGTGTTGGCCTGCAACTGTCTCTGTGGGGTTAATCCTTCAAGATCAGTTTGGCAATGAAATTAATTGGTTAAAAACACTTAAGCACATATTAATTATCTGTACCTTCGTTTGGTTTACCTTGCGAATGATCACCAACACTGAAGCGTACGTCTTAGAACAGAAAACCAGAGACGAAACCACAGTACAAGCTATCGCGAAAGTCGCTCGCTTGTTCTTTATGGTGATGGGCGGCCTGACCATCATGCAGGCATTTGGTCTGAGCCTATCGGGCTTACTCACCTTCGGTGGTGTGGGTGGCTTGATCGTCGGTTTGGCAGCAAAGGATCTACTGTCGAATTTCTTTGGCGGAATGATGATTTACTTCGACCGCCCGTTTAAAGTTGGCGATTGGATACGCTCACCAGACCGTCAAATCGAAGGCACAGTCGAACGCATTGGCTGGCGCATGACCATCATTAGAACCTTTGATAAGCGCCCTTTGTACGTACCGAATTCTGTGTTCAGTAACATTGTGGTGGAGAACCCATCAAGAATGTTGAACCGCAGAATCAATGAGACTTTTGGGCTGCGTTACCAAGATGCGAACAAACTGGCTCTAATTGTTGATGAAGTTAGATCCATGCTCGAAACACACCCTGACATTGATGCAAAACAGACGCTGATCGTTAACTTTGATAAGTTTGGTCCATCAACCCTTAATTTCTTTATCTACACCTTCACCAAAACGGTTAACTGGGTTAGATACCACGAAGTTAAGCAAGATGTCCTGCTGCAGGTGTTGGCGATTATTCATAAGCACAATGCTGATATTGCCTTCCCAACACAAACACTCAAGATCGATCCTCAAGATTTTGGCGAAGCTCAAGGTATGGTCTTTTCCAACTCAGAAGGCCATTAAGAAGCACATCTATATTGCTTATCGTTTATAGCTTGTCGTTAAGTCGATGGGTTATCGATAAGTAAGTCGGTTATTGATAAGTAAACTGGTTATCGATAAATAAACAGAGTGAAGCGTGGTAACATGGCGCCAGTATTCAAATACACCTAATTACCACTTTATGATTTTACCTGTCATTCTAGCTGGCGGCTCCGGAAGCCGCCTCTGGCCTCTGTCTCGCGAGCTCTACCCTAAGCAATTCCTCAACATTGCTGGCGAACAATCAATGCTTCAGCAAACGCTTCAACGCTTGAAAGGTCTTGAGGACTATCTAACGGATAGCAAGTGCGCAGCTCCATTCATTATCTGTAATGAAGAACACCGCTTTATTGCCGCTGAACAAGCTCGATCGGCTAACATCCAACATAGTGGTATTCTGCTAGAGCCTGTCGGTCGAAACACGGCTCCAGCCATCGCATTAGCGGCATTACAAGCCTTAGGTAAATCAGCCAATAATGAGCAGGATGCATCAGACCCGATCTTATTAGTACTGGCTGCTGATCATCACATCGCTAACACCTCTGAATTCCAACAAGTGATCAGTCGTGGTGTTGATTACGCGAAGCAAGGCAAACTGGTGACATTCGGCATAACACCCAACGCGCCAGAAACGGGTTATGGCTATATCAAACAAGGCCAACCACTTCCCTCTAGCCTGCAAATAGAAACCAACACTACAGTGCAATCAGTCCATCACGCCTACACCATTGAATGCTTCATAGAAAAGCCAGATAGAGAAACTGCAGAAGCGTACATCCGCTCAGAACAGTACTTATGGAACAGTGGCATGTTCATGTTTAAGGCATCTCGTTATATTGAAGAACTCGCCGAACACCACCCCGAGATATTGGCGGCTTGTAAACTCGCTCTTGCAAAGCAAAATACCGACCTCGACTTTATCCGTATTGATGCAGAAGCATTCAAAAGCAGCCCGAGTGATTCCATCGATTATGCCGTGATGGAGAAGACCTCACACGCCGCAGTGATCCCAATGGATGTAGGTTGGAATGACATCGGTTCATGGTCTGCTATCTGGGATGTAAGCGACAGAGATGAGCACAATAACGTCATTGAAGGTGATGTATTAACCGTCGATTCTCAACACAACTACATTCATGCGGAAAATAAGCTGGTCGCGACTGTAGGTGTCGACAATTTGATCATTGTCGAAACCAAAGATGCAATATTGGTTGCGAACAAAGACGAAGTTCAAGGTGTTAAGTCGATTGTTAGCCAACTGAATCAGGCTGGTCGAACGGAGCATGTCCATCATCGCGAGGTCTTTAGGCCTTGGGGTAAATACGACGTGATCGATCTAGGCAAACGAGACAAAGTGAAGCGCATTACAGTCAACGCTGGCCATAGGCTTTCGTTGCAAATGCATCACCATAGAGCGGAGCATTGGGTTGTAGTGGCAGGTACTGCGAAAGTAACCAACGATGAGAAAACGTATCTCGTCGAAGAAGATCAATCCACTTACATTCCGTTAGGCCATATCCACAGCCTTGAGAACCCTGGAGACTCACCTCTCGAAATGATTGAAGTACAAACCGGTAGTCATTTAAGTGAAAACGATATCATTCGATATCAAGACAGCTATGGGCGAGACGTTCGAAACCAACAAGCTTCTTCGTCTCAGAACAACAAATCGAAATAAAGCGGCGACAATCAAGTGAAACCAACATTAGACCTTAACTGCTTTAAGAACAACGATATTCGCGGCATCATTGGTGACCAAATCAATGGGTACTTTGCCTACCTGCTCGGCAAAGCATTTGGAGAATACGCCCTATCCACGACACCTGAAGCCTCATTCGATGGCTTGGCTCAAGTGGTGATTGGTCGTGATAACCGAGAAACGTCCCTTTCATTACAAGAAGCCATGACCAAAGGCTTAATCGAGTCTGGAATAACCGTCGTTGACCTTGGAATGACAGGGACTGAAGAAGTCTACTTTGCAACTCGC
Organism: Vibrio sp. 1F263; assembly: GCF_041439035.1. Classification (NCBI taxonomy): domain Bacteria; kingdom Pseudomonadati; phylum Pseudomonadota; class Gammaproteobacteria; order Vibrionales; family Vibrionaceae; genus Vibrio; species Vibrio sp. 1F263. The sequence continues at coordinate 216,508 of NZ_JBGONI010000003.1, read as the reverse complement.
CACCTTGGCGCCATTGGCGGAATCCAAATTACGGCAAGCCATAACCCAATTAATTACAACGGAATGAAATTGGTCGGCTTGGACGCTAGCCCGATAAGTAAAAACAGTGGGTTAGATGAAATCAAACGACGCATTAAAATACTCAATCAAGAACTGAACTGCAATTTACCGTTCGTTCATGCACAACCAAGTAACTCTAGTAGATCGACCAGTATTCTCGCCCCTTATGTAGACCACCTACTCTCTTATATATCTCCTTCTGAGCTTTCACCTATGAAAATTGTGGTGAACGCAGGGAACGGTGTCGCAGGACATGTCATTGATGCTTTGGAGAAGAAATTTAACGAACTCAGTGCCTCTATCACCTTCATCAAGGTTCACCATACTCCTGACGGAAATTTCCCTAATGGTATTCCCAATCCATTGATTATAGAAAACCAAATAGCGACTCGAAATGCTGTGCTAGAACATTCGGCCGATCTAGGAATTGCGTGGGATGGTGATTTTGACCGCTGCTTTTTCTTTGATGAAAAAGGCAATTATATTGAGGGTTACTATATTGTCGGGTTGCTCGCTGAAGCATTTTTGTTAAAAGAGCCTAACGCCACTGTATTACACGATATGCGTATGACATGGAACACAATTGAAGTCGCCAATAAGCTTGGTGGGGAGGCTGTTGCAGTCAAAGCTGGGCATGCGCTCATCAAAGAGAAGATGCGAGAATTAAACGCAGTGTACGGTGGTGAAATGAGTGCGCACCACTATTTCCGTGATTTTGGGTATTGCGATTCAGGAATGATTCCTTGGCTCTTAGTGATTGAACTAATCGGTGAGACTCAACAATCTCTTCATCAATTGACCAGTTCGAGTATGGATAGATTCCCTTCTTCGGGAGAGATCAATCGCAGAGTTTCAGACCCAGAACAAGTCATGGCTTGTGTGTTGTCGCACTATCAAGTTGATGCCGTTGAGATCGATCACACAGACGGGCTCAGCATGAATATGGGCACATGGCGCTTCAACTTAAGAAAGTCTAATACCGAGCCATTAATACGCCTTAATGTAGAAACCAGACAAGATAGAGCTTTGCTATCACTTAAAGTCGACGAGCTACTGTCTTTTCTTATTTAAGAGTCCAAGGCACTTTCCGTTTACAACTAAGAACCACAAAAAAGCCCTTATTAGCGATTGCTAATAAGGGCTTTGAATTTTTAGCCGCTTGGCGACTGGCTGAATAATTAGATTACTTGTTACGACGGGCTTCAACAGCACCGGCAAGTTGACGAAGTACTGTTTCAGTATCTTCCCAACCAATACATGCGTCAGTAACAGATTGACCGTACGTCGCCGCTTTACCGTCAACTAAGTCTTGGCGACCTTCAACTAGGTGAGATTCAATCATCACACCAAAAATGGCTTTATCACCACCAGAGATCTGTGCACTTACGTCATCAGAAACGTTCATTTGGCGCTTGAACTGCTTTGAGCTGTTCGCGTGGCTGAAATCAATCATCACTTTCTGTGGAAGACCTGAAGCTTCTAGCTCTTCTTTAATCTTACCAACGTGCTCTGCACTGTAGTTTGGCTCTTTACCACCACGTAGGATGATATGACAATCAGGGTTACCTGCGGTTTCAACGATCGCTGAGTGGCCGTATTTAGTTACCGACAAGAAGTGGTGAGAAGCGCTTGCAGAGCGAATTGCATCTGTTGCGATCTTGATGTTGCCATCCGTACCATTCTTGAAGCCAACTGGGCAAGATAGGCCTGAAGCCAGTTCACGGTGAACTTGAGATTCTGTCGTACGTGCGCCAATTGCGCCCCAGCTGATTAGATCGGCAACGTATTGCGGCGTGATCATATCTAAGAATTCGCTCGCCGTAGGCATTCCCATATCAGTTAGGTCAAGTAGTAACTTACGTCCTAGACGAAGACCGTCATTTAGTTTGAACGTGTCGTTCATGTACGGGTCATTGATTAGACCTTTCCAGCCAACGGTGGTACGTGGTTTTTCAAAGTAAACACGCATTACGATTTCAAGGTTATCGCCTAGTTCGTCGCGTAGCACTTTCAAACGTTTACCGTACTCAAGCGCAGCTTCTGTATCATGAATAGAACATGGGCCAACAATAACAAGTAAGCGATCATCGCTATCTTCTAAAATATTATGGATCGCTTTGCGGCTTTCAAAGGTTGTAGAAGAAGCAATTTCTGTCGCTGGAAACTTTTCTAAAACAGCAACAGGTGGTAATAACTCTTTTACTTTGTTAATTCTTACATCATCAGTCTGGAACATTGCTTACTTCTTCCTATTTTCTATCCTTGAGGCTGAATGCACGTTATCTCACGTCACTTTCCATCAGCATTTATCTTCTTGTTCCCTGTAACTTAACTAGTAAAAACCACAGTTTCAATCACTAATTAAAAAAAAACGCAATTTATTTTGTGTTTTATATTTAAAACACCCTGTATAACATTATTTACACATTATCGATTGTGCAGTTATCAGACACAGTAAGAACACAGCTCTTCAAACTATCCTGGCTAGATAATGTCTTACGCAACGATAGATAAAAGCTCTTTACCACACTACAGCCTTTACAAAACGCATACACAAAAAATAGAGAGCTAAAGACTTTTCGTCACATAGAGAAAAAATGGGAACTAGCACCACAACCTTGGTTTGGATGTTACTCATCGAAGAATAGAACCGATCAAATTTGGCAATTTCTGCGCAGGAACGGTATATGGAGAATTGTACAGGCGAAACAACAGAAGATGTGACGACGAAAGAAACGAAGAACAGCTAACTGGTTGATAAGATTGCTATCGCGACCTTACCTTGGCCTCGATCGTCTTGTGAAAAGCCTCAAAGCGGTGCGCCCTTCATACTCAATCGTACAATTTACTTAATAAAGTGGCTTCGGGCTTGTTCAACACTTGGGATTTAGTGTTGGCTGCGCAACACCCTAGCCCTTATTTGTTATAGCTCAGCGATGTGCGAAAGAGTTTCCGGATGACGCTGAACCAATTTTAGAAGGGTCACAGCTTGTCCATTTGGTGCGCTACGCCCTTGTTCCCAGTTTTCTAATGTTCGGGATGATGTATGCAGTAAACGCGCAAACACACCACGCGACATATTAAACTGTTCACGGATACTCACGATTTCATTAGGTGAAATATCTAACTCACTGATATCGTTAACTTGATGAGTTTTAAGAGTGAGTTTACCCTCTGAATGCTCTTTAGCCTCAACAAGAGCAGTACTTAACTCTGCAAATAGGTCACGATTGCTCATTACACCACGCCTCCATAAAAGCCTTTAATTGTTTCTTTTGATCTGCAGTTAAATCGGACATTTCATTCTTGCCATAAATTGTCAGCAAGTAGAAACGACGCTTTTCATCGAGGAAGTAATAGATAACACGAGAGCCGCCACGCTTGCCCTTACCTTTACTTGCAACTCGAATCTTTCGCAAACCACCTGTACCTTGAATCACGTCCCCCTGTTTTGGGTTAGACATTAACTCAGCTTGAAAAAGCCTAAACTCATCATCGCTGAGATATTCATTACGGTACTTTTCAAATATGGTCGATTCGACAAATACACTTTTCATACACAGAGTATACGCAAGTGACGTACACATAGCAAAACTATACGTGATTAACGTAGTTATGACTTTTCAGAAGGTGAATCTGACCTGAGCTATAACGCCTGCATACCCACAGCCAACAACGAAACTTGCATCCACATCTGCACATTATTAGGTAACAACACTCAATAAACTCGGTCACGATGCCCAATTTATGGTTGTCGATTTTGACATGCGTAGAAGTGAGCGGAGCCACCTGGCCAAAAGGCATTGATAATAGGGAGAATGGCATCAAAAAAAAACAGAGGAGATGTGACGACGAAAGAAACGAAAAACAGCTAACTGGTTGATAAGATTGCTATCGCAACCTTATCTTGACCTCGCTCGCCTTGAGAAAAGCCACAAAGCGATGTGCCCTTCAAATGCAATCGTACAATTTTTACTTAACAAAGTGGCTTCGGGCTTGTTCAACACTTGGGATTTAGTGTTGGCTGCGCAACACCTTAAGCCTTATTTGTTAGCACTTTATGCTGCGATGTTTCCAAAATATTTATCCAAACAATTTGGAGCTGTTGAAAAGGGATGAATCTCTTCAAATAGCTTCCTGCTATCTTTTTTAGATATGGTAAATTTAACCTTATTTTTCATTATTTTTTTGTCCTTCTTTTTATTTGCGTCTTCAATTAAGTAAGATAAAATAAAAGAAAATATAGCCCAATGAAATTTTCCTCTTAGAGTTTTTTCTAGGGGTTCTTTAGTCAAAAAATCCAAGCTAATTTCAATTTCTTCATTTGTTATTTCAGGCGCATTTTCGTGGCGATTTTTAATATCTTCAAGTGTATAACATGCAGTAATTTGATCATGTGAGTAATGAATAAAATCGTCAGGGATATTTTTAGGAAAACTTAAACTTTTGTTTTTACGTTCATGACATAAATTACGCTGTGTAAACATCCATGCATTGTATAAACTTAAAGCTTCATAGAACTCAGTTGTTAATTTTTGATAAAAACACATCGCTTTAGTATATTCAGCATCAGTAATGTTCAGGTTGAACCTTTCATGTAAATAGTTTACGTACGTTGTTTTGTTATAAACTAGGTTTTCAACGGCATAACTAGGCGTTACATAAATGGTATTACACACGTTACTATTATCATCAAAATCCCTATCAATAAAATAACCAATAACTCGCTGTTCACTTATATCATCTTTTGTCATTTCATGTATTTCTAGGACTCCTTTTTTGCCACCGCAGTGCAAAGGCATTATTTGCTTTTCATTATATTTCCCTCTAGCTTTCAAAGGGTAATAGAGTAGATCGTCTTCTCCTTCAACAAAAAAGAATGCATATTCATTTTTATTCTTTAGTAACTGAAATTTTTGATAAGCAATTACCGTTGCGGAGCGTTCCATTTGTGCATCCAACTTATTCTTCATCAGTGCACTCCATATCTATTATGGAAATACTATCACTCAAATTTTCAGTCTTATGTTTAAGATCATTATCATAAATAAAAGGAGAATGTGTAACCGCCATTAACAAGTCACACTTTCCAGAGTCAACTATATCTGGTAGCAATAACATCTGCCAAAATATAGATAATGATAATTCTGGCTCATCGAAGAGTACTATGAACCTTTTCTCTGAATTTAAATAAATTTTAGAAAAAAGAGATACAATTTGCTGCTCACCTGAAGATAATGCATTCAAATCTATCTCTTTTTTAGACTTTTTACTATTAATGTAGATTTCTATATTTGACTTATTATATACTAGTTCTGTTTGTTCTAAATATTTATTACAAACCGAGGTGAATTTATCAGTATATATGTCGATTTCTTTTTGTTCTTCATATACTTCAACCAATTTACTTAAAAAATAGACAAGCATATTATCAGACTCTGGATATACACCACTCTTTACTGCATTTAAAATTCTAGCTTTATCTTCTTCATCAAAGGTCTCACCTAAACGACTAATTACAACTTTTACATCTTCTTCTGATATATTCAACACGTCTGCTTTAGCTGTGAAATCCCCCCTAACCAATTGGCGAAGAATTTCTGCTGATAATGTATTTAAACCTTTACTTGATAGCCTCGCTACTTCTGCCTTTATTTCTTCAAATCTATCTTTGACATCTTTCATGCCAAATTGAATTGGTATTTCAGAATTACCTTTAATTTCAAATTCTAATTCTTCATCTAAATCGATATCAATCTCAAGGTTTTTTAAATCTTCTTCAACTCTTCGATAAGTAGGGAAATAAAGTATTTCAATATCAGAAAGGGTGTCCTTTAAAATTTGATTGAATTCATTAAACATAGATGCAGGATGGTTTATTAATAATGCAAAATCTTTATTAATATCATCTACAAACCTATGGCTTGCATAGTCCAGACGTTCAACTAACAAACCATCTTCAACATCTTTAACTGTTATTTGATTAGTTTCAATTTCTTTTAGGACTTGTTTATATTCTTTAGAATGGTCAAACACTCCCCCAAGCCTTCTTTTCATTTGAGACAGACTATTTCTACGATTATTATGTCTATTAAACAATTCTAAATCATACTTAGAAAAGGAGATTTTAGATTCGTTAGTGAATTCAAGGATAACTTTATTAAAATCATACTTTTCTAACTTATTAAAATCACCCTTTAACATATGATAAAACATATTCATTACAGTCGTTTTACCGCTGCCATTCTCTCCTATTAATATTAATTCCTTGTCACTAAAAGTAAGTGATACATTCTGGCAACCAAAGAGGCTAGATATGCTAAATTTTTGAACTATTTTTTCCACGAAAACTCCATAATCATTAATAGTGCTAACATTTTAATATCGTGCAAGTACGAATTCACCCAGTCAATATATCAAAAAGGTTGCTTATAACCAACTGAATGCTACGCATTTAATATAAAAGTGGGTCTCAACATTAAGTGTAAAAACGTGCAAGCACACATTACCGCCGATGTAGGGCACGTTACCATTCTTAGCCATCCATCAATCTAAATATTAATCAATACCTTAAAATTAAACTCTCGTTTTATTAGTGCTCATTCAGAGTTAAAAGCCACTCTTCTTTAGGCCATGGTTGATTCAATACGCAATAAACTGCCTGTGTGTACAGGTCACTGAGGGGGAAGCTAAAGCTAGTCGATTCTGAACTCGTCATTAATGAACATGGTGGATGACTAATAATTAATAATGAAGACAGGAGCGTTGAGGAAAGGTGTTAAGGGGGCAATATTACAGCTACAGCGACTCTTGTGGGTTAAATTAGAAAGGCAAGATTCAGTTCTTGCCTCTGTATTGAGTGTTCCTCAGAAAACCACAACAACTCGTCACTTATTTGGATGGGATGTTGATTTATGACTGTGAGATGCGACTAGGGCTAATAGTCATATTTAAGCGGTTGCACCACAGAATCTAAGCCCTCAATCTTGAGTGCTAAGCATAGCTGCATTAGATCGCCCAACTCACCTTGTGGGAAGCCCTTTTTATCGAACCACAGCAAGTATTCTTCAGGTAGGTCAATCAAGGTTCGGCCAGCGTATTTGCCAAATGGCATTTGCATTCTGGCTAGCTTAATTAGGTTCTCTTTCTCTAGCATTACAAGCTCTTTCTAGACGTCGTCGATGTTCTGTAGAGTATCACCTAAACGTTCAACCCAATAGTTGATCGCATCTTTGGCATCATCTAACGAATCAATCATAGTAGAAAAGTCTTTGTTACCCGCTTCGCGGTCGATAGCTGCAAACAATGGAGTGCCGTCTTGCGCATCACTGACCAATAGCTCAACACTGGCGCTCCCAACGTTGGTGTGCTCGCCTGTCGTCACCTTAGATATAGTCGACATCGCAAGGCCAAACGGCAGCACACTGCTTGTCACGGCTAAGATCGGATTGGGCGTTTCAACATTACTTAAGGCAATACTCAAACGTAGCGTGTTCCCTGTTGGTTCATCGACAATCGTTTTATGAGGCGATATTTTCGCTTCCAAACGGCTCACCATATGATCTGTGAGCTCCTGAATGTCTTCCTGATCTAATGTGCCTTCTTCTGCCAACACAAAGACTTGGTCGATCACCACAGAGTCATAAGCGTCTAACTTGGATTTCAAACGTTGTTCGTCACGCAGCCCTATCCTTGCCCAAACTAAATCAACGCCTCCATCAGGGCCAGGTCGAAAATCTTCATAACTGGTGAATTTAGTAGCGGTTTTAATTGGGCCGCCTGCACAACCAAACAAAAACATGCTGGTTGCAACAAGCAAAAGGACTTTTAAAGGTTTCATAACGCACTTAAGTAAATCAAGGGATTAAGTAAGTATGTCATACCCTAAGTGAAAAAGTTGTAGAAAAAGAGGTAAAACTCAGAGTTCGATCTAAAATCAATGGTTCTGAACGGTATGTGCATACTCTACGATCACCTGATTGCCTTCGATATAAGCATTTTGGATCTCACCATCAACACTCATTCTACTTTTCAGATAAACCACTTTGGGCCCGGATTCATTGTCTTCTTTAAGTGAAGGGAGCACATTCCTTGGATCCAAATGAAGCAAACGACAGAAGTGACTAACGAAAGACATGGTTAATGCTTTCTCCCCTCTTAGCACTCGTGAAAAATCCAACTGGTTCATCCCTAGCTTTTTTGAAAACTCCATCTGCGTAATTCGCATTCGAGATTTTTGTGACATCCACGTTTGGTACAAAGCATCTCTATCTTGCTCAGTGAATTCCATTACCGGTTCCTTTATATAATTCATGCCAATCAATTGTCCGGCTTTTCATACATGACATGTCAGGGTTTGGTTAGTGGAAACCAAAGGTTTGGTTTTGATATGGGAATAACCTTGTTTTGAGCTATATAGAACTATATACAGCTATCAGAGCTATCAGAGCTATCAGAGCTATCAGAGCTATCAGAGCTATCAGAGCTATCAGAGCAAATAATGATCCGCCAACAGAGCAACAAACAAAATCATAAGATGATAAATGGAGAACTTGAAGGTCTTCATCGCCATGTTAGGCTCATCACGATACTTAAGTACCCAAGCGTGATAAACAAACCCACCGTTGAGTATCAATGAAGCGCTCAGATATATCCAGCTGCTCATGCCGACCAATACAGGCAATATACACACGATGCTAAGCAACAAGGTATAGAGCAAAATAGAAGTCTTGGTGTATTCGATTCCGTGGGTCACAGGCAGCATGGGGATGCTCACTTTGGCATACTCGTCACGACGGTGAATTGCCAATGCCCAAAAGTGCGGAGGGGTCCAGATAAAGATGATCATCACCAACAACCAAGCGTTTGAATGCAGCTCGTTGGTGACTGCCGTCCAGCCCAAAAGCGGAGGCATAGCGCCTGCGATCCCTGCAATTACGATGTTCTGTGGCGTCGCTCGCTTCAAGTACATGGTATAGATCACCGCGTAGCCCAATAAGCTTGCAAAGGTTAACCAAGCGGTGAGTTGATTGACCCACACCACAAGCGTGACGAAACCAAGTAAGCCAATACCCGCGGCAAAGCTGAACACGCGCGCACTACTCAGTTCACCGGATGGTAAAGGTCGTCGATTTGTTCGAGTCATTTGTCCATCGATCTTTTTGTCGATCAAATGGTTAAACGCAGCTGCCGAACCAGCCATTAACCCTATCCCAATCATCCCGAACAGAGTTTGTTGCAAAGGCAATCCATTCGGCACAGCCAAACACATTCCAACCAATGCAGTTAGCAGCATCAAAGCCACCACTTTAGGCTTGGTCAGTGTTAAATAGATCTTCCAAGTAGCTTTGTTTTTTGCTGCTGTTTCGTTACTTAAAGCGATGTCGTTGTTAGCTGTTATCTTAGGAGTTGAGGCTACTCCTTGAACCACCACTCCATGTTGTGTTGACGTTCTACTGACCATGCTTACCTCCTTGTAATACACTGTTCTTCACCAAGCTCTCACTCGGTTTGCGTTGCCACACGACAAAATTGGTCACCACCATGCTGATTAGCAACATCGCTGCGACTAGGTTATGCAAAACCGCGACTGATATTGGCAGATGAAACCATACATTGCTGATTCCAAGGCTGATTTGAGTAACCAAGACTATTGCGACAATCACGCTCAGCTTTTGGTGAGGCACTTGGCCAAATTTCCATAGCTGGTACACGATCATCAGCACCGTTAACGTCGCCACAATAGCCCCGAACCTGTGCATGACATGGATGGTGAGCCTTGCGGGATATTCCAACACACCAAACTCATAGTTATCATGGCCGTGTTGAGCAAAATCGAACGCATTTTTGAAGTCGAGATAGCTCATCCAGTTACCTTCACATATGGGTAACTGTGTACACACCAACGCGGCATAGTTCGACGATGTCCAACCACCAAGCAGTATCTGCCCGACCACAATGAGTAGCCCGAACAGCGTCCAAACCTTAAGTGACGAAGTATACGTAGCCTCACCAAAACGGCTTTGAAATTGAGACAAACGACAGTAGAGCAGACACAACAGCGACAGTAGCGTGAAGCCCCCCATCAAATGTGCCATAACCACAACGGGCATCAACTTGAGAGTCACCGTCCACATTCCAAGCAAAGCCTGAAGTATCACGGTTGCAGAGATAAGTAACGGAAGACCAGCAGCTGTTATATTCTTTTTAATACACCAAGCAACAACGACAAAGATAAGCAGCCCTAATGTTCCTGCAAAGTAGCGATGGATCATCTCTATCCACGCTTTGTCTGCTTCGAGAGCACGTTCTGGAAATTGTAGATTGGCTTGATTCACTGCTTGGGCATCAGAAGGAACGGTTATCTTGCCGTAACACCCTGGCCAATCAGGACAGCCAAGACCAGCATCCGACAAACGGGTATAAGCGCCGAGCACGATCACGGTAAGGGTTAATAAAATCGTTAATCTCATCATGTGTATGAGTAAATCAGGGGCTCTATTCTGCATCGTTTATCTCCCTATATTTATTCCCTTTTCGCTAACAACACTCAGCATTAACGCAATTTGCTAAAGCGCATCAACTCAAGCGTATCAACTTAAGCTGATTAACTACCCAACTCGTGACAGCTTAAGCAGCTTTCTTAAATCATGAATCATGCCTTTAGATTGACTAACTAACTGAGACGGGTCAGAAACGCTTTTGTACTCCATGACCAACTGCCCTAGTGGGTCAATAATGACAATCGAAGCAGGCGAAAACTCAGTACTTAACTGATCACCACCAGCTAACAAAGATAAATCCGGCTTGTTGAGCGAACCCGACAACGAATTACCTTCTGAGACAAAAACAACGGCAGTCACTCGCTCTTTGTTTTTCCCTAACGCCAAATAGCTTTGATTCAAATAATGGAGTTGTTGTTCGCACAAGCTTTCACACTCTGTAGGAGCGATATAACCCACTAACCACCCTTCTCCAGCCATGGGTACCGTTACGCCGAAATCCGCAAGCGTGGTTCTTGGTTCTACCAATTCGCCTGAGTTAGTGACACCGGAGGTATACCAATTCTGGTCCAGCACAGTTTTGGCGATAATGGCAGGCAAAGCGAAAATTAAAACAAGTCCAATTAATACCAAGCGCCCTTTAGTACGACGGCTTCTGAGCTCAGCCATGTTTGCCTCGGTAATTTCCCTGTTCACTTGTGCTTGAGATTTATCCATCCTTATTCCTCGTGATAGGTGTTGCTTTTAGGTACCGATAGCCAATCAACATCGTCAAAAACAAAAGTACCGCAGCCATAACAAACCATTGAAATGAGTAACCAAAATGCTTCTCAGATTTCATCGCCGTTGGACGCCATAACATTTCATAGGGCCATGAATCTAAACTCTGAGGTTGGAAGACAAAGGGCAGCACTTCTTGTCCTGTGTACTGTGATAACGCTGTTATGTTTAAGTTTTGGATTCTATTCGGTGTCGTATTTTCTAATCCCAACTCATGACTTAGAGGGTTCAACGAACGTGTGTACAAACGCCCTGACAGATTGGTTAGTAGTGTGATGCTTCCTAATTGGGGTAGCTCTCTTCTGTCACGGCTAGCTGCAACGAACCCAAGATCAATCAACAGTTGTTTTCTTCCATCTTGTGTTGGAACTTCGCCCAACATGTAAATCATATACCCTACCGTTCCTTGGTTAATCTGGTTGTCTAACAAAACCACTAAACCACTTGGTGCTTTCAATTCCACATCAACCTTCAAACCATTTAAAAACAGCTGTTCAGATGCACCTTGCGCTTGTATACGCGAGTCCTTCCATTCAGAGATAACCGCATCCAATGACCTAGACGATTGCTGCGCTCTTTCTGATAATTGCTGTTCATAACGCAATTTCTCGTTACCACGCTCTAACTGCCACAAACCTAACTTGATTAAAATGCCGACTGAAACCACAGTTAAAACAACCGCTATCCAAAAACCTTTACTGCGGAACTTGTGTTCATCATCAATCAATCGATTTGGAGTTATCACTATGGCGTCATCTTCCTTTGTGTTGTTGTTTAAAATTGTGTTAGTCGCTTTGCTGTTCTTCATCGCTTTCAATTTGATGAAAGGTCTAATCCAAATCGCCTCGGGAAAACACAATGGAAAAAGGCTCAGTCACTTCTTGGGGCGTCGTGTCATGTGGTCAGCCGTTGTCGTGCTACTTTTATTACTTGCTCTGGGATCAGGAGTGATAACTCCCAACCCTCGCCCCTATTAATCCCCTATAGGCTCAACCGTTAAAGCACATAAACAAATACAAACAGGCCTAACCAAACAACATCAACAAAGTGCCAATACCAACTGCCCGCTTGGAACGCAAAGTGGTCTTTCGGAGTGAAGTGGTCTTTCGCAACCCTTGCCAGCAACACGATCAAAAAGATAGTTCCTAAACAGACATGCAAACCATGGAACCCAGTCAACAAGAAGAAGGTATTGCCGTAGATACCAGACTGAAGTGTCAGCCCCATCTCTTGATAAGCGTGAAGATACTCTTCAACTTGAAAGAACAGGAAGAAGCCAGCCAGAACAATGGTTATCTCCAACCAGACGATCAAAGCCATACGCTTATTTTGTTCAAGACTGATATGTGCCATGTGCAGCGTCACAGAGGAAAGCAGCAGGATAATGGTGTTCTTAAGCGGGATACCTTGCCAAGGCATGGCTTGTGTCGTTACGCCATCAGGGGTAGTCGTTAATGGCCATATCGATTGGAACATCGGCCACAATACTTCATGGGTCATTTCATTATTACCCGCACCACCAATCCAAGGTACAGAAATCATACGAGCATAGAAAAGCGCGCCAAAGAAAGCGCCGAAGAACATGATTTCGGAGAAAATAAACCAACTCATTCCTTGTCTAAAAGAACGAGATATCTGCTCAGAATAAACGCCACTTAATGATTCTGTGATCACATTGCTGAACCAACCTGCGAGCATGTAAAGCAGCACAGCAAACCCGACTAACAACACCGCTTTGCCAAATACACCACCGGCTGCGTCGGTGCCCATATTTTGCACCGTCAAGCCAGCACCAACCGCGACCAAAAACAGTGCTACAGCACCCACTAATGGCCAGTGACTTTGATGTGGAACGAAATAAACTTCCTTTTTAGAACTCATCGTTCAACTCCTTATGTTGATACTGGTTCTGTAAATCCCTAGTTACTTGCGAGTGTGCTCGCTTTTGGTGAGCCAGATTGTAGTGTGCTCAATGTTGATGTACTCACTTCAGGCTTACTTGCCTTTCCACTCACCTGACTCGTGATGTTAAACAGCGTATATGAGAGCGTGAGTGTATGTATCGATTCTGGAATATCGGGCTCGATGTAAAATATCAAACCCATTTCAGCGGTCTTGTACCCGTCCAATGGCTGCTGACTAAAGCAAAAGCATTCCATCTTATTGAAGTAAGTTGCCCCCATACCTGGAGAAACCGATGGTACGGCTTGGCCAACCAATGAGGCTCCAGATAGGTTTTTAGCTATGTAGTTAGTTTGAACCACTTCACCAGGGTGAACCTCTAACACTCGAACTTCAGGCGAGAACTGCCACGGCATATCTGGCTTAATGTGCGACATGAATTCAACACGAACAGTACGAGAGTAATCAGGCTGCATTCCCTGAGGTTGCACCGCTGAAACAGTATTAGTTTTGCCATTAATGCCTAAGGCCTCACACATCACATCGTAGAGCGGCACCAAAGCGAAACCGAAGCCAAACATCGCAACCACGCCCAACATCAAATAACCCGTCAGCTTTTTGGTCGATCGCTTATTAGACAGGCGCTTTGGTTGTTTTTTATCTTGATTGGGATCGCTTTGCTTATCACTCATGGTTCTATCCTCTAATCCACTTTAGGTGGATGAGTAAAGGTGTGGTGAGGCGCAGGGCTTGGTACTGTCCATTCAAGACCTTCAGCTCTATCCCAAGGCTTGCTTGGCGCAGGCTCTCCGCCTCTTACGCACTTGATAGCCAGCCATAAGAAAATCAGCTGAGACAACCCAAAGGCAAAACCACCAATCGACACCACTTGGTTAACGTCGGCGAACTGAATCGCGTAATCAGGAATACGACGCGGCATACCCGCTAACCCTAAAAAGTGCATCGGGAAGAACAGTACATTGACTGAAATCACCGACGTCCAGAAATGCCACAGGCTGAGCTTGTGGTCGTACATATGCCCAGTCCATTTCGGTAGCCAGTAATAAGCGGCGGCCATAATTGAGAACACAGCACCTGTCACCAGAACATAGTGGAAATGAGCTACAACAAAGTAGGTATCGTGGTATTGGAAATCAGCAGGCACGATAGCGAGCATCAATCCGGATAACCCACCAATCGTAAACAGAACAATGAAGGCAATCGCAAACAGCATTGGCGTCTCAAAGGTCAAAGCACCCCGCCACATGGTCGCCACCCAGTTGAAGACTTTCACCCCGGTCGGCACCGCAATCAGCATAGTGCAATACATGAAGAACAATTCGGCAAATACTGGCATACCCGTGGTGAACATGTGGTGCGCCCAAACCAAGAATGACAACAATGCGATACTACAAGTCGCGTACACCATAGAGTGGTAGCCAAACAGACGCTTGCCACTGAATGCTGGAATGATGGCTGAGACAATACCAAAAGAAGGCAAGATCATGATGTACACTTCGGGGTGCCCAAAGAACCAGAATATGTGCTGGAACATCACTGGGTCCCCACCACCAGCGGCATCAAAGAAGCTTGTCCCAAAATATTTGTCAGTCAGTACCATGGTCACAGCCCCCGCGAGCACGGGCATCACGGCTATTAGTAAGAAGGCGGTAATTAACCATGTCCATACGAACATCGGTAGCTTGAACCAAGTCATACCCGGCGCGCGCATGTTCACTATGGTTACGATCACGTTAATCGCCCCCATGATCGAACTGATCCCCATAATATGAACTGAGAATACGAATAGCGCGGTGCTGTCTGGACCATAAGTTGTTGAGAGCGGAGCATAAAATGTCCAACCAAAACTCGGCCCGCCTCCCTCAGTAAACAAAGATCCGATCAAGATTAAAAATGCAAAAGGCAGAATCCAGAAACTGAGGTTGTTCATTCTCGGCAACGCCATATCTGGAGCTCCGATCATCATCGGGATCATCCAGTTAGCCAAGCCCGTAAATGCTGGCATCACGGCACCGAATACCATGATTAAACCATGGACTGTAGTCATCTGATTGAAGAAATCTGGCTCAACAAGTTGTAACCCGGGTTGGAATAGCTCAGCACGGATGACCATCGCCATCGCACCACCCGTTAAGAACATCGCAAAACTGAACCAAAGATATAATGTACCAATGTCTTTATGATTGGTTGAGTACAGCCAACGCGCCCAACCTTTGGGTGCCGCATGTGAGTCGTGATCATCAACAGGCAAATCATTATTGCCTAGTGTACCTTCCGCAGAATGGCTCAATGCTTGGTCTTCTGCTGGAGCCGATTTCACCGGCTTATTGATTGGTGAACTCATAACTGATCCTTAGCATCATTTTGTGCATCATCCGTTGAGCTTTCAGAACTGCCTTCTTGCTTCGCCTTATAAGCGTTGATATCTAAAGCCTGAACAATATCGCCGGTGTTATTACCCCAAGCATTTCGTTGATAAGTCACTACCGCTGCGATCTCTTTCTCGGTTAACTGATTATCGAATGCTTGCATCGCCGTTCCGCCACGACCATAAACAATGGTGTCGATATGAACATCGACATCACCAAGGGCAATAGGACTTCCTTTGATGGCAGGGAATGCTCCGGGAATTCCCTCACCGTTTGCTTGGTGACAAACCGCACATCGAGTTTTGTAAACCTCTTCACCGATGGTATTCAACTCTTCCAAAGAAAGTGACGCATCTAATGCATCTTTCGCGGCTTGTTGTTCGGCTATCGCCAACTCTTTCTGTTCTGCTAGCCATGCGTCAAAATCGTCTTCTTCCATGGCATGCACCACTATCGGCATGAACCCATGAGCGCGGCCACACAACTCTGCACACTGCCCTCGGTAGACACCGGGCTCATCTATCTTTGTCCAAGCCTCATTAATAAAACCCGGAATGGTATCTTTCTTAACGGCGAATGCTGGCACCCACCATGAGTGAATCACATCGTCGGAAGTCATCAAGAAACGGACTTTACGGTCAACAGGCAGTACAAGCGGCTTATCAACTTCTAGCAGGTAATGGGCGCCTTTCACTTCGATGCCTTCAATCTCTTTATCACTGGTTGCTAGGAGGCTGAAAAACTCAACGTCTTCACCAAAATAGCTGTAATGCCATTTCCATTGTGACCCTGTGATTTTAACGGTCAGATCTGATTGGGAGGTGTCTTCCATCGCTATCAAGGTTTTAGTGGCGGGTATCGCCATAGCGATAAGGATAATAATAGGAATGATGGTCCAAAGAATTTCTACTTTCGTGCTTTCGTGAAAATGGGCAGCAACCGCACCCTTCGACTTTCTGTGCCTCAGAATCGAATAGAACATCACTCCAAAAACAACAAAAGCAATCGCACAGCAGATGTAGAAGATCAGCATATGAAGTTCGTATACCTTACCGCTGATCTCAGTGACACCTTGAGTCATATTGTATTCAGTGCTGGCATGCACCAAAGGCGATACCAAAACCATAACAAAACTTTTCAAAAGCCACCCTAGCCTAACCAGTAATCTTTTCAAAAGATCTCTCCTTATCCTTCCTAATTGGATACTTGCGACCTAAATGTCGTTGCGAGCTCTGTTTCGTTGCGAGCTACGTTTCATTACGAACTACATGTCATTACGAGCTATGTGTCATTCCGAGCCAGACAACATTCATTGTTATTCCAACTGCACATGAAAAGCTGAATCTCAATCTACAACTCACATGGAGCTAGCCTGTAAACGGGCTGCTGACCTCATCTCAACCTAAGAACCAATACGGATCATAAGCGTTGGAAGTTTCCACTAAAGATTCAAAAACGACGAACTTGTTAAGTTTTGTTATATTTATGTAAAAGGCTAGTTAGTGATATCCAATTGTTCAAGGTAAGTTTACTTATTAAACAGTCAATTATTTGAAGTGGCTTTACCCATATGCCTTCCCCTTACTGTTGGAATTTATTTTAAATTGAGTTTTACGATTGCTTTCATAGAAATGATAATCAGTATCATTTAAATTAAATCAACAGAAAGACACCCCGATATTAAAAGGTTTAGTGATTATGCAAGATGCAATGAACTGGTTAGCGAGAGACCCAGACCCAAGAACTCGTGAAGAGCTTCAATACCTTATCGATGAGGGAATGCACGATGAACTTGAAGACCGCTTTATTCAACGATTAGAATTCGGAACAGCGGGACTGCGCGGCAAAGTCGGATGCGGCCCAAATAGAATGAACCGCTTGGTCATACAAGAAACGGCCACAGGCCTTGGCCACTATTTAATTGAACATGTCGCAAATGCCTCTATGCGTGGTGTAGTGGTTGGCTACGACGGCCGTTTAGATTCAAAGCAATTCGCAATTGATACAGCTTCTGTACTCACCGGTTTAGGTATTAAGGTTTACCTAACTTCGAATGTTGCAGCGACACCTATCGTTGCCTTTGGTATTGAGCACTTCAACGCGGCAGCGGCGGTTGTAGTGACGGCGAGCCACAACCCGCCGGAGTACAATGGCTTCAAAGTGTACTGGGAGAATGGCGCTCAAATCATTCCCCCTCATGATGCAGGCATTGCTGCTGAAATAGACATCGCATCGACCAAGGCCATCCCATTGATGAGCCTTAGTGACGCTGAAACACAAGGTAAGTTGGTATGGTTAACTGAAGGCTATTATCAAACGTACCGCGCTGCGATCAACCAGAGCCCACACGTGAGTAAAGAGATCGAATCGGCGAACACCACCATCACCTATACCGCTATGCATGGTGTCGGCGCACAAATGGCGGAAGATCTACTTCATGATTCTGGTTTCCATAAGGTGTTCAGTGTTGCCGAACAGAGAGAGCCAGATGGTCACTTCCCAACCGTGAACTTCCCCAACCCGGAAGAAAAAGGCGCGATGGATCTTGTGGTTAACTTAGCAAAAAGTGTCGATGCCGACATCGCTTGCGCTAATGACCCAGATGCAGACCGATTTGCGGTTGCCGTTCGAACCGATGATAAAGTCAGAACTGAAGATGCTTCCTATAAAATGCTCACGGGTGACCAAGTGGGTGTGTTATTCGCGCACTACTTGCTATCAAAGCCACACACTAAAAACCAGTTAGTTGGTAACAGTATCGTATCTTCAACTCTACTTGAGAAAGTGGCTCAATCCCATGGTGCGACTTACTTCCAAACGCTGACTGGCTTTAAATGGTTAGCGAATATTGGCATGCAATTAGAAGATGAGAAAAACGAGTTCTTGTTCGCCTATGAAGAAGCATTAGGCTACACAATTGGTACTCAGGTACGAGACAAAGATGGGCTGTCTGCTATCGTCGTGTTTGCTCAACTGGTTGAGGAGTTAAAATCTCAAGGGCGAACCGTTTGGGATCTTCTCGCTCAAATTTCATTTGAACATGGGGTTCATACCAACGCGCAGCGAAGTATTGCCCTAGACCCAGATTCACCATCGATTGGTTCTAAGCTCCGCTCAGCACAGCCTAAAGCGATTAACGGTGTCGCTATCTCTGTGATTGAAGATCTGCAGTCTTCTTTACGCTTCGTCATTGGAGGCAATACTGAAGCCATTAACCTGCCTGCAAGTGACGTACTCATCTATCACCTCGAGGATGGTTCACGCATTATCGTAAGACCTTCAGGTACAGAGCCAAAAGTTAAGGTTTATTATGAGACGGTAACAAAGTTCGAAGGGACAGAAACCTATGACGATACTCGCAAGCGCGGTGAAGAGTACATGGATAAGCTCATCGAACAACACCAGAAAGAGCTGAACTCTTAGCTCATCATTCTTTCAAAACATCAGTTCAATGAAGTACAATATGTAACTGATAGACATAAAAAATGGACGCTCGAAGCGTCCATTTTTGTATCGGCGGCCAACCCCAATAAACTGTTTGAGTTGCAGTCTACGAGGTAAAGAAAGAAGACAACATCCACACCGCTAACACGATGAAAACTCCGCCCATCACTTTTTGCTGATAGGTACGAAACTTAGCATTTTCTACCAAAGATTTACCAATAGTACCCACTAACGCCACAAGTAAAAAGTTGAACGTCAAACCTAGCACATTCAGCAATAAGCCCAAAACGAGCATCTGCTCACCCGAAGTCGCTTCAATACTCGTCGATACAAACTGCGGTAAGAACATCACGAAAAAAACCAACGCTTTAGGATTAAGCAGGTTACTAATAAGTGCTCGTTGGTAGTACGCTTTTGCAGCACGGTTGTCGCTTAACTCAGGCGCACTGCCCTGTTCTGTTCGAAGACAATCCCACCCCATCTTTAATAAGTATGCACCGCCTAATAGATGAAGAGCTTTTAAAGCCACTGGACTCATCGCAATCAATGCTGAAACGCCCATTGCTGCCAATACTGTCAGGATAATTCCAGAAGTCGCATTACCTAAGCTCGCAAACACACCGACTTTACGGCCATAGCTCATGCTTGAACTCGCGATAAGTAACATATCAGGGCCTGGTAAAAGGAGAAGAGCTACAACGGCCGTCAGGTAAACAGGTAGGATGGTTAAATCGATCATGGGTTTCAGTATTGATAAAAATGGAGGCGAATTTTATATCAATTACTAACACCCTTCCAGATGCAATCAGTTGCTAGGTATTAAATTGATCGAATTAAACACCATCAATGAACAGTAAAACCAATTTATTAACTAAATAAAAAAGACTAATTAACGTGCTACCCACTCGATCTCAATCACAGTGGTTTCGCCACACTTTAGACGACCAAGGAAAATATCACCTTGATGTACCTCTCCAACACCTTTCGGAGTGCCCGTCATCACAACATCACCGTCAAGCAAAGTCGTATAAGAAGATAACTCTTCGAGGATGGTCTGTGGGGAATAAAGCATCTGTTCAACATGCCCTTTTTGAACGCGGACACAGTTAATAAATAACTCTATGTTTAAGTCAGAGAGGTCCAAGTTATCTATGGGAACAAAGCGACTAAAAACAGCAGAACCATCAAAAGCTTTAGCACGTTCCCAAGGCAGACCTTTTGCCTTCAAACTACTTTGTAACTCGCGTTTGGTAAGGTCTAAACCTAGCCCCACGGCAGAGTATTCACCGTTTTCAACAATGAAGCAGATTTCAGCTTCATAATGTAACGTTTCTTGATGGAAAGATAATAGAGAAGACGTAACGCTAGTGCTCGGCTTATTAAACACCACCATAGAGTCAGGGATAACATTATTAAGCTCTTCGATGTGATCAACATAATTGCGCCCAATACACAGTACTTTGCTGGGTGTTGCTGTTCGTTTCGAATTCATCAATTGCTCCTGATCTACAACGCTGCTCATAGTTTGTCCCTAAACTGTTTTTTGGAGCGCAGAGTTTACCGCATCATTAAAAGAGAATCTTCGTCAAGATGGTTACCAATATCTAAATTCTGATCTTTAGCTCAATTAAATGATTTAAATACTTTTATTCGAAGATCGCGACGTATAAGAACTAATGACAAGAGCCATAGCTACGTAGATCATCGCTGCGTAGACCATCGCTACGTAGATGAAATAAATGGCTGGGTAACATGAAGGAAAAGCTAAAACAGATGCGTATAGAACGAAAGCAGCCCTCTCAAACCAAAAGGCTTGAGAGGGCTTAGCATGGTGTCTAGGACAGTATCCGAAAAGGTAAATTTAAGGAGTAAACACTATGCATAATAGTGGTCAAACTCAATGAGTCGCGACTTATAGGTAGAAACGAGCACCAATAGTCCACTTGTCGTCAGTTTTTCTGTTGTCAGCATCGTTTAGATCAAACTGATAGCCAGTGTAGCCAACAACATTACTCGTAAAGTTGTATTCAGCTTGTAGAGCTAGCTCTTCACGGTCAGTTTGTGTTGCCGCGCCTTTCGTCGCTTCGCCTTCAACAACTTCGTAGTTAACGCTTAAGTTTAAGCTGTTCGCTAAAGCGTAAGCCGCTAGCAATTCATATGCATCACTTTCTTCAAGGCCTACGTTCATGTTTTCGTTTGAAGCGTAGATACCTGCTAGGTATAAACCTGAACCGTAAGAACCGTATGCAGCAGAAACTAGGTGAGATTCAGCCGTCTTAGAAACACCACCCTCTTTGAAGTCACCAGTGTTGAAGGCATAACCCAATTTAACACCAGCGATTGAGTAACCAAGAGTCGCTTGAATACGATCGTCGTAAGACACAGTTGAACGACGAGTAATTACAACACCACCAACAACATTTTCAGTGTCAGTTGTTACATCATTGCTGCCCTGCCAACCTAGACCAAAGCTAAGCTCACCCGCTTCACCAAAATCAAATCCGTTGCGGTAACTTGCCATTTTGTCTGCACGACCAGTACCTAGCGCACCGTGGTTGTCGTATAAGAAATCGTTCGCGAAAGCGATCGGCATATCAGTAGCTGAAGCTACATCGTAGTATGGCGCCCACTGCGTACCTGCAACAGCACGACCTAGCTCATCATGAGTTAAACCTACGTAACCAAGACGAGTAGTAAACGACTCATCACCACCGTTTAGGTAATTAAGCGCCCATTCGCCTTTAGCGTCAGCTGTGAAGCCATTACCTAATTCTTGCGTAGCATTAAAGTTGATACGTGGTGAGTTTGTACCAACATCCGTATCGCCTTTCTCTGAACCATTCAGGTTTACAGAAACGTGACCACCAACAGAGAAGGCTGTACCGTCTTCGTTATAAAGCTCTACCGCAACTGCCTGTGTACCAAATACTGCACCAGAAATTGCTAGCGCTAAAAGTTTCTTATTCATTGTCATATCCATTTGTAACTGGGAGAGTGATTCCATAACAACCTCGTACTTACGAAGAGGTTGTTACCTGCATTTAACAAGTGGGAAAACACTAATATACGACTGACAAAAAAGTTGCATTAAAATATATAAAATAAAAAAAATCTCGCTATAAAAACAAAAAATACCATTAAAAACAAACCATTAAAAACAAACCTCAAGCTAATTTTTGGTATTCTTTGATATAAAAACCTTTGATTTTTTGATTTTCCAATCATAAAAACAGCATTAGACACTTAAGCTACAAACGACTTTCCAGACCATTCTGCGACATACCATTAACTTAGAAACATCCTGTAACATAATGAACCGTACTGAAATATTTAGCCTTGTGAAACAATTCCCAATTTGAACTAGGATAAGTTGCTTTATTAATTATTGGCTATTGCTTTATTGAAAGTTCACTAGAGAAAATACAAAAAAAGGGCAACCAATCCGTGACTGGTTGCCCTAATACAAGTTAGTACATTCTTATTTGAAGCAAACCTCAGCCCAACGTGCTAGGCCTGAAGTTACGGAACCAAAATAGTTACCACTCACAATTGGCACATTCGGTACGGCTTGTTGTACTGCTTCTCGAAGAATAGGAGAACGGGCAGAACCGCCCGTCATGTAGATGACATCTGGCTTTTTCTGACCTTGTTGAATCGCTTCTTTAACCAATTCAATCATCTTAGATTTTGGCGTGTCAATCGCTTCTATCATCTGATCAACGGAGATATCCACTTCAATCAGCTCTGATGCAACATTGATTGCTGTTCGATATTGGGAGGATTCTGCCAATGCAATCTTGGCTTCTTCCGCCCGACGCACAATGCTGTAACCTAAAGTATCGTGATAGACCTTCATTAAACGGTCTAACTTTTGAGGCTCTGAAGCTTCTTTACGAAGTAACTTTAACGCGGCTAGGTTTTCCCTTGAATAGAAGTTTTTTTGAGCTTCTACATTGTTTATCGCAATTGGATTCCAGAATTGAGTCAACGGCATATCGATACCCGAAATACCCTTACTACCCATACCGAAAGGTGACATCAATTGTTTGAAGGCAAGGTAAATATCAAGATCATTACCCCCTACCCTTTGTCCACTGTGTGCTAACAAGCTTTGGGTGCGGTTCGCTTTACCAGACCAACTTGGCCCCATTTCTAACAATGAGCAATCGGTGGTACCACCACCAATATCGACAACCAATACCGTTTGGTTCTCAGTCAGAGTACTTTCGTAATCAAGGCCTGCAGCGACCGGTTCAAACTGAAAAGCGATATCAAGGAAACCTGCACGTTTGGCTGCACGTGAGAGTATATCTTCGGCTTGTCGGTTTGCTTCTTCACCACCACGACCGTGGAAGTTAATTGGTCGCCCAATAACAGCTTGTTTGATCGGCTCTTGAGTCGTGATTTCAGCTTGATGCTTGATATTCGCCATCATGGCGCACACTAAATCTTCGAAGAAACTCACCTGAACATCATGCAATCCACTGGCACCAAGGAAAGACTTAGGGGACTTAACGTAATAAACGTCACGAGGGTCTTCCAAATAAAGGTCCAATGCAGCCTGACCAAATGCCATGTCTTCTGGCACTAGGTCGATACTCTCTTCTCGGTTCAGAGCGATAGCACGTCGCAACACCTGCTCACCAATCGCATCACTCGGTTTGATATTCAAATGGCGAAATAGGTGCTCAGAAACGCTCTCACGAGTAGGTGCAAATACCGTTGAGGGAATATAATGGTTGCTACCTTCTAATGGTAACAGGCTTGGTTCTCCATCAACCATCGCCGCGACAGAACAGTTCGCTGTTCCATAATCAAACCCAATAAACATAATATCCCCCACTCAACAAAAGGGGCGAGATGCTACATGAAAAGCCTTTAAATTACGAGGTCATTTGTCGATTTTACTTAGGGTCTGTTGACCTTTCGTGGTTAAATTTTTGTTCGAGATAGAATCGTTTTAGGCGCGGCAAGATGTATGTAGCCTAGTCATTCTAAGTAAATACATCTTAACAAAGTATAAAACGATTCTAACCGAACCCTTCGGGCAGCCTTTGTGGTTCATTTCTACTGTGTTATCGGCTTCTCATGTAGGCTAGCTACACTTCAAAGCCTCTGCCTTGTAGAAATTTCCCACAAAATGCTGCAAAAATCAGCTCGAAAGTTCAACAGCCCCTTGTGTTTTTGGTTTGATGACTCTTAAAAAGGAAACAAATATGCTACATTTCAGCCCAAATGAATCATGGGTTAGATAGATGAAAACACCTTGCCGAGCGGCTTGTAAAAATAATGGCGGAATGTGCAGTGGCTGCTTTCGAACAATGGATGAAATTATAGGTTGGAAAGGCTTATCTGAAGACGAACGAATGTCAGTCATGGATAACCTTAGTGGCGAGAGTTCGACTCACCAATGTCCGCAGTGTCATGAGCCAGCTCAATGCGATATCAGTGCGGGTAAAGAGACGTGTTGGTGTATTGAGTTAGAGAAGCGTGATACTAGCAACATTCCAAAAACTGGTGCGTGCATGTGCCGTAAATGCCTGTCTGCCTTGCCTATTCAGTAGCTTACGAGCCTGTTCCATAGCTTGCAAAGCTAGTCAGCAGGTTACGAGCCTGTTCATCATATACAAAAAAGCGAGAGGTTGTTCTCTCGCTTCAAGATACGACATTAAGTTTCGACCTACTACTTACTACTTACTAATAGTTATCTAGTTAGTGGTTACTTCGATTTTGCAATCAGCGCAGGCTGAGAAAACTGTACTCCGCTCCAGCCATGAGTCATGAAGTTACGAATATTTTGATGGTCAGTGTTCTCGGGAAAACCTAATACGTCATTACGATAAAACTGACCAAAACAAGCAAGTGTTTGCTCTGCAGATAGACCTTGCTCTAAACCAAAAGCAAAAATCTTACACGAACCATTATTCTGCCCAGCGGCATTCACTACATCGCCATTACGAAATTCACTCTCAGCAAAATCATAATGAGCTTCTATCACTTGTATTGTGTCTTCAAATTGCACGCTTTCTGGGGTATCAGCCAGAGTATTCAATAAGGTTTGCAGTTCCATTTAATATTTCTCCATCAAGTACATATCTGAAGCAGTGTATCTTGTTTTTCAGCAAGAGTAAGCCGTTGTTTACTTGAATCAGTGACTCACTTTCTAGCTTCGACTTAATGCTGAGTATCATCCCAGTACAGTTGTTTGAAATGAACAAAAGCTTTGTGCAACGACGCTTCTTTTATCGGTTTTACGATCACATAATTTGCTCCAGCAGCCATGAACCTTTCTCTTGTTGACTCTTGAGCATCGGCAGTACACGCATAAATCGGAGCTGTTACGCCAATTTGCTCTCTTAGTTGCTCTGTGGTTTCAATCCCACCAAGATTAGGGAGTTGATTATCCATTAAGATAAGATCGTAAACCGTGCTTTTTGCTAGCTCTATCGCTTCCAAGCCACCTTTTGCCCAAGTAACCACCATCCCATACTTTTTGCAAAATGCCTGTGCGATAAAGGCGTTGGTGTGATTATCTTCCACTAACAGCACTTTCAACGAACGATTAAACAACGCCTCAGGCTCCATGTTGGCTTGTTTCTTAACGTCGGCTAACAGAGGCTTGGAGTGTAACTCCACTGGGATTTCTACAATGAACTCAGACCCCAGATCTTTAACGCTTCGGACTTGAATGTCTCCCTCCAGCATATCGACGAGGTTCTTTACAATCGTAAGCCCAAGTCCTGTACCACCATACTCCCGAGTCGTCGTTTCTTCTGCTTGAACAAAAGGTTCAAAAATAGCATCGATCTTACTCTCATCAATACCGATGCCACTGTCTTTTACTCGAACAATCAAGCTAGCGTAATCAGTATTCAAGATACTTTCGATTTCAAAACTGACGGAAATACTGCCTTGATGTGTGAACTTAAGGGCGTTGCTCAGTAAATTAAACATGATCTGGTTCAAGCGAACCTGGTCGGTGTTTATTTCGATGTCATCAACCAAGTGATTCACAATGGTGAACTCGACGGATTTATCCTCACAAAGTGGGCGATAGATGCTATCTAAGGTGTTAACCAACTCTCCTAGAAGGAAATCTTTCTTCTGAATATTGAATTGTCCCTGCTCTATCTTAGAAAAGTCCAAAATATCATTTAGTACCGCCAGTAGATGCTCTGCACTATGACAAAGTACATCAACCTGATCACGGTTATCTTCACTGTGTATTGAACGTTTAAGCAACTGAGAGACACCGAGAATACCATTCAGTGGCGTACGAATTTCGTGACTCATTTTAGCGAGGAAGTCTGCACGCACACTGGCAAGATGCTCTGCCTCTTCACGCGCTCGATCTGCCTGTCTTTCTGCTTCTATAAGTTTAGTAATATCTTGACCTTGCACCACCACACCGCTGATGCCGTGTTCAACACGGATTGCAGACATGTTCCAGCGAAAAACCTTCTCGCCGATTGGCACGTTAATGCCCGTTAGTTTAGAGCCTTGAACCACCATCTGGATATTCGGCAACATACGGAGCTCAAACTCTCGAGCCATTACACCATAGTTATCATCTTCATCAAATAGCGCCATACGAGCCGCTGGGTTCATCTGAATTAAGTCACCTTTTTCGGACCAAACCAAAATTGGCGAATGCGCAAAATTAAACAGATCTTGAAATTTTTGGTGTTGCTCAGATAAGCGCTCAAAAGTATCTTCCAACGTGCAGCCAATGTGGTGAAATTCGAAAATATTTGAACCATCAAACTTGCTGAACTCTTCATTGCCACTTGCAGAGCGAGTGAACTCCATTAACTTATCAAGTTCTGCCGCGACTCTTCTTTGAATCCAAGCTCGCGCAAGGAAAGACATGATGATGATCACCACAATCATAACAATGATGGTACGTTCATAATTGTCTTCGAGTGCAATGAGGTTAGTGTTTTTCTGGATCGCGCGAATGGTTAGAGGAGTTTCAACAGCATTGATCTTAATGGTTGCAATAGTGACGAAATGACGAGGTAGTTGCTCATACGTTTTATAACTGAGGACGTCTTTTATCGTATAGCTTTCGTCACCACTGAATGTCGATGTCACCGGAGTACCATGCGCTTCAATGACGATATTTTCGCAATTACTGCCTTGCTGGATAGATTCAGCCAATGGAAAGTTGTTGTCTAGAACAATAGCAACATAAAGCTGCCCTAGAACTTCACCAGTCTTGTTATCAACAATAGGCGTTCGTCGAGCCAACAAATGACGCTTGCCGATATCCGTAGCCAGCTGAATGAAGTGCCAGTTACTGCTAAAAGCGACCTCATCAGAAATATGTTTTAAATTGGACGTATCCAAACCATAGAACTGACCATTGCCATCTTCCCAAGCCAAACCGTTATAAGTAGAAACAAAGCGTAAGTCGGGAGCATGTTCCGGCTCACGTTGGTCAACACCATAAAAAAAGTAGCTCAGAGCCTCTTCATTGTTGGTATCAAAATACTCCCGTAAAGTTTCACTGTGTGAGCTACTGTCTTGATGGATTTGCAGTACTGATAAACGATAATCGAACATGTTTTGGATCAAGCTAGAAGTTTGCTTAACCGTTCTATTCGTCTCTTGCTTAACGATCCTACTGCTTGTTTCGTAGTTATGAATAAGCACGCCAAGTGCCATCACGCCTATCACTAAAATAATGATACGCGTAATTAATTTGGCTAAAGTATTCTTTGGTGTAATGGCGTAGCTTTTTTTCATTATTGGTCTGAGTACCTAAATGCTCGCTGCTTAAGTTCTAAAATACGATCTGGAGAATCCTCTTTAGTCACAATTTCAAACTCACCTGAATAAACGGTAGGAACTTCCAACCCGGTAAGATCCCATTTAATCGCCTCTGCCATCGCAATACCCGTATCATCATTCATGCGCATGACCGTAACATCTAAGTCACCCCTTGCTATAGCTTCCAATTCTGCAGAGCCGCCTCCCCAGCCATTCACTAATACATCTCGACCAGATTCTCGAATAGCTTCTGCTGCGCCCAGAGCAATATCAGTTGCACATGCATAAATAAAGTTTAGATCCTTATCGTTAGCAAGGCTGATTTTAGCTGCTTGGTAACCGCTCTCTTTATTTGACTTAGTGTAAAAGGACGACTTAAGAGCAAAGTTAGTATCAGAATTCACATCATGGATAAAGGTATCTCCACGAGCATCACTGATATAACCTTCAGAACGATATAACACAGAATACTTGCTGTCCGGTTCACTCACTTGTTTGAAGTAATCCGCTAGCTTTAAACTACCCGTCATATGGTCGAAACCCACGTACATGAATGGCTGCCTATCGGCCCATGCACGTACTGGTGTGGTAATATTTTGCAAAATCAACTTGGTGTCCGTTGAGCTCAACACATGTTCAATAAACTTACGGTGTCGCGTCGTCTCTAACGTAAAAATCAAATAATCCGTTTTATTTTCAATCGCTTCTTGCAAAGAGATACTTTGCTGAGAGGGGTTGGCATTATCACGAGTAAAAACCTGATTTATTTGATAATTAATTCTCAATTTATCTAGGCGTTTCTCAAAGGCTTGGATATTACGAACCCAATAATCAGAGATCTGTTGCCCCGGGTACACAACTGAAATCGTGATAGGTTCATCCTGAACTTGCCTCAATGGCACAGGGGGATTTTGTACAGCTTCAACCATTTTATCGGTCAATGCTTTTTGCTCTGGAAATGTAGTGAGGTAATCCTGATATTCCCAATAGCCATTCAGGACGTGGGTACCGTGGGAGAGAGCAGACGCAGAAAACACGGCAACTCCCAATAATATAAGTAAACGTTTCATATTTTTCTCGTTTTATATGAGCTACTTTGGCTCATTTTTTTAACCTAGCATGACACCATCTCTTTGTATGGCTGAAAGATATTATGTAGGACAACGAGGATAAATGATAGCGTCTAATACTAATTGGAATGCCATTCTAAATGTGCAGTGTGTAAATTTGGAATAGAGACTAAGATTAATGAGTCCTAAGATAAAAACAACTCAATTGAAAATAAAAACATTACCATTTAATCAATAACTTAAGTGGTAAACTTGCAACAATTCACGTGACTAACATTCAGCCGAGAATAAGAACTCTAACGATAAGTTACGATACTGGAATATACTGAATTTTGTCTTGTTGCCACTCAATGATTAGTTTGAGTGATACTAATTTTTCCTTACGAGATTTGGGTAATTGTTTGATCGCGTATTCGGTTTTTAACGCCTCACTTTTTGACCCAACACCAATACTCCAAACCAACTTAAGTGGGCCTTTACCTTTTAAGGCTTTTGCACCTTTGCCCGTTTGATGTTGTTCGAATCGACGTTCTAAGTTATTCGTCACTCCACAATAAAGAGCATTGTGTCGATTGCGGATCAAATACACGACCCAATCCGCATTTTTGTCAGATTCCGACATTTAAAGCAGTGATTCAACCAGAGCCTTAAGCTCTGCCACTTCTTCACGTAGGCTCGCGACTTCTGATTCAAGTTCTTCAAACTTTTCACTGGATGCAGATGATGAAACAGCGCTTACTGATGCCGTCGCAAACGCTTCAATGTCTACTTCGCCGCTCAGTAAGTGTTGGTAGCGTGATTCTCGTTTACCCGCTTCTCGTGGTAACTTCACGACTAACGCACCCGCTTCTCTTGCCGCGAGTTTTTCGAGTATTGATTCAACCTCTTTCACATCGCTAAAGTTTGCAAGACGACCAGTTCGAGTACGAAGCTCACCCGGGGTTTGGGCCCCACGAAGCAGCATGCAGCAGATGATTGCACGCTCTTGCTCTGTAAATTGCAGATCACCAAATTCAGTGTTGCAGAAACGGTGCTGATACTTATTAACTCGGCTGTTGAAGCTGCTTTCATCGCTCACCATACGACGTCCGATCAAACCATCAACCGCATCTAAAACGTCTGACTCAGACAGAGAGAGCACAGGTTCACGGTTACTCTTTTGATTACAAGCCGTTGTTAAACTATTTAGTGTCAGTGGGTAATGATCTGGAGTAGTCACTTCTTTCTCGATCAAACAACCGATAATTCTCGCTTCAATTGGGGAAAGTACTGTGTTCATCGTTTTTCCTTTTTATTATTTTGATAATTCCATCTCAACATTTAACAATGCAGCCAGTTATGGCTAATGCTCAGACAAAATCGGTACTCGTTTCTTTCTGCCTTGTTCATCAATCATTATGATCTTAGAACGATTTAGCTCTATTTCCACGACTTCCAAATTAGTGCGCTCTTGTACATACGCATCACGAAGCTTATTTTGTTCTGCCGAAGATTCAACGACATCGTCGCCCAAATCTTCTGTTTCCAATTGTTGTTGATTCATTTCACATGTCGTATCAATGCAGTATCTAAATGGGATACTAACTTGAACGGTAAGATAAAAACAATCGTACGTTAGAGAGAGTGATGAATAATTAAACAACCTTACTTTTGCTTTGATCTAAATACTGTTACATCATCAATTGATGTGCTTTAATCAGAACCAGACAACGTATTTGACGATTAGGAAAAGGAATCTATGAGCAGCGTATTTGAAATTGTTAACCAAGCACGACGTAAGAACAAACTTAAGCGTGAACTTTTAGACAACGAAAAGAAAGTTCGTGACAACCGCAAGCGTGTCGACCTTCTTGATAACCTACTTGATTACATCAAGCCAGAGATGACTCACGACGAGATCCTAGGCATTATCAAAAACATGAAAGCTGACTACGAAGACCGCGTTGATGATCACATCATCAAGAGTGCAGAGATCTCTAAAGCTCGTCGCGACATCAGCCGTCGTATTCGTGAACTAACAGAAGAAGACAAGCAAACTCAAGGTAAGAAGTAATCTAACCTAACGAATTTACTTGCAACAATGTTAGTAACCCACTCTTTGTAGTGGGTTTTTTTGTGCCTAAATTCCGGCGTCTATACTTAATCGAACGTAATATCCTTAGTGTACGTAAGTAACTAGGTGAACGTTAATAACTAGGCGAACCTAAGCGATGGAGAGACTTTATGTACGGAAGTATTCTGATTACCTTGGCACTATCAACAACGCAACCTTACCCTGAAAAATTTGAGAAACTTTATACCGAAGAAACCGAAATCACTTATGACGACCTCGTAGTCGATGTTCATGGCTACAAAGTTCCCACGAGATCAGCATTTCGAGGTTGGATGCTCCTTAACCACGCCCAAGATCAAGTCAAGGCGATCGGACAGCAACTCAAAGATAACGGCATCACCCAAAGCATGCCTCTGCACTTAGTCTTGTTGCAAGGCACCGACTGGGCAATGAGCAACACCACTCTGTTTACCCTACCCAATAAAAAGCATGTACCAAAAATGATTAATACCCTTAAGTACATTCAACAATATATTGAGCCTGAGATTGGCGTTGTTATTCCTGTGTCTGGAGAAAGAACCGATATCTACAATAAGCAAGCGGGTGGCGCACTGCGAAGTAAACACTTAGAGTTCTGCGCTTTAGACTTAGTGCCTGCTAATGATATTACTCGCGAAAATCTACACGTGAAGCTTAAAAAGATTCATGCGGAATTTGGGCAAAAGAATAACGTTGGACTGGGTTTGTATTCTGGTGTTCGATTCCACATCGATACTTGTGGATTCAGACAGTGGTAAGAGCACGGATAGGTCATAAAGACACACAAAGAAATAGAGTCATTACGACTCAAAAATAGAAACAATAAAATTAAACCATTGATTTGATGATAAAAACATAACTGGAACGCTAATTGCTATTGATAACAAGTATCATAATTATTAATAGCAATTAGGAATTAGGAATTCAATATGAAGACGATGACTCAACGCTTTCAAACTCTACTTTCTGTTTCAAATTTCAGTTTAGCGATCACTGCCTTGCTAATGCTACTCAGTATTATTGTTGCTTATCCGATGGCCGATTACTTCTCACTACCCATTCAAATTTTCGCACACATCAGCACCATATTAGTGGCCGGGTTACTAAAAATCAGCTACGTAGGCCGCTGTGTTGCACAATACAGCCTTGGGCAAGAAGTACGCTAAATCACACAGCGCTAGCCTTGATACTGGAACCATTAGACAATATCAAGGCTACTGAAAAGATCATACAGTTGGTGGGATTTATAAGGTTTCGGCAAGTAGGCGTTCATACCTGCTTCAAAGCAATTTTTGATGTCCTCTTCTAAGACACTAGCGGTTAAAGCAATAATGGGTAGTGGTGGGGTTTGTTGATCTGTCTCCCACTCTCGAATCACACGAGTCGCCGTTATACCATCCATAACTGGCATCATGCAGTCCATTAGAATGGCATCAAACTGAGCGCCCTGGGTGATGACATCGACCGCCTCTTGGCCATTGCTGGCAATCAAATATTCATAGCCCGCTTGCTCAAGGAAGAAGCTCGCTATCTTCTGATTCATCAGGTTGTCTTCAACAATCAGAATACGTCGATTCAGAGAACGAACTTCTTCATCTTTTACTTCCACAGTCGGTGTTTGTACTTCACCAGCATCAAGCGATCGTAGGCTGTTTAAGAAGCGTCTACCCAAAAATGGTAATGTATGAGTCGAGTGAACCGTTTCTGTGATTAGATTGGTTTTAAATAGGTGATGCTGGCACACAATAACGCGAGTCAGCGGATACAACGCCTTTAACGCCTCAAGATCTTTCCTCATAGAGTGATGCAGCGTGTGACAATAAAGCACCAAGTCACTTTCTTTCAGGCTCTCACCAAGATCCGAAATGGATGACACAACATTAGGTCGAACATTTAAGCGCTCGCACTCTTTGACCAATTGATCGAGGTAATTGAAAGAATTAGAAATAATTGTCGCACGGCTTAGGTTATCGAACGTTTGAGCGTGAGCCTCGACCGTGTCTACGTACAAACAAAAGGTGAATGTAGAGCCTCCTCCTTTCACTGAGCGTGCGGTAATATAGCCGCCCATCAAGTCAACAAGCTGCCGACAAATCGCAAGCCCTAGCCCTGTACCGCCGAATTGGCGAGTAATACTGCCATCTTCTTGAGTGAAAGGTTCAAAAATGGACTCTAGCTTCTCTGGCTCAATCCCAATCCCGCTATCAGACACACTGCATTCAAGCTTACCTCGCCCCAAAGACATAGGTGTGTATGCAATGTCCGTCGTAATCGTGCCCTTTGAGGTAAATTTAATAGCATTAGACAGCAAATTGGTTAGCACTTGTCGAACACGATACTCATCGAAAAACAGCTGTGTTGGGGTTTGAGCATCAATGTTGATGTCGAGTTCAATGTCTTTACTGATCGCTTTCGACAAAATTACGCTCACAGAGTCGTAAACCGCTTCTCGCAAATCGGCATTATGCGGCGACAACATTAAGTTACCCGACTCTATCTTAGAAAGATCGAGAATGTCATTGAGTAACACCAACAACGAATGTGAAGACGACTCGATATCCTCAAGTACCTCTTGTTGGTTAGCGCTCAGTTGACTCTGAGATAAAATTTCCGCCATACCGATAATTCCATTAAGCGGCGTACGTATTTCATGGGACATGTTCGCTAAAAATGCACTCTTGGCCTTGTTAGCCGAAATTGCATCTTCTTTTGCTATTATCAGCTCTTTGTTGTGATGATAGTTACGTTCCATCACTCGATTGAGGGTTTCAGTAAACTCGGCAAGTTCATCGTTACCTTGAATATGAATCACCTTAGGCTTGCCGTAACTATCCGCGCATTCAGACACCCCTTTCAAGATAATCGATAAGTTTCTATTTAAGCGCAAAGATGTCGCGACACCAAGCCATAACAAAGCACCTGAAACAACAAGGATAAGCAATGTCATAACCGCCGTTTGCCTTTTCTGTAGCGCTATATTTTTTGTCAAATCAAACTTTAATTGATCGGTATAAGCACCAACCGCCTTTGAGATCGCCAATTTCTTTCGCTCTAAACTTTCCACATGTTCATATATTTCAGGTGCCGAGAAGTCACCTTTGAGAAGCCGAGAAGTAAATCGGTCTTGAAATTCATCTTGGGAGAACATGTTTAACAGTTTGCTAATTTCCAGCGAGTGACTGTCTGATCGTAAAAACGTATCTAACAGCTGTTGTTGCCTTTCTAAAGCACCAACATAGCTCAATAAATATTGATCAATCAGCTCTGGAGAACGATACAAGCGGTAACTCAGCCACGCTTCTCGCTGAGTCCAGAACACGTAGTGAGTAAGATTGATAAACATCGTATCTGTTTGGCTGATCTTTTCGTCCACTATATTGGCACGATATTCAGACAGCTCCATTAACACGCCTTTTAACAGGTCAAAGGCTCGTTCTGTTTGCCGTGCGTTACTGACAGTAATCTGTGATGCGTCGCTGTCAATACTAGTGGTTACCCGCGCGAGCTTCTTTAACACACTCTTTAACTCAATCAACTGCGTCTCGACAGTCCAACTGTTGTCGAACTGTTGAAGTTGTATTTCGTAATGAGCAAGCCTATCCACTTCCGCTTGCAGCTCTAAAAACAATGGATCTTTCTCCGGGGAGTCTTTAGACAGCACTAACCATTGATAAGCACCACTTGAAACAGCATTAAAAGATTGAAGTGCTTCCACCTTAATTCGCGTTGCTTCAAGGTGATTCATCTTCTTATCGTTCTTGAGCACTTCATTGACTGTAAACCCAAACATAATGAATACAGAAACTGTTGAAAGAAAAATAAGACGCCATCTAATTGACATATTTATCATTTTTATAACGACTCCTTTCCCGATAGTATTTTTACCTAGCCCAATATAAGAATAGGACATTAACAGGAGTTATTGATCAAATTGAATATGAACAAATGACATTATGAGCTAATCATAGGGAATTCACGTCAGTCGTTATCCACATACAGGATTTAAAGAGGAAGGTCTGTTTTAAACAAGTGAAAGGATATGGTTATGCCTCTAGATGACCGAAAGTCACTGCTCTAGAAACCAATAAACACCAAAGTTAAGTCAAATTTGTGAGATCTAATCGTTTGCGTCACTAACTTTCTGTACTCAAACTCAGCTTATTCAAAGGTCGAACAAGAAAACTCGCTGAATACCTTATCTGTCGTTTACTTTTTAAGTGTAACTAGTGCTAATGATCACATCTTCAATGATCGTAATTCCCTTTATTACACATCATGTTTTGATCTGAGTATTTTTTGGCGAAAATTAAGTGCTACAGACTGTTAAAGTCAATAGCCTTTCTTGACACTAAAACCTTAATTTATGACCAATTAAAAGCCAATTTTCAGACAATTACTCTATGTTTATTTTTCCTAGCAGAATAACTCGTCGTACCTTACAATCCTGCCACATAAAAATTACAAATTACACACAAGGCATATCAAGCAAATTTAAGTGGCGTTAAAGACCACCAAAGCTTAGATAGCTCAACTCCCCCATGCACTCATGGCTACCCTACATTCGCTATGATTGCAGAAATTAACGTGAAAGGTCCCGAGTAAAGATGAGTCCCGAAAAGCACCTCCTAGACTGGCAAACTAGTCAAACTATTGCTGAATCAATCGCTCCTACTTTAGGTCAGTTGTACCGCCAAAAAGGCGTTGAAGTTATCCTCTTCGGTAAAACACTGGTTAACGCAACAACTATCGACATCATCAAAGCTCACCGCATCGCAAAACGTTACACAGGTTCTCCGCTTACCGCAGAACAGACTCAACCCATCATTCAACACCTTCTCTCTATGGACTTATCTCCATGTCGTATCGATGTTGGTCGCCTTGCTCATACATTCTGGCAAGATCGCGAAGACACACTCGGGTTGGATGATTTCCTACAAACTGCACTTTTAGAATCGCTTGAAGGCGATGCGATGACAGAACCTCGCGATGTTGTCTTGTACGGTTTTGGTCGTATTGGCCGTTTGCTTACTCGTCTATTGATCGAGAAAAGTGGCCCAGGTTACCCACTACGTTTACGTGCAATTGTTGTTCGTGGCGGCAAAGACGGTGACTTAGAAAAACGTGCAAGCTTGCTACGTCGTGACTCTGTTCATGGCCAATTCAACGGCAGCATCGTTGTAGACCAAGAACGTAAAGCGATCATCGTTAACGGTAACTTCATCCAAGTTATCTACGCAAACAAGCCAGCAGAAGTGGATTACACATCTTACGGTATCGAGAATGCACTTGTGGTTGATAACACAGGTGTGTGGCGTGACGCTGAAGGCCTAAACCAACACGTTGCGTGTAATGGTGCGAAGAAGGTTCTACTGACTGCGCCAGGCAAAGGTGAAATTAAGAACGTTGTATTTGGTGTAAACCAAAATGACATTCAACCAGAAGACACGATCATCTCTGCTGCAAGCTGTACAACCAACGCGATTACGCCAGTATTAAAAGCGGTTCACGACAAGTTTGGTGTCCTATCAGGTCACATCGAAACGGTTCACTCATTTACCAATGACCAAAACCTAATCGATAACTTCCACTCAGGTGATCGTCGTGGTCGTGCTGCTTCATTGAATATGGTACTGACATCGACTGGTGCTGCTAAAGCGGTATCAAAAGCGATGCCAGAAATGGAAGGTAAGCTAACAGGTAATGCGATTCGCGTACCTACGCCAAACGTTTCAATGGCAGTAGCAAACCTAAACCTTGAGAAAGGCACAAACAAAGAAGAGTTGAACGAATACCTGCGTGAAATGGCGCTATCTTCAACTTTATCTGCACAGATTGATTACACCGACTCAACCGAGATTGTATCTACCGATTTGGTTGGTTCCCGCCACCCAGGTGTGGTTGACGGTGTTGCAACTATCGCGCAAGACAACCGCGCTGTTCTTTACATTTGGTACGACAACGAGTTTGGCTACAGCTGCCAAGTTGTTCACTGTATGGAACAGATGATGGGTGTTCGTTACAAGACATACCCTGAAGTTTAAACGACTTCGATCTTGTAACTAACTCAGCGCAAACGGCTCCACAACATAATAATTATATCTGCGAAGTCTATTATGGGCTTCGCAACCCTTCTTGTTTTACTCCCCCGTATAAACAGGAAGGTTGCCACTTAGATCTGCTCTCTCTATCTGATCTAAGTGGCCTTTTTACATCTGTTACTTTAATTTTGGTCTCTATTATGCCAACTTTGTTTTTACCGTTCTAACAAAGCTCGACTTCACATCTGCTACAGCTCAACCTCAACATCTGACTGAATCGTACTCGAACACGCAAGGACATAACCTTGCTCAATCTGTTCTGGCGTCAATGTTTCTTGGCTGCTTGATTCCACTGAACCTTTGGTTACTTTGCACTTGCAAGAACCACAAATCCCACTGCGACAAGCAATAATAATCGGAACTCCAGCTTTCTCTAATGAATCAGCCAGTGGTGTACCCGCTTCCGCTTCTACTTCTGCGCCAAATGCAGGAACAAACACCTTAACGGCACCATTTGAATCTGCAGACGCTTCCGCTTGTGACTCTTCTGAAGCTGTATTGCTATTGGCTAGTGAATCCGTGTTTGGGTTCGCTGGCGTGAAACTTTCTTGATAGAAATTTTCCATGTTGAATTCTAGTTCTTTCAGGTAGCTTTCTATGTTTTGCATAAAGCCAACTGGGCCGCACAGATAAACAGTTCGGTCTAAAATATCTGGGCTTAGTTTTACTAACCAATTCTTATCTAATCGACCTTGAGGAGCTAATGTTCCTTCACTGTCTTTTAGCAGCAATTTAAGATTGAAGTTGCTGTGCGCATCATCTAATTGATGCAGTTCTTGAAAGTAAATGGTCTCACGCTTATTGCGTGCCATGTGGACGAAGTCGATCTCAATATCACTGCCTTGAGCCAACCAATATTTTGCCATCGCCATCACCGGTGTAATACCGCAACCTGCACTCACTAGCGTCACTTTTTTCGTCGCTGTTGGCATACAATCAATACAGTTAAACGCGCCAGCAGGCTTCAATACAGAAACCTCATCACCTTCATCAAGCTCATCAACAATAAAGTTCGAAACCAAGCCACCTTCCACACGTTTCACCGTGAGCTTCAGGCGATTATCTTCAGGACAAGAAGCCACAGAATAGGCGCGATAATCTGTTTTCGTCGGCATATCTAAACCCAGAGTAATGAATTGCCCAGGCTTAAAATTGAAATGTAAGTCTTGTGGAATACTGCCAAGCTCAAAGCTGACCGTATCTGGCGTCTCGTGCCATTTCTTTAAACACACTAAATTGATTGAATCGCTATCCGACCATGCATACATAGTTCACGCACCTTACTGATGATTAAATGACTAAAGATTTAAATCTAAAAAGCCCCGGAGCTGTTTGTTTTATTAAAAACGTCACAACAACGAGGCTTCAGGTTGGCTTAAATTAAGCCGCTAAGATTGTTTTAAGATCTTGTTCTGGCGTTGAAATAGAACGCATATCGAACTCGTCTTGCATAATCTTAAGTAGGTTTTCAGTTAGGAACGCAGGTGCTGTAGGGCCTGTGTAGATACCTTTCACACCTAGAGCGAACAGAGTAAGCAAGATAACGATCGCTTTTTGCTCGAACCAAGATAGAACCAGCGTTAACGGAAGTTCGTTGATACCACAATCAAACTCTTGAGACAGTGCGATAGCAAGCTGAATCGCAGAGTAAGCATCGTTACATTGGCCAACATCTAACAGACGTGGGATACCGTTAATGTCGCCGAATTGGTTTTTGTTGAAACGGAATTTACCACATGCCAATGTCAGGATTACTGAATCTTCTGGCGCTTGAGCTGTGAAGTCTGTGTAGTAGCTACGTTCAGATTTGTCACCGTCACAACCACCCACTAGGAAGAAGTGTTTGATGTTGCCTTCTTTCACTTGCTCGATAACCGCTGGAGCGGCTTCCATCAGTGCGTTACGACCAAAACCGACAGTGATCATTTGCTCGATCTCGTCGTGTTTGAAACCTTCTTGCGCCAGTGCACAGTCGATTACTGCGCTGAAATCGTCGCCTTCAAGGTGATCAACACCCGGCCAGCCCACGATGCTGCGTGTAAATAGACGGTCTGCGTAAGAACCTACATCAGGGTTAAGTAGGCAGTTTGATGTCATTACAATTGCGCCTGGGAAGTTAGCGAATTCTTTTTGCTGGTTCTGCCAAGCGCTGCCGTAGTTACCCGCAAGGTGTGGGTACTTGTTTAGCTCTGGGTAACCGTGTGCTGGTAGCATCTCACCGTTAGTGTAAACGTTGATGCCCTTGCCTTCAGTTTGTTGAAGAATCTTTTCTAGATCATGTAAGTCGTGACCAGAAACAAGAATACAGTGACCTTTTTTAGTCTTCACATTCACGGTTGTTGGTTGAGGGTGACCAAAGGTATCTGTCTCGCCTTTGTCTAGCATTTCCATTACTTTGTAGTTCATCAAGCCAATCTGCATTGATGTATCAAGTAACTGTTTTAGATCGGATGGATCTGTACCTAGGGACGCCATGATTTCATGGTATTCAGCAAAAATAGCGTCATCAGTTTGACCAAGAACACGAGCGTGCTCCATGTAGGCTGCCGCACCTTTTAAGCCGTATAGGCAAAGAAGACGAAGACCAATCACATCTTCGTGTTGAGAATCGTGACCACGGTTTACAGCAGCTTGAGGCGCAAGTGCCAATAGCTCTGAAGAATCTGTTGGAAGATCGAACTGTGCTGCTGCAGAAAGCTCTGGAATTTCAAAACCAATCAATGTTGCTGCTGCACGAACTTTTTGCTCTAAACGCTGCTTGAATTCATGAGACTGTTGTGCGAATTCGATAATACGAGCAGGGTCGAAGTTAACGTTAGTCAGTGTTGCGAAGAACGCTTTTGGCGCCCACTCATCAACTTCTGTATCAATAACATCGCAAGCGCGACCTAAGCTTGCCCAAAAAGAAACGCCTTGAAGAGAATGCACCAACACGTCTTGAAGGTCGGATACTTCCGAGGTTTTTCCACACATGCCTTGTGCGAAAGAACAGCCTTTTACGGTTGGGGTTTGAATTGTTTGTTCACATTGAATACAGAACATATAAGGGGCTCCAGTAATTTTTTATTAGCTGTAAGTACTTTGCTTACAGTGACTTATTCCAACCCCTATAGAGCATCAAGCGTGCCAACTTTTAAGTTATTGATTTTATGGAACTTACTGTTATTCCATAATTTTAGTGCGTGATTATGACTACATATAAACTCTCAATCCACACACACCTGTGTCATAGTGACTCTCTGATATTTATTAACGGTGTTCATGTTTCGTTCAGAATGGAAGCGATATAGTAACAACATAGAGAAAAGAGGAATGAATATGAAAAATATATTAGTTACGATTGTTGCGTTGTTTACTGGCCTATTGGCGTTATTCACGAGCTTGATTCTTGCTATTCCTTTAGCTATTGCAGCTTTAATCACTGGCAAGCGCATTCAGAATCAAATGAAAAAACAGGGTTTCGCAGCTCACATGAACACACGTCAATCATCTACCAGTGATGCCGGTGTTATTGAAGGTGAATACGAAGACCTTTCAAGCAGAAAGTAATCTAAACTTCAGTTTCAGACATAGTAGAAGAACAACAGAGACAACATCAAAAAATGCATAGAAATACCATTCTAACGCTGCTCGCCTTAACGACTTTAAGTCTCGTTGGTTGTTCCAACGAGACAACGATACCTGCTTACGAAACATCTCCAAACTTGCCTGAATATCAGCAAGACAGCTTTGATGCCTACGTCAATGAAACTCAAGATTGGTTATTGAAAAACCGTGTATTCATGACCAAAGACAAGCAGCTAGAGATTCGACTCAATTCACCCACCGAATACAAACCTGCGGCACCTAACGGTAAGGCAGTTTTATTGGTACATGGTTTAGGTGATTCTCCGTACTCATTTAAAGACATCGCAACGCACTTAGCAGAACAAGGCTACCTAGTGAGAACGGTATTGCTACCGGGCCACGGCAGTCGTGTCGGTGACTTAATGCAACCAAGCTTAGAAGATTGGCAAGGTGTTGTAGCTCATCATACGAAGCTATTGGAGCAAGAGTATGATTCTGTGTGGCTTGGCGGTTATTCAACAGGTGCGAACCTTGTGACTTCACAGGCGATGAACGATCCTAAGATCTCTGGGTTACTGTTGTTCTCTCCTGCATTTCAACCGAGCTCTTCTGCAGTTCAATATGCGGAGCTAGCAAGCTATTTTGTCACTTGGGCGGATCAAGATCCTGAAGACAATGTACTTCGCTATAACTCACTGCCAATGAATGGTGCTTCGGTTTACTACCAAACCTCAGAAGTGGTTCGTGAGGGCCTTCAAGACAAACACTTTGATAAGCCCGTGTTTATTATGATGAGTGAAGGCGACAGTGTCATTGATACCCACTTCGTTCAGCAGGCATTTACGGAATCCATGCCAAACCCAAATAACGTGTTGATTTGGCAAGGGGAAACCACACTTGACGATCCTCGCGCTGTTCAATACAGCATGAAGATCCCAGAGCAACGTATCTCGAACGGCTCTCACATGGGCTTACTGTTCTCGCCAAGCAATCCTTACTACGGGATCAATGGTAGCGAGAAGATCTGCTCCAATGGTCAAGAGGAAGGTTTTGAAGCACAGTGCAACGCGACAAGTGCAGTGTGGTACTCAGCGTGGGGATATCGTGAAGAAGGTAAAAACCATGCTCGTTTGACCTACAACCCGTACTTTTCAGATTCCATGGAAAAGCTCGATGCGGTGCTGAATTCAGAAGGCTAACAAGCTCAAGACTGTCGAAGCCAATCCATAGAAGTCAAAAAGGCTCACTAGATAACGTCTAGTGAGCCTTTTTAATGGATATCGTTTCTTTCCAGTATATGGACTATCGCTATATCGTCCACACCACACGCACAGCAAGCAGGATTAAAACCACGCCAGACAATCGATCGATCAACTGCGCTTTTGCTCGAATGCGCTCTACGATCAATGGGCTAGAGAGCACCAGAGTAATAAAGGTATACCAAAGGCCATCAACAATCAGTGGCGTTGAGACAATAATCACTTGATTGCTCAGTTCGTTACCTAACGCCACAAATTGGCTAAATAGAGCGATAAAGAACAGAGCGATCTTAGGGCTCAAGATAGAGATCAAGAAAGCCTCGCGAGCAGACTGCATGTAGCTCATCTGTTCACCCGCTTCCAATTTCGCAGCAACTCCACCTTTTGAGCGCAACGCGTTTACACCGAGATAGAGCAGATACGCAGCACCCGCTAAACTGATCCCTTTGAACAACATTGGTGATTGCTCAAGTAACACCGCTAAACCGACAATGGTTGCGAACGCGTAAATACCTATGCCCGCAGCGTGTGACCAAGCTGCGATAAGTCCGTTCATACGGCCACCAGCCAAACTGTGCTTAGCGATCATCGCCAAGCTTGGGCCCGGAGACATTGCACCCAACAAGCAGATAGCTAATAAAGAAAACCAAATTGTTACTGTCATCATTCCATTCCTAGTAAAACAAAGCGTTCCAGCTGAACACTCTACAATTAATACTCAATACTTAGCGCTTACAATAAGCCGCAGTAGGTATTATTTGAAATCAAAGATTATCATCACTGGTATGATTTGAAATCATACTTATATTGTAACTCGACTTTTGGATGGCTTTAAACGCTTTCTCTCGAGCCCATTTATGGGCAGAGTCGTTATCATACTTAGGATGCCACATCAGCCAATAGGTATGCATTTCTGTCTCAAACGGCAGCGAAAAGTAAGCGACATCGAGATGTCGACCCAAGTTATAAGCAATATGCTCCGGCACAATCATCAAGTAGTCGTCTTGCATTAACACGTTTCCCGCCGATGAAAAGAACGGTACCTGCAACGCGATTCTGCGTTTATGTCCCTGTTTCTTTAACGCAATATCCGAATAACTGTCTTTATCTCCCCCACCCGTGACTTTGATATGTGAGTAACTCACGATGTCTTCCGAGCTTATGGCTGATTGCTTAGCCAACGGATGAGAGGCTCTCATCAAACACACGGACTTATCTTCTCCAAGCTTGATACTTGAGACATGATCCGGCTTTTTGGGGAACATACTCGACGCCAAGTGAATACCTGATTCATTGAGCGTTTCAAGGAAGTTAGGCTGCCATAGACGATAAGCCAAGTTGATATGGGGCGCGTCCTTCGACACCTCGGACACAATAATGGGCAAGATATACTGAGCAACATAATCACTCGAAGCCAACACCAATTCACCTTGCCAATCTTGTGGATCAAATGGCTTGTCATCTAAGAGGTGGTCAAACTCGCCCAGCAAGTCATCGAGCTTGCCTTTAAGCAACAAAGCACGGTTGGTTGGAACCAGTTTGTTCCCATCGCGAACCAGAAGAGGATCACCACATAGATCTCTAAGCTGAGCCAGTTGACGGCTCACAGCCGACTGCGTGATGTGCAGACGCTGAGCTGTTCGACTGACATGGCACTCTTCAAGAAGCACATGCAGCGACCGCAGTAAATTTAAATTGATATTACCTAACATCAGCAACCTTAGAGCGAATAAAAATAGAGTGAGTAACAATAAGTTGAGTAAGTACGGACAAATGACGACACGGTGAAGGTAAGCGGTATTAACTCAAGACATATTAAAAGACGAAGTTTGCTTGTTGAAGAATTCAGTTAAGACAGTATGAGTCATAAGATGTCGAAGTTCAGGATAGCCTTGCAGCTGGTCGCGAATTTGGTTCAAACGCTCCATGCTTTCAACTTCAACATAAAGCATCATGTCGGTCTCACCGCTGATAGAGTGACACCACTGCACACCGTTAATGGCGTAGATATTTTTAGCGTAAGACTCACAATTATGGTTACTGCTCGACATGTCAAACTTCAAAGAGATATAAGCGCCAACGTTCTTCGGTAAATCAGGCTCGGTCACCTGTGCACAATATCCTGTAATGATCTTATCGTTTTCCAGCTTCTTGATTCTGGCGTTCACTGCAGAGCGAGACAGGCTGACATCTCTGGCGATATCGCTCACTGAG
This sequence comes from Vibrio sp. 1F263, assembly GCF_041439035.1. Lineage (NCBI taxonomy): Bacteria > Pseudomonadati > Pseudomonadota > Gammaproteobacteria > Vibrionales > Vibrionaceae > Vibrio > Vibrio sp. 1F263. The sequence continues at coordinate 172,358 of NZ_JBGONI010000003.1, read as the reverse complement.
CATCGAGCGTTAGTTTTTAGAATATCTAAAATTTGGCGATCAAATTTATCCATGCTTCTGATTCTTTCCATTTATTGTTCTATTTATACCTCCTAATTTGACACAACTTTCTTACTTATAACAGCCATTATGACAGCCGACACTTTCACGCTTAATCAAATTAATACCGTTAAATTGACGGTGTCTTAAGACGTTTCGCTAGCTGTATTATTGATGTCGACAATGTATGCTTTCAATCTCAGCCTCACAAGACTGCACCATAAAACCGATATCAAAGCCAATAGCAAGGACAGCGAATGACGCAACTCAAACAAGAAATCACGCTTATTTCAGGAATTGGACAACTTTCTACGACCTTGCTTGGCACAGGATTGTTTATGATCCCAGCTATCGCGGCAGGCATTGCAGGGCAGTTATCGCTACTAGCATGGTTAATCCTGTTTATCGCCATTTGCCCGATTGCACTAACCTTCGCTGCATTAGGGAAACGCTACCCCAATGCAGGAGGCACGGCCTATTTTGTGCGCCAAGCATTCAGCGAGCGATTAGAAACCAGTGTAGCTTGGTTGTTTGTGAGTGTTATTCCTGTCGGTATTCCAGCGGCGATTGCATTGGCAGGAGGCTTTGCTCAACAACTGTTACCAGCACCACTCGACACACCATTAGGTGCTCAATCCTTTACCATCGCTCTGCTTATTGCCGTCAATTTGATGGGCAGTAAGTCTTCAGGCCGCTTGCAAACCGTGATTGCCTTGTCGATTTTTGCTTTAGTCAGCGCTTTTGTCTGGAAAGCCGACATCACAGCAGCTGACATCGCAGTTCCGACTATGACATCCGATTCAATGTGGTCTATTGGTGCAGCACTGGCGGTTATGTTTTGGTGCTTTGTAGGAATCGAAGCCTTTGCTCACATGGGAGAGGAATTTAAGAATCCACAACGTGACTTCCCCATCGCCATCATTACCGGGTGTTTCGTCGCAGGTTTGGTGTACTGGGCTTGTTCAGTGGTTATTATCAAGCTAGGCGCTTATGGTTCGCCGGAATTTGATGCTGCCTCTATCCCGTGGGTGACAGAGCAACTGTTTGGCAATGGCTTTAAAACCGTCATCAGTGTACTTGGCTTCTTTGCTTGTTTTGCTAGCCTAAACCTTTACACCCAAAGCTTGTCTCGCATGATTTGGGCTCAAGCTCGCCAACACACTCCGACCAATAAAATGGCGCAGCTCAACAGCCGTGGCGTACCACTTTATCCAACCTTAGCAATCGGCTTTATTGCGCTTATTTCGTGTGTAATCGGCGAGCTGTCTAATTTGGATCTCGAATTCTTTCTTAAACTCGCCAATGGTATTTTTGTTCTAGTTTATCTGCTTGCGATGTTAGCGGCCTGCCGATTACTGACTGGCGCATCGAGATACATCGCCATGCTCTCACTAGTGATCTGTACCTTGGTGTTTATCTGCCTAAGTTGGTCGATGCTCTATGCTGTGTCTGTTTTTGTGACATTGTCACTACCTTGGCGCAAGTGGCTAGGTAAAAGTAAACCCACCGTCTCTATCGACAAGTTGTAACTCGATTAGTGATGAATCAGAAAATTGTAAACAAGCCCTACCAATATTACTGATAAAAAAGCCGAGCGATCTGTTTGATCTTCGGCTTTATGTCAGCCAGTCGGATATTACCAAACCCCAGCACTGCACCACTCCAATCACGAGCATCACTTGATCCATATTCATAAAAGTCAAAAGGACGAATGATGATATTTTCAAACTCTGCTCTACGGCTCCACTCATGTTCAGATATCCCTTGATACCACTTCACTGTCACATGTAGCCCAGCAGCCTGACTGATCACTTCAAGATCGCCATGAAACTCACTTTTAATCGCTTCTATCATCGCTTCATGCTTGAGTTTGTATGAACGACGCATCTTTCTAATATGGCGCAATAAATCGCCTTCACGTACAAAGTCCGCCAGCGCTTCTTGTGTATGTGAGGCCGTGTCTCCAGTGAGCGCATCTTTAATCTCAAGACACTTCGCCACCAGACTTTCTGGCACCACCAAATAACCTAGTCGCAAGCCATTGAACATCACCTTACTCAGGGATCCGACATAGATGATGCGATCATCGAACCCTAACTTTCCCGCTAACCCTTGCATGCTGGTATAAGGGCGATGAGCAAACTGAAACTCACTGTCGTAGTCATCTTCAATAATCCACGACTGATGTTGATTGGCCCAATCGATCAGTTTAAGTCGTTGCTCGGTATTCAAGGTCGTGCCCATTGGGTATTGGTTACTCGGCGTGACATACAGAGCCTTGGCGTTACTGGACAGCACTTTTTCAATATCTAACCCAACCTTTTCACGCACACTCACACCGTCTAGCTCTAGCCTCAACAGATCGATGATTTTATGCACTTGTCGATAGCCGGGCTCTTCCACAAGGATTTTGTCCCCCATAGCTAACGTCGCCATCAAACCAATTGAGATGGCTTGCTGCGCACCTGCGGTGATGATGATTCTATCGGTACTGCAGTGAACCGAGCGACTACTCGCAAGATACCCGCTCAATGCTTCCCTCAAGGCCAAGCTTCCCTGAACCTCTTGATTGCCCGCAATGTTCTGACGTGTAGAGTGACGTTGCAGCAGCCTCTGCCATTTCGCAAAAGGGAACGCATCTAAGTCAGGAACTCCGGGGGCAAAGCTGCGGTTAATGTCGTTAGGTGTCGCTATGTTTGCAGCCGGTTTACTGACTGTTTGTTTAACCTTCGGATCCTGAACACTGTTTGGCTGAGACAAACTTAGAAAGTGCTCTGGTTGTTCAACCGAGACATAAAACCCTGAGCCTTGCTTACTCTCGATATAGCCTTCGGTGACCAGTTGTTCGTACGCATAAATCACCGTATTTCGACTTACCGACAGTTCTACGGCCAACTTACGCGTTGAGGGTAACTTACTGCCCTTACTCCATAAATCTTGAACAATCTTTTCTCTGATCGCATGAAACAAGGCGGTTTGACGCGTGTCATGTTGCTCGTCTAACTGTAGGTCACCGACATCAATAGGCTGCATAACTGGATCCAAATAGTGTTTAAAAGTGGCTCTATTTAATAGACCAGTTAATCGCTACATTAATCAAAAGGCAATGATTAAGGAGCGATTATGTTATCTAGCACGAAAAGAACCACGATTAAAAAAGGGGCTCACAAAGCCGTATTTGAACAAGAGAAACTGCACCAAATTATTGATGAGAGCTTAATCGCACACATTGCATTGCAGGGTGAACAAGGGCCAATGGTTATCCCGATGCTCGCGTGGCGAGTGGATGATATGGTCTACATTCATGGGGCTAAAAACAGTCGCTTACTAAAAGGGTTAAAAAAGGGAGAGCCCACCTGTTTAACGTTCACTTTGTTCGATGGTTGGGTATTGGCCCGTTCGGCATTTCATCACAGCGCGCATTATCGTTCTGCTGTGGTATTAGGATCATTTTCAGTCATCGATGACAATCAAGAAAAGGATCGCTTGTTGAATATTTTTATTGAGCAAATCGCGCCGGGCAGAACCGATGAAGTCAGGCTCAGTAATGAGAAAGAGCTCACCGCCACCGAGCTATTGGCGATCCCTTTAACAGAAGCCTCCGTGAAGATAGGTAAACATGGAGTGAATGATGATAAAGCTGATATGGATATCCCGGTATGGGCTGGCGTATTACCTTATCGAACGGTCGTTGGGCCATTAGAAACCGTTCCAGAGCAAGAAGGCATCATTGAAACACCAGATTACCAACAAGCCTATGGTGAGCGCTGGTATCAGAATTGATACGCAAAGATGGTCAACTTAATAAAATTGCATACAATCTGAGCTACAAAAGATTCAACATAGCAAAAGAATGTAGTCAGACGATGAGAACGAATAAGGATATTCTACCATTTGAAGGCTTGCTCAATGGCATTGGGCAAGTCTATTTCACTCCGTCGGTCATGACGTCGTTTCTGCTATTGTTTGCCATTTCTATTGAGTCACTTGCGCTGGCTTTTCTTACCTTGCTTGGCGCCAGTTTCAGCTACGGATTTGCCTTACTGACCAATAAACCGTCTCATGATATTGAGAATGGCATGTATGCGCTAAATGGCGCACTGATTGCTTTGTTCATCGGGAATTTTTTTGAAGTCAATGGGTGGCTGATTATAGTAGTAGCCCTCGGCTCGCTGATAACCGTACCCATCGCCAAGATCGTGTTTAGCTTTAAGAAGTATCACGGTTACACTAGTGCCTTTATCCTCACCAGTTGGCTGATTTATGCTATCCAATCAGCCTTGGATCTATCGGCATTTTCTCCATCCAACTCCGCATTGATACCCATCATCAGTCTTGAGGTAGACTCGTGGTTCAGCTTACCAACAGCGGTGCTCCCGTTATTGAAAGGGATCAGCCAAGTCAGCTTTATCGATAATGCACTATCGGGTCTAGTCATCTTGGTTGCCATCGCACTCAACAATATCAAGCATGCGCTATGGGTAGTACTCACAGTGTTAATCAGCACTGTTTTTAGCCACATGATTGGCGCTTCTGGCGCGCTAATTGAGCAAGGTCTTTACGGGTACAACGCCACTCTTGCCACTCTAGCACTTGTGCTCTATCCGCGAATTCCTTGGCCGTTAATCCTATTAGGCATGCTGTTGAGCTGTCTCATCACACTTGGTTTTCATGAACGGTCACTGCTACCACTGACCGCGCCTTTTGTCCTTAGCACTTGGATAATCGTTTACCTATCCACTCATTTTAAAAAGCTAGATGAAGACTAATGATGATCAGTATTGACTATCAAAACGCTCAATATACTGCTTAGGCGTCAAACCTCGATGTTTCTTAAACATCCGATTAAAGCTCGCGACGTTGGTATAACCTAACCTCTTCGAGACCTCTTCCACTGGCACTGAATACATCAGTAGCTCTACCGCCACGTTGCTTAACGCATACCCCATAATGGTAGAAAAATTGATGCCCGATTTATGCAAACGGCGTTGAAACTGCTGCTCAGAGAGCCCTAATAAACTGGAAACCTTGTGAAGGGTTGGTAAACCAAAGTGGCGACTGTAGTTGATCATCTCATAGGTGACCTTATGTTCATCACCAGCATCTGGCATGTTTAGATAGTTATCCAAGTCATGAAAGTTCATCGCCAGATTTGCTTTACTGTTCGATAGTGATTGATTGATGGATAACCTCGATTCACTCGGGATCCAAACCTCTGTGCGAGGCTGTCCCCATTGAATCGTACAGCCGAAATATTCATGGTAGAGGTCAACATTCTCTCGACGACCGGCTATTGAAACCGCGACGGGTTTAAAGTCATCACCCAAATATCGACGTAAAATCTTCATAATGAAAACCGCGACTCTTATTGAGTCATGCACTTTACCCGTTTCTGAGTAAGCAGGATTGTCGTAGCACCATTTAATCATTGTCCCTACCTGTGCACCGTATAAGAACGCACCAGACTGTAAACAGTGCAGGCCGATGTTCACTCGGCGGATCGTAGAAGCAAGATCATGTCCAGAAAAAAACCAGTTGGTTAACGGGCCTAATTTTTCAATATCCACCCGGTCAGACAGTTTCAGAATAATATCTGGATCATTAGTTTGCTGTTCAAGAAACCCATACCATTTATCGACTTCATTGACCGGAATAAGATTCATTGAGTTAGTAAACACAGACTTCGGAATACCTAAACGCTCCGTATTAACCACAGGGTTTGTGACAGCGTGTTGATAAATACCCAAAATCCCTAACGCTCTTAAGAAGTTACAATTGTTCATTAGTCGCTAACCCTTAGAAAGGAGATCATAGATCAAATCATATAATTGCCATTATCGAAGTAATTAGTAAATTTACAACCTGTAAATCCAACTTCCATCACACTCGGCGTTCAAATTTTACTTAGGGTTGATCAATGAGTTTACTAAGTGTCCCATTTGTTGGAACAGGCGCAGACACCGCATTACACGTCGTAGCTGGCGTTGTGTTGGTCGCAACAATCGCAGCTGCATGTTACGGCTTTTGGCGTGTTCATGAATTACCAATCAATAAAGCCCACAGTAAAGAGCATCACCAGCTCGGTTTAATCACAGCTTTAACTTGGATTGGCTTCATATGGCACTGGGTATGGGTACTTGCCGTCATTTTAGCGTTTGTTGATATGGAAAAAGCCATAATAAACCTGAGAGACACATGGAAAGCACCTGCGGAACCAACAGAACAACAAGTTAAGAATGATCAAGATGGGGAGAGCCAAACATGTTAGAAGGCTTAGCTCTGTGGGCACTGTTCATCTATCTACTTAGGCTTATTGGTATGCCATGGAATAAGGGCACCAAAGCATTTTCTTATCTAGGTGGTACATCATGGTTATTGTTTGTTTGGGTTGGACTCATTAACTACACGCCGATGGATCTCTCTGGAGGTTCAGTCGTTCAATCACCACACATTCAGCTACGTCCAGATTCAACCAATGTGTCAGGCAAAACAACCAAGGTTCACATTAGACCGAACCAAGACGTGATTGAAGGTCAGCTCATTTACGAAATTGATGACACCAAATATGTTATTGCGAGAGATAAGGCTAGCGTGCAACTTGAATCGGCGAACGTTGCTTTAGATACCGCTCGCCAAGAAGTGAGCATCGCTAAAGTAAGCTATCAGTCAGCGCTTGAAGATATCAAAGCCTCTGTCGCTCAGATAGAATCAGCAAAAACAGATCTTGTTCTGCAATCTAAAACACTTGACCGTTACCAAAAGCAAAACAAAGTGGTAGAACATACGATTACTGAGACTGACATCGACCAACAAACGGCAAAGGTAGACTTGGCAACGTATAACGTCACCACGTTGGAATCTCAACTGAGTAAGAAAGAAGTTGATGCTGAGAACGCGAAGTTAAACATCCACAAGGCAGAAACCAACGTCAGTAAGAAACAAACTGAGGTAGATTCGGCAAAAGCAACATTGGCTCAAGCTCAATGGGATTTGAACAGTACCAAAGTAACGGCGCCGACTGACGGCTTTGTAACTAATTTCATTCTTCGTGAAGGACAGCGAGTATCAATGATGCCTCGTATCCAAATGTACACTGAAGAAAAATACGTGTTAATGCGAGTGAATCACCAAGCTATTCGTAACGTAAAAGTGGGCCAGCCTGCTGAGTTTGCAACGGCGGTATACCCAGGCAAGATATTCTCCGCAACCGTAGAAGGCATTGTTGAAGCGACGGGTGAAGCACAAGCTAGCCTATTAGGTATTGATGAACAAGTTCGTGTCACCACAGGTCGAAATCTTCAGAACAAGCACCACTTTGTCCGCTTAAAAATTGACGAGGCGGAAGGTTACGATATTCCAGTCGGCTCTGTAGGGTTAGCTTGGGTAAGCGGTGAGAAGCCTATCAGCTTTATGGCGTTCCTAGACGTAATACGCGGGATCATCATTAGAATGAAGTCCCAGTTATACTTCTTCTACTCGATCTAATACTTGTTTTAGATAAAACGATACAAAGCCCGTGAGATCTGAGATCGCACGGGCTTTTTATCTATTTTACCGTTAGTTGCAGACAGAGCAGCAAAAATCAAAAACTAAGCAGTATTCAGTATTCAGTATTCAGTATTCAGTATTCAGTATTCAGTATTCACTTTTATCGTTTATTCCTTAATGACAAGCAATACAAATCGCAAAATGCAATTGCAAAACGCAACTGCCAACTTCCAAAATGCAAGCAAACCGTTTAAATACGCACCAAATTGCTATAAAACACCCATTTTACGTTGCTTTAAAAGTTGGCACACTAACTGCAATGTACATATTGACCCTTCTTAAGCCGAGGGTCACCTAGCCAACTGACGTTGTTAGTGAACCTTTCTTGTTCACGATATATATAGGCCAATTGCGAGTATTGCGATTGGCCATTTTTTTGCCTGCAATTTAAGAAACATCGCCCATCCAATATACAGACACCCATTCATAGTCATAATCGCTAGCATTCATAGTGAAGTTCAATTCTGGCTCATCACCTACGCCATAGAAAACGTTTTCTAATTATTTTTTAAGAATAAATATGAAAAGTAACCTTATGTTTTAAATGTCTATTTTTAACATAACCGCCTTAATAGATGGCTTATTGATAAAACTAGCATTGACTATGTTATTTATATCACGATAATGCGCACGTTTGCCTGCAATACGGCGACCATTAATTTTAATTTTGAACAATTGCGGAGGTAAAAAATGGCTGCGGATAATAACTACAGTCTTGGGCCAGTTCCAACATCGGCTAGGAAAGGAGTTGCTTCACTCACCATGGTAATGCTTGGACTCACTTTCTTCTCTGCAAGTATGTGGACAGGTGGTTCACTCGGGACAGGTCTTTCTTTCAACGATTTCTTCCTCGCCGTTCTCATCGGTAACCTAATTCTTGGTATTTACACTTCTTTTCTTGGCTACATCGGCTCATCTACTGGCCTCTCTACTCATCTCCTTGCTCGTTTCTCTTTTGGTACTAAAGGCTCATGGCTTCCTTCTGCTCTACTTGGTGGTACACAAGTCGGCTGGTTTGGTGTAGGCGTTGCCATGTTCGCAATTCCGGTACAGAAAGCCACAGGCATTGATACCAACACCTTGATTATTGTGTCAGGCCTTTTGATGACAGGTACGGTGTACTTCGGTATTAAAGCGCTAATGGTGCTTTCAGCAATTGCGGTGCCCGCGATTGCAATTTTGGGTGGTTACTCAGTACTAACAGCCGTAGACAGTGTTGGTGGACTAGAGCAACTGCAGCTGATTAAGCCAGAGACGCCAATGGACTTCTCAATGGCACTAGCAATGGTTGTAGGTTCGTTTGTAAGTGCAGGTACGTTGACTGCCGATTTCGTTCGCTTCGGTAAAAAGCCAGCAAGCGCCGTGTTAATTACAATGGTCGCGTTCTTCATCGGTAACTCGCTGATGTTTATCTTCGGCGCAGCAGGCGCAGCAGCAACCGGTCAGGCTGATATTTCAGATGTGATGATCGCGCAAGGTCTACTGCTTCCAGCCATCATCGTGCTTGGCTTGAATATCTGGACAACCAATGAAAATGCACTTTATGCGTCAGGTCTGGGTTTATCTAACATCACAGGTCGCTCAAGTACTACAATGTCTATCATTAACGGCATTATCGGTACGATTTTCGCGCTTTGGTTATACAACAACTTCGTTGGTTGGTTAACCTTCCTTTCGCTGGCGATTCCACCCATTGGTGGCGTAATCATCGCCGACTTCTTCGCGAACCGTAAACGTTACAAAGATTTTGCAAATGCAGAGTTCCAAACCGTTAACTGGGCTGGCATTATCGCGGTAGCAACAGGCGTAGCCGCTGGTCACTTCCTACCTGGCATCGTTCCTTTGAATGCCGTGTTTGGTGGTGCAATCAGTTACCTCGTGCTAAATCCTCTATTGAACAAAAAAGCTCTGAAATCTCAGGCCGCTTAAGGACACACTATGACAACCTTATTAATCAAGAACGCGAAACTTCAAGACCAAGAGGGCTTGAAACAGATTCTGATTGAAAATGGTCAATTTTCTCGCATTCTCGATAATGACGCTCAAATCACTCATCAAGGTGACATCCTTGATGCTGAAGGTGGCATTGCAGTTTCTCCTTTCTGTGAACCGCACATCCACCTAGATACTACGCAAACGGCTGGAGAACCTAACTGGAACATCTCTGGTACTTTGTTTGAAGGTATTGAGCGTTGGGCTGAGCGTAAAGAATTGTTATCAATCGAAGACGTAAAGTCTCGTGCCAAGCAAACACTGAAATGGCAGATAGCTAACGGGGTTCAACACGTGCGTACACACGTTGATGTGTCAGACCCAACGTTAGTGGCGTTAAGAGCGATGGTTGAAGTCCGCGAAGAGATGAAAGAGTGGGTCGACATCCAAATCGTTGCATTCCCTCAAGAAGGCATTATTTCATACCCCAACGGCAAAGAGTTGCTTGAAGAAGCTGTGAAGATCGGTGCTGACGTTATCGGTGCTATCCCTCACTTTGAATTCACTCGTGAATACGGCGTTGAATCTCTGCATTACGTGTTCGAGCTTGCACGCAAGTACGACTGCCTGATCGACGTTCACTGTGATGAGATTGACGATGAACAATCTCGCTTTGTTGAAACGCTGGCAGCCCTTGCGCACAAATTCGAAATGGGTGAGAAGGTAACGGCAAGCCATACCACAGCGATGGGGTCTTATAACGGTGCTTACGCATCTCGCTTGTTCCGTCTATTGAAGATGTCTGGTATTAACTTCGTGGCTAACCCGTTAGTGAATATTCACTTACAGGGTCGCTTCGACGACTACCCGAAACGTCGTGGCGTAACGCGTGTTAAAGAGATGCTCGCAGCAAATATCAATGTGTGTTTCGGCCACGATGATGTGTTTGACCCATGGTACCCACTAGGTACAGCGAATATGCTTCAAGTTCTGCACATGGGACTGCACGTAACGCAAGTGATGGGCTACGACCAAATCAACACCTCACTTGATTTAATCAGCAAGAACTCAGCACGCACACTGCATATCCAAGACAACTACGGCATTGAAGAAGGTAAGCCAGGAAGCTTACTAATTCTTCCTGCAGATAACGGTTTTGATGCAGTACGTCGCCAAGTGCCAGTGCAGTACTCGATTCGCCACGGAAAAATAATCGCAGAGACTCAACCAGCTAAGACTAAAATTAATTTAGATAAGACTGAAGATATCAACTTCAAACGATAATATCGTCTATACTAACGAAGAAAAGGAGGCTTAGGCTTCCTTTTTACTTTGTCATGGCGTGTAACTTTATAAACCTATCAGCTGTTGTAGGTAGTTTTTGTTAACGAGCGCAACATGACAAAAAAACTCGCTGATTTATCAATCAATGAGTGTACAACCCGAAAGACTGTGTTAACATGCACTCGCTCTGTTAGCCGGAGTTATTTAAGTTAGATGAATAGTAAAAAATGACATGTAAAATCGTTACCCGTTTTTGTAAGTAGTTTTTCCTTATTTCTTAGCAATATTAAATAATTCAATTATCAGCGCATTGCAGTAATGCAATCAACAATTTAGAAAATTTATGAATAAGGGACAAATTATGTCTAACACAAATACTGGCACTGTAAAATGGTTTAACGAAGAGAAAGGTTTCGGTTTCATTTCTCAAGACAACGGCGGCGCTGACGTATTCGTACACTTCCGTGCTATCGCTTCTGAAGGTTTCAAAACTCTGAAAGAAGGCCAAAAGGTTTCTTTCGAAGTTGAAAACGGTCAAAAAGGCCTACAAGCAGCAAACGTTGTTGCTCAATAATTAGCTTTTAGCTAAAAAGAATTTTAAAGCGCTGATTTTTATCGGCGCTTTTTTATGCCTGAAATAAAACTTCCACTGAGTTACTACCTCTTCCACACTCACCCGTATTACCCATTTTTCGGCAGAGTGTTTGAACAAGCTTGGCTAACCCATTATTGACCGCGATTGGTATTGCAGCCAACCCTTACCAACAGCCGCCCCCCCCAACCGGACCTCTCCTCTTTGGTCAAATAACACCCTATTTATTATTCGATATAAATATGCAATCGATTTCCATAATGAAAATGAGTTGTTTACCCAATCCTCATCCATTAATTATATAATTTTTAAAGCAAAGATCGGTAAAATCCGCTAATCTTGGTCGCAGTGGCTTAGTTAGTTTGGTATCTGCAGTAAAAATCATGAAAAAAGACGAATTTCAAAAATCCACCGCAAATCTAAAAAAAGCGGTGCCTCTTATGATGAAGAACCGGGTGTCTACTACACCTGCAAATTATGCACTTTGGTACACCTATGTTGACAATGCTATCCCACAGCTGACTAAAGACATGGATGGTATCTTGGAATACTATGGCATTTGTCCTCCAGCCGTTGGTGAGCAGCTTTACAATAATTATGTTGCTAGCAAGTCTGAAACGAATATCAATGACCTCCGCGCTAATTTAGAGTTGTTGGTCTCGGAAGTTTCGAATTCGATGAATGACACACTGACCGATACCTCTGCTTTTTCTGAGATGATTGATAAAAGCTTCGAGGATTTGGCCCGCGTTGACAATGAAAGTTTATCGATCGATGAAGTCATGTCTTTAGTTCGTCAGTTAGTTTCTGAATCTCGTCATATTCGTCACTCTACTCAATTTTTAAATTCTCAGTTGAATTCTGCAACATCAGAAATCACTAAGCTAAAATCTCAGCTGGTAGAAGTGCAGAAAGATGCACTCTTTGACAGCACAACGACACTCTATAACCGTCGCTCTTTCGACCGTGATATAGAAACCTTGTGTGAAGCGAAACAACCTCTGTGTTTAATTCTTCTCGATATCGATCATTTTAAAAACTTCAACGACACTTATGGCCACCTATTTGGTGACATGGTTCTTAAAGGCATTGCGCGCAAATTGAAACAAATGTGCCGTGAAGGTATTTCTGCTTACCGATTTGGTGGTGAAGAGTTCGCGATAATCGTGCCAAACAAATCATTACGCATTGCACGTCAGCTTGCAGACACCAACCGCCGCTCTCTAGAAAAGCTATCGATTAAAGATCGTCGTAGCGGGCAACAGGTAGGTAGCATCACCGCATCGTTTGGTGTTGCTGAGCTTGAACCCGGTGAATCGGCACAATCACTGATCGAACGCGCTGATAAGCTACTTTACGAAGCGAAGTCACTTGGTCGAAATAGAGTGATGCCGCTGTAGTCTGCAATCATCTAAACAAATTTACAGTTAAACGACGTACTAACTAAACCCTGATTTCTAGGCTCTAGGCTCTAGGCTCTAGGCTCTAGGCACAAAAATAGACTCGCAATTAACACCGAAAGCAAAAAGCCCCAATCAATAACCAGTAGGTTAATCGTTGGGGCTTTGTCGTTTATTCATAGTCGTCAGTGTTTAATGCTAAATACATTCAGAGTGTTTAACACTACACTGGTTCTACATCTTTCATAAATGCCAAAGATGTAGCTGTGACATTAAAGGGCGTAGCAATAATTAAGACAGTAATCTTCACCGCTCTTAGCTCGGAACTCTTTGTCTTCGCTGCATGCTTTTGGTTTACCCTTCTCATCACCTTGAACTAAGCTGATCCAGTGACGTATTGCTGTAGTGATGCCTTGACGCTCAGTATTCGTTTGTACCACTTCCATTGGTGACTGGCCAAAAGTAGTGCATGACTCTAACTGAATATCGTCGATATCGACCAATTCAATACACCCCGTCCCTTTATGACAACCAAACATCACTTCTAAATGGCTTCCACTGCTATCTCGGAACAAGATTGAGTCTGGGTCACACTTCTCACCCATGTAAGCTACAAACTGCTTAGGATGCTTTAGACCGCTGTGTTGGCCATCTTTGAAATAAGCCATGATATGGCGGTAATCAACTACGTAGCTCGTTACATCTTGATGTGAGCCGTTCTCTAATGGGAACAATCTGTCTAGCAGTTGCTTCGCTTTGAGTTGCTTCTCAGTTTGCTGTTTGGCACTGATAGTCTCCACGGCAAAGACAGCTTCAGCGATAAATGGTTTTGTTTGTTTTTGGATTTCTGTTTTATCGAATGTAAGCATATTCATAGTCTTTCCCTCTTGACTAACCCGGTGAACATTCACCGATTTTTATAGCAAAAACGTGTCCTAGAGCAATTATTCCAAACTAACGTTTAACTTATTTGTCATTTTGTGAATTGCTTAGTTTGTAGACTAACGCTTTTTTGCCTACAATTTCACAACAAAAATTTTACAATGTGAATTTTACAAATATGGCCTTGTCAAAAAGTTTAGTTCGTCAGTCTCATTTCCTAGGTACGAAAATACGTAACCTAAGAAAACGTAACCATTTAACGATGGAAGATCTGTCTGCGCGTTGTATTAGAATCAACCCAGAATACGCACCTTCCGTTTCTTACCTTTCAATGATTGAACGTGGAAAGCGCGTCCCAAGCATCGATATGCTAGAAGTAATCGCGCAGGTCTTTCAGAAGAACCCAACCTGGTTCCTTGACGACGAATCTGAACAACAAGCCATTGCTCCTGATAAAGGGAATCGTGGTGGGATAAGTGGCATGGCACTCGAGCCTAGCTTTCTTTTCTCCAACGACATCCTGCAAATTGCAATTCCAGAGATGCTATCTCAAACGGGGATCTCAGGCCGCCAGTTTGCACACCTCTTAATTCGAGCACACCAAGAAAGCAATCAGAACCACTTCCCTGACCTTGAGCGCGCAGCGGAAGAAGTTGGCTTAAAACGTCTTAACCTCAGCGTAGAAGACCTTATAGACATCGCTAGAAGCCTAGGAATTAACATCCGTTGGGTAACACGCACACCGAAAGACGTTGTTGATGAACTCGGAATTAATGCCAAACAGCTAGTCACTTCGTTCTTTGAACCTCCTAGCACAATCTTCTTAAACGAAATCCTGAAAGAGTACCCCACTCGTCTGAAATACGATTTATCGGTCTATATTGGCCATTGTATTCTGCACAGCAAAGAAGGCTTAAAGAGTGTGTTGTCGGTCGGCAACAACAACACATGGGACGACAACCAGGTTTCAGGCTCTTCGCAACTTAACTCTCAAGATATTCTTCAAGCATGGCGAGACTTTGAATCTAGCTTCTTTGCTGGCGCACTTCTTTGCCCGAAAGTTCCATTTAGACAGTTGCTTGACCGCACTGGTTACGAAATCGACGTTCACAAAAGAGCGGGGGTTTCCCCCTCTGTTGCTATGCGTCGAATGACGGTAGTATCGCCCTACCCTCACTGGCACTACTTTGATGCTTATGGGCCAGGGAAACTCAAGGCGGTGTACCGCGGTAACGGGATTCCACTGCCTTGGGGAAATATGAGAACTGTTGCCGACCCATGTCAACATTGGGCTGTGTTCCGTCGATTGTCAGAACCTCGCGCAGGGAGTTCGGCTCAAATATCTATTTTAAATGTGGGTGATGAACCAAGAATCTACTGCTGTGAATCCATCAATATGACGGATCCTGCAGGTAACAATCGCGTATTGTGTGCTGGCATAGACCTTAACCCTGCAATTGATGCACAAGGCGGTAATTCAAGAGACATTGCAGAGCAACTTAAAGCGTCATGCGTTAACAATGGTGGCTCAGTGGTAATCCCGCGTAACATCAAGAAAGATCTCACGACAATAGCCAAGATTCTAAATATAAATTGGATTGAACGTGGGATTGAGACAGAGGCTAGGCTTATCTGCTCCCGAGGTGGAGAATGCCCGCGCCAACCAAGCTGTTACTCAAAGTGTGGTGAGTGTTAGCGCAAGAATGGTATGAGCATGATTAGTAAATTGTCGTGCTCTGCTTGTTTTGCTTGAGCTAACTGCACTTAATAATAAGTGTAGTAATAACAATTAATAAAAAGTAATACCAACAAGTAGAACTCAAAATTCAGGCAAAAAAAAACCAATCACAAAAGGGTGATTGGTCATATATTTTGTGTGAACAATATGGGTTCACTAACAACGTCAGTTGGCTAGGTGACCCTCGGCTTAAGAAGGGTCACTATTACTAATGCACTATACGTGCCAACTTTAAATATACGTATTTACTACGCATCTGAACACGTATTCGCCATAAATGCTTGTTTGTTTTGCAAACTGAAATTGCAAATTGCAAAACCCAACAAATCGCTAGTGATTATGTTGTTATTAATAGATCATTAAAGATTAATTTCTCTTCCTATAAATACCTACTTTTCAATAAATTCGATAGCTTCAACTCTGAAGAAACCTCTTCTTGTTTGCTTAGGGCGTGTTGATCTTTCGAGCTGATTTTTGCAGCGAGTTGCTGGGTATTTATACAAGGCAGAGGTTTCGATGTGT
This sequence comes from Vibrio sp. 1F263, assembly GCF_041439035.1. Classification (NCBI taxonomy): domain Bacteria; kingdom Pseudomonadati; phylum Pseudomonadota; class Gammaproteobacteria; order Vibrionales; family Vibrionaceae; genus Vibrio; species Vibrio sp. 1F263. The sequence goes on along the minus strand of NZ_JBGONI010000003.1, from coordinate 156,421 downwards.
AGCTAGCCTACATGAGAAGCCGATAACGTAGTAGAAATGACCAGCAAACGCTGCCCAAAGGGTTCAGCTAAAAGCGTTTTACTCTTTGTTGAGGGAGATTTGCTTAGAATGACTAGGCGACTTCCCCCTCGCCGCGATTAAAACACTTTTAGCTCGAACAAAATTTAACCGCAAAAGGTCAACACGCCCTAATTACACCCATAAAAAAACGCGAACATTGAAATTCAATATTCGCGCTTGTTCGAGTTCGATAGCAGGAAGTCGTCAATGAACGAGACCCCTCCTACGAAGCGATCTCGTTACATAATCTTTGCAAAGCTATGCTCAACGTTCTGTCTACCAAAGAGCTACTATTTCTGAGATGCAGGCTTAGAACGGCTTCTAGATGGTGAAGGTTTGTTACCTGTAGGCTTGTTACCTGCTGACTTGTTAGACGGTTTGCTCGAACCATTACTTCCACCGAAACCAGACTTTTTGGGTTTACCTGCACCACCTGGCTTGCCAGAACTATTCGTAGAAGGCTTATTACCGCGCTTATAGTTGCTGCCATTATTTCTTAAAGACTTATCATCACCAGCAGCTGCAGAGTTGCTGTCTGAAGCTTTGTTGCCTGAGTTAGGCTTACGCTTTGGAGCAGATCCATTACCTGCTACATGACGCTTGTTCTTGCCTGCTGGCTTATGGCCGCGAGCATTCTCACCAGAACGTTGGCCATCCGAGTGTTCGCGTGTCTTTTTCGGTTTCTTAGGCTTAATCGGACGCGAATCCAAGCGAGATTCTGGTAACTTGTTTACGGGTGTAAAACCTTCCAGTTCACGACGCTCCAGTACTTGTTGAATAAGGCGTTCAATACCGAATAGCTCACCCACTTCATCAGCACAAACCAATGAAATTGCTTTACCAACTTCACCAGCACGGCCAGTACGACCAATACGGTGAACGTAATCTTCTGATACGTTTGGAAGGTCGAAGTTAACCACTTGAGGAAGTTGTGGGATATCAATACCACGAGCAGCGATATCGGTCGCTACGAGTACTCGTACCTTACCGGTTTTAAAGTTCTCTAAGGCTTTAGTACGCGCGCCTTGGCTCTTGTTACCATGGATAGGAGCAGAAGTGATGTCTTGCTCTTCAAGGAAACGAGCAAGCTTGTTTGCACCGTGTTTTGTTTTGCTGAACACCAACACTTGTCGCCAATCATTATCTTTGATCAGCTTAGCTAGCATTGGCGCTTTTTTCTTTTTATCTACTGGATAAATACTTTGTTCAACAGTTGGTGCTGTTGAGTTTGCAGGGCTTACCGAGATTTCAACTGGGTTATTTACTAAGCCTTTAGCCAAGCTACGAATATCATCAGAGAACGTTGCAGAGAACAGTAAGTTTTGACGCTTCTTCGGTAGGAAAGCCAAGATCTTACGGATGTCGCGGATGAAACCCATGTCTAACATGCGATCAGCTTCATCTAATACTAGAATCTCTAGCTGATCAAAACGCACTGCATTTTGGTTGTATAGGTCAAGTAGACGACCCGGTGTTGCCACCAACACATCACTGCCTTTACGAAGTTTTTGCATCTGAGGGTTAATTTTCACGCCACCAAACACGACCGTAGAAGTAAGCGGTAAGTTAATACCGTATTTAACTACGCTGCCATTCACTTGCGCAGCAAGTTCACGGGTCGGTGTTAGCACTAGTGCACGAACTTGGTTCTGACGTACGCGAGGGCCTTTTGATAACATTTCAAGAATAGGTAGCGTGAAGCCAGCAGTTTTACCTGTACCTGTTTGAGCAGCGGCCATTACATCTTTGCCCGTTAGGACAGCTGGTACGGCTTTCTCTTGGATTGGTGATGGCTTATCGTAACCTTGTGCTTCAATAGCTTTAAGGATCGGTTCAGAAAGGCCAAGGGAGGTAAAACTCATAGATTATTTTCTCAGTTGAATAACATTTAGTATGAGCAACGCGCAGAAAGAAGTCGTTGCTACAGCTTTCGCTCATCAATAGGATTGATAAAGAGCAAAGCGCGGTATTCTGAGGCTTTTCCCCACATTCAGCAACTAAATTCTAATAACAGATCCAATCCAACCTATAAAATTTGTCGTTTCTGTTCGTACATTTTTTCATCAGCTGCTTTGAGTAGTGCATCGACATCACTGTAGTTATTGCTATGAATTACCCAACCAACGCTAATTCGAAGATAAATCGAGTGCGTATCATAAACAACAGGTGTGCTACATATCGCTCTTCGAAGTTTAGCTACAATCGAAGAGACATGTTGATCATCAATGATGCGTGGTAACAAAACTAAGAACTCATCACCACCGATTCTCGCAACGATATCTGAACCACGTAACTCGCTCTTAATGCGATTAGCACACTCAATAAGCACCTGATCGCCAGCCGCATGCCCAAAAGTATCATTGATCGCTTTAAAGCCATCAAGATCGATATTTACCACAGCAAAGGTTCTTGCTCTCTGCTTTTGGGTGACTTTGAACGCCTGCTTTAGGCTGTACATAAAGTATCGACGATTAGGTAACATGGTGAGTTCATCATGCATAGAGCGGCTATCTGCAATTCGGTACAGGCGATAAATAGTAAAGAAGGCAAACGCCAGCACTACCATTATGGAGTAACCCACCAGCCTTACCGCTTGAATTCGATACCAAGGTTCATCCATCAATACATGTTCGTTACCAGAAAGAGCAAGGTACCAACCACCATGTGGGAAACTCACCTGTTCAGTGGCAAACGCATTGTCGAACACACCTTGAGTGCCATAAAAGACTGCACCATCTTTACCTGAACTGTTTGCACCACGAATCGCGAGTTCATACTTGTTCTCGATCTTGCCGATTCCGACATCTTCAAACAGCTCATCTAAACTAATAACGGCACTGGATACACCCCAATAGTCTTCGTTAAAAGGCGGGTCTCGAAAGATCGGAGTGCGCGTAATGAGGGCTTGCCCGCCTTGAAACAACTCAAAAGGGCCGGCAATAAAGGTGTTGCCAAGATTACGGGCTATCTCAACAGACTCCCATTGGTCTGGATAATCACGATAATTAATACCGAGAATCTGCTCATTGCCTTCCATAGGGTAAACAAAGTTTAGAATGTCGTCTTTGGCTAGCCCAATAAGACGAATATGGAAACCATCTTTAATAATACTTTCAGCAATCTTGTCCCAATTTTTCACCTCACCATCAGGGTTTATGGTCACTAAGGTCGAAAAATTATTGAGGATATACATATCTGACACGATCGCGGCTTCGATTCGAGAACGAATGATCGATAGCTGCTTTTTTGCCTCAGAGTAGGATTCATCTTTCAGGTAGGATAACTCTTTAGAGTGAAAAAACTCGATAGCACTCATTACCACTAAAAAAAACAGTAAAGATAATAATTTGGCAGGCCATTGCTTGCTAGAACCACTTGGCATTCAGACCCCCTAAACCTTTTTGTTCTTAAATTTGCTCATATCAGACTAACTCTTTAAGTATGCCGTTAAGCTATTTAAATACATACACTTAGCCTAGTGCTCATTTCATTATTGAGTCATTCATCACTTAAAGTCCATTAGACACATTGATTACTGAACCAAATATCGAATCAATCTTATTAAAGATTACAATGTATTGACCAAAACCTTACATTGAAAGATTCATGAGTGTTATTTTATATTCACAATTAATCAGCTTGGTACCTTACGAACATGAAGCTAAAAACGCTAACTCTGTGCACATTGTTATCAATCTCAGTTGCGGTTGCGGTTCACGCACAAGCTACTTCAGATACGCTAACGGCTTTTGACACACAACAGACTGTTACTATACAAGAGCCTGTTAACATACAAGCAACAAGCGTACCAAGTATTCAATTACAAGCTGGTGTTCTCGACTCTCAAGAGCAATCTTTTAAACAATCCGCCGATCTGATTCGCACAACCTACGAAAGCCAACTTTACACTCTGCCTGCATTCAAAGAGGGTCACTATGGTTTGCGTATGTATCGACAAACATTAGACGACAAATATTCTGCCGCGGTATGGAGTGACATGGCACGTGTCGCAAGTAAGCTCAGCCGCTTATCGAATGATGTTCACACCATGGAACAAATCGTACTGTACTCAGAAAAGCGTGTTGCTTCCTATGTTGGCGACAGCGATGAACGCAGTGTTCGACGCTACAACATCACCAAGCACATGCCAGAATATCTATATCTTGGTGTTGACCTTCTCGGCTCTATGGCGCGCGCCAATGAGTACGGTTTAGAACACAAGAACGATGTCAAACTGCGCGAGATTATTCGTCGTTATGACTTTTCACGATACGTGACCAATGAAGATATGGTGAAAGCGTGGGCAGCCCAACTCGCTAATCAAGTTTACTGGCTACGCCAATTGGGTGAACAAGATGTCGTTGATGAATTTGTCGATACCTTCAAAAAAGCCTACCCAGACGATAACGACAAGAAGCTTTCAAGCCAGCAATACGGCAATAAGATCTATGGTATGACACATGTGATCTTTGGAGATTCTGAGTATTACCAGCACCAAGTAAGCGAGCAAGAACACCAATGGATCTACGATTACTTCAGAGAAAACATCGATACTATCCTGTTACGAGCTAAAGAGGATGTGATTGCTGAGGTTGGGTTGACTTTCTTATTAGCCGGTCTAGAGAATGACCCGGTTGTAGAGAAAACTAGGCTCGCAATCCAGGCATCTATCGATAAGACAAAAGGTATGATCCCTTCAGTCACCGGTGATTTTGATCTCAAGTATGGAGAGCACCGCAACGTACTCGCTATCATGCTACTCGATTGGCAGCAAGTGAACGAAGCACCGACTTATGAAGGTAACCCAAAAGTATTTACTAACATCCCTTACGGACTGCTTGAAAATCAACCGCTGAAGCACTAGCAGTAATACTTAAGTTGATTTTAAAACCCCAAAAGCCGCAAATCTCTCAAGGTCTGCGGCTTTTTAACTCTTACCAAACAATCACTTCACTCAAGCTTAGTCTTATGTTCAGGGGCAGATTTTGTTCATCACTATCGTGAAATCCCCTTCAGCGTAACCTTCTATCAAGGAAACATCATCACAGAGTGTTTTACAGAATCGATATACGCCTTGAGGGTGATAACTCATCAAGGTATTACGTGAAGGATATTGGCTTGAATTGAGCAGATTAAAAATCACCGTCTGATTCGCTAGTCCAAACATACGAGTAATCATGTTAGTCAGATAATCCGAGTCGCGAGAGATGTAATTCAATGAGCCACTGGCGATAACTACATCGTGTACCTCAAGGCTCATTTGGCTCATATCACCCGACAAAAACCGACAACGATCTTCTGTATAACTCTGCTTCGCCTTCTTTAAAAAGCCTGCGTGTTGGTCAACGCCGGTGTAAGATTGAATGCGATAGATGCTGTCGAGCAGTTCAAACAGCTCGCCATAGCCACAACCCAAATCTAAAATACTCTTCTTTTCGAAGTCAGCCGAACGAGCAATCACTTCAAAGCGACACAATTGGCTCTCTTCGCTAGTCCACCCTAAAGCTTTAGCCTTGTCGCCATTCGAGCGGTTAGCCTGCTTTCGATGATAGCGATACACTTTCCAACGATCGAGCCAGTGCATTCAAACAAATCTCACTTCAATGAACATAAGTACGCCTCAATAAACTTAGACGTCAGAATTTGAAGAAAAGAGTCCACCAATCTTATAACCGACCGCATAGCAAACCACGGCGACAGTCACAAACACCAAAGCTGAGAAGACATAAGCCACCGATGCAGCAACGCCAGTGCCCCATACTACGCTAAACACTAAACCGAGATACGCTTCTTGCGGCCACTGATAGAGAGGAAACTGAGTACCACCAGCAATAAGATAAACCATCGCAAACAAGCCAATGAAGGTAGTAATAAGACCGATAAGAACGCGCATGTTCATAGAGAGACCCTTGATAAATTTGAGCTTGGTTGCCGTATTCTTAGTCGGAACGGAATATTCTTATTCGAAACCGAGTGTTCTTAATAGAAACCGGATTTTCTTAATTGAAGCCGAATGCTATTAATCGCAACCTAATGATATTCAAGTATATCGGATAAAACAGGCTTGCTCTATTACTCTTCCGAGTGAGCCTTATACACCGCATAGCAATAAAAGTGGTGGTTCAAAATCTGAATCAACTTAACGAGCAGGCACAAAAAAGCGGACACCCTTCTCACGTTAAATCCGCAAGAAAGGTGCCCGCTTCAACTGAATTTAGGCGCTTTAACTAAATTTAGGCGCTTGAACTGAATCTCGCTTAAAGCAGGATGAAGATACCCGCTAAACACGCACTCATTAGGTTTGCAAGCGTACCAGCAGCGACTGCTTTCAAGCCTAAGTTTGCCACTTCAGCACGACGCTCTGGTGCCATAACACCGATTGAACCCAGCTGAATAGCAATAGAACCAATGTTAGCAAAACCACATAGAGCAAAAGTGACGATGACTTGGCTATGTTCAGATAACAGCGCTTTGTTTTCAACGAAGTCGATGAAAGCAACAAACTCGTTCATTACGATCTTCTGACCAATGTAAGAACCCGCCATCAATACTTCATCACTCGGGATACCGATCAGCCATGCTAGTGGTGAGAACAGGTAACCAAAGATAGCTTGCAGCGTAATACCCGCAAAACCAAACGTCTCACCTAAGCTTTCTAGGCCAGTGTTCACCATCGCAATCACACTCACGAATGCAATCAACATAGTACCGACAGCCACCGCGACTTTCATACCGTTCATCGCGCCGCTTGCCAGTGCATCGATCACGTTGCTTTGGTCAGCTTTATCGAGTTCGATATGGTCGTAGTCACTTGGTGTACTGCGCTCTGGAACGATGATCTTCGCCATTAACAGACTACCTGGAGCTGCCATGAAACTTGCTGCGATAAGGTATTTAAGTTCAACACCTAAACCAGCATAACCACCAAGCACACTGCCCGCTACGGACGCCATACCACCTGCCATTACAGCAAACAGTTCCGAACGAGTCATAGACTTTAAAAACGGACGAATAAGAAGAGGAGACTCACCCTGAGAAAGGAAGATATTACCTGTTGCTACCAAGGATTCAGCTTTACTGGTGCCCAGCAGTTTTTGCACCGCTCCACCCAAGATTTGAATCACTTTTTGCATGATGCCGAGGTAGTAAAGTGCAGAAATCAGAGCACTGAAGAAGATAATGATTGGAAGTACGCGTATCGCGAAAATGAAACCTTCAGTTGCAAGGTCGCCGAAAAGGAATGCGATACCAGCGTCTGCAAAACCAAGCAGGCTAGAAACGCCATTACTTAGGCTTGTTAGCGCCAATTGTCCCCAAGGGAAATATAACACCAAAGCCGCGAAGCCGATTTGAAGTAATAGTGCACGAGAGACTGTTTTCCAGTTAATCGAAGAACGACTTTCAGATAGCAGGTACGCACAAGCAATCAGTGCAAGAACACCGACAAAACCAAATAGAATATTCATAATGTGTCCTAGTAATCCTTAAAGAGTGAACATGAGCCAAACGAATGACATCAAAGGAATAGGACAAAGAACCGCAAGCAAAACGCTACGCGATGAAGGAGCTAACAGGGTTAGCGAATGTAACAACGAGTTGTTCATGTAAAAATCACCTTATACAAGCAGTGGAACGTAGCTGGTCCGGTCCGTGGGGTCATTCACATATCCATGTGACGGCTTGTATTGGCTAAGCACCGGCTTAAAACCGGAAAAGAAGTATAAACAGTTAAGTGAGACTTTCATCACATTTTTCAACGCAAACGATCGCGCGGTCAAGGATTAAACAAAACGCAGTGTTTATCGTCATTTTTAACTTATCAGTCAAAAAGAACGTCGAGGCAGGAAGTTTAAAATAAAAAGCCACAAAGTGTGGCTTTCTAAAGGATATTATCGAAATGGGCAAAATTAATTAAGCAATGCACTTTTCACTTCAACGTCTTGGAAGATCTCTTCGAAACGTTGTTTATAGATAAGCTGCATTTCATTAATGATCACACCACCATCTGGCACATCGTTCTCGCCTTGGAAATTTTTGCTCAGCAGTTTCTTACCTACTTCGTCGTAAATAATCACATTTACGTTGTACCAAGAGTTATCCGTAAACGCATGGAAATCATATTTCCATTCATTCAAGACGAACATCATCGATTTATTGTCGAACGCTTTCATCTGCTCAGCGACTTTAGTGATGTCTTCGTTTGGTGTCGTCTCGACTGAGTCCACCGTCACTTGCTGCTTCTTTAAGCCCGCAACAAGTCTATCCGTCAAAAACTGAGACATCGGCTGTTGTGTCGCCGTGTTGTGTGAATAAGGAATACCGAGAGAACTACGGATAATGCCCTCAAACTTTGGCTCTTTATCTTGGTCTAAAACGTATGGGCGTTTATCAATCACTGCAATAGTCAGTGCTTTTTCTTGAGGTACGACACTCAATTGTGGCGCACTCTGTTCTGGAGTTAATACTGTTGCACAACCTGAAAGCCCTAGCGTGATTGTGGCAAGGAGCAAACTGACGAGTTTTGTCATTAGATTTACCTATCTTATTGTTTTGAAGATGGTGTTCTAACAAAAATTGTCTTACTCAGTAAACATTCATTAAATCAATAATTTATACAATTCTTATTTATATAAATTGGCTCACATATCAGGTTGGTTTTATTGAGTAATTACCCAATAAAACTTTAAGCAGCAGGCGTTGTAAATGAAGATCATGAAATGAATGTGATATGTTCAACCTATGTAGAGAGCTGCGTAACCTCTCGGTTAATTCTGTGTGATTATTACCACTTTTCTGTGTTCTCCCTCATTTACTATGACTTCAAGATTCATCTTAAGTTTAGATGCGTATATACTTTGTATTATCTCACCCATTCATTATCTATAAAACGAGACGAGCTGATTAGATATAACTGCCATTGAGACTAAGAGAGGAAACACGTGAAGAAAATGGAAGCTCCGCACGACATGAACAATGGAGCTAGATTCAAAACAAATAGACACGGCTATGTGACAGTAGTTGAGTATTATAATACCTATACTGTTATTGTTGCGTTTGAAAACACCGGAAATATCCGCGCTATCAGTGCGGCGAAATTACGTACAGGTCAGTTAACCGATCGCTCTGTCGCACCTGAATCAATTATGATTGGTGAAAAGGTTGAATCCGTTAAGCATGGCATATTAACTATTACCCAAGTTGAATCTGAAAATATTGTGGTTCTGACCAATATCAATAATGAAGAAATTAGAATGTTATTGCCTGCCGTACAGAAAATGAAAGATAAAACCGAAGAAATAGATGGTGAAAATGTTACCTCGCCAAAACCGACTTCTCTTAGCCAACTAACTAAAAGAAATAAAAAGACCAAAGACGTTAATAGCATGCTTAAGAAAATGCTTACCGACTACGGTCGATACGATTAATTCTCTATTTTCTTCAACAGACCCTCTATATATTTACATTCCAATAGACAAATACATTCCCCCCAACCTTTCTCAATAGATACGTTGCATATTCGTGTGAAAAGTTAAATTTGATCAAAGTCTCACTCTGGATTTTTACCACACACAAGCGAGACCTCCGTCACAATCTCATTTTAGCTTTGTGATGGAGATCTTATTGGAATCTCAATATTTCCATTACTATGCTCCCACACAATAAGAGAACGCAGTTTCTCAACCCCTAAAATCCAATTGAGACAAATATTATGAAAAAGATTCTTGTAGTTTGCGGTAACGGCCTTGGTACTTCACTAATGATGGAAATGGCAGTGAAAGAAGTGGCTAAAAAAATCGGTTTCGAAGCGGAAGTTGATCACGAAGATCTGTCATCAGCTGCATCAAGCAACGCGGATATTTGGGTAGCAGCGACAGACGTTGCAAACCAACTGAAAGAAGGCGGAAAAGAGAACATAATCAGCCTTAAAAATATTTTTGACAAAGCATCAATCGAAGAACAACTAAAAACTTTCATGTAAGGTCAAAATTATGCAGAACTTTTTCGAATTCATGCTCGGCTTATTAAAAGAGCCAGCAATCATGGTAGGCTTAATTGCTTTCATTGGCCTTGTTGCACAGAAAGCTGATATTTCCACCATTCTAAAAGGCACAATTAAAACCGTAATGGGTTTCCTAATTTTAGGTTTTGGTGCTGGCGCTCTTGTTGGCGCACTAAATAACTTCTCAGTTGTATTTACTGAAGCATTCGGCGTAAGTGGTGTTATTCCAAATAACGAAGCAATTGTTGCATTAGCACAAGAAGCATTCGGTTATGAAATGGCTCTAATTATGTTCTTCGCATTCGTTGTGAATATTTTATTGGCTCGTATTACTCCTTTAAAATATATTTTCTTAACGGGTCACCACACAATGTTCATGTCTATGCTAGTAGCGGTAATTCTGTCTACAGCAAACATTGAAGGCACAGTTCTAGTCGCAATCGGCTCTATCATTGTGGGTACATTAATGGTTGTGATGCCAGCGCTAGGCCAAAAGTACACTGAAAAAGTGATGGGTACTGATCAACTGGCTATTGGTCACTTCTCGACACTGTCTTACATCGTGTCTGGCTTCATTGGTAGCAAATTCGGTGACACATCAAAATCAACAGAAGACATCCAAGTTCCTAAAAGCTTAATGTTCCTGCGTGATACGCCAGTAGCCGTAGCAACAACAATGGCTATCTTCTTCATGCTTGCGTCTATTATTGCGGGCGGCGAGTTTGTAGAAACAGTATCAAGCGGTCAAAACTGGGTTGTATTTACCTTCATGCAATCTCTAATCTTTGCTGGTGGTGTTTACATCGTATTGCAAGGTGTGAAGATGCTAATTGCTGAAATCGTTCCTGCATTTAAAGGTATCTCTGACAAACTAGTACCAGGAGCAAAACCTGCTCTAGACTGCCCTATGGTATTCCCAGTAGCACCAAACGCGGTACTAATCGGTTTCCTTTGTTCTTTCGCGGCAGGCCTACTAGCAATGGCAGTTCAAGGTGCACTTGGGTGGACAATCATTGTAGCGGGTGTGGTTCCACACTTCTTCGTAGGTGGTGCGGCAGGTGTTTACGGTAACGCTACTGGCGGTCTACGTGGTGCAATTCTAGGTTCATTCACGCAAGGTCTGTGTATCTCTTTCCTACCAATGCTACTACTTCCAGTACTAGGTGGTCTTGGGCTTGAAGCGACAACATTTGCTGACTTCGACTTCGGTGTTGTTGGTCTGATTCTAGGATGGATTGTTTCATGAGCCTATTCGATTTAATCGGTAACCAAGGCGTTATCATCAACTCTGAAGAGAACCTAACGGTTGATGCTGCGATTGATTTAACCTGTTCAACACTGTTAGCAAGCAAGAAAATTGAAGCAAGCTATGTTGAAGCTATCAAGCAAAAGCACAAAGACATCGGCGCGTACTATGTTCTAGCACCAAAGATTGCGATGCCTCATGCTCGTCCTGAAGATGGTGTGAACGAAGCATCACTGCAGGTGACAGTATTCAAAAAAGGTGTTGATTTAGAGTCGGAAGACAACGGTGACGTTTACCTTTCAATCACTCTGGCAGCGATGGACTCAGATAGCCATATCCATACTATTATGGCGCTATCAGAGTTGTTCCAAAATGATGATGACATTGATGCCATTATCGCAGCGGAAACAGATCAAGCGATCATCGAGATCTTAAAGCGATACTAGTTACGCTAAAAGCTGTTACTCCCGAGAAAAACTATCAGACCGAGCCCTGCTCGGTCTTTTTTTTACACGTTTCAAGTGACGATGCACCAGATTGACAAAGAGACGCCCGCCGAAGAGCTTTTCAACTCAGTACTTACCAACTGAGAGCTTCTCAACTAAAAGCATCTCAACTCAATAGTCGACAGACAAGAGCCCCTGGCTCCCTTAATGCATCCACGTTATAGCTAAGTACACGTCCGGCAGACAGCGCATGATAACGACGACATTCGTTACCAAAAGCGTCATATTGAATCGCCAAAAGATCATCTTGCTCTACGCTTTGTAAAAGCTCGACCTGAGGCAACACAAAGCCACCAATATCAGCGCGGATAGACACCACATTATTGCCCTCTATCCAATCTATACTCGGCAGTGGCTTTTTGTCTCTTAAACCTTCAGCATCAAGCATCTCGTAGTAAGAAAGAATATTGAAAACACCATCTACGGCTCGTTGAATCATGTCAGGTTGAGTAAATTTCCCCATCCCTACTTCCACTGTAATGCTCGGAATTCCACTTCGATTCCAGACCGTTTCAAGAATACCCGGATCGCCGGGATCATTAAGAACACAATCGGGCAGCATTAACCTCGCCATCTCCAAGCATTGCTTTACTCGGTAATCAGCAAACACATAAAGTGGATACACCGCACCACGAGTTTGGGTATGTAGATCAACAGCAAATGTCGCGTTGTGTTTGAGTAAGCGATCCCACAGAGATGCGACGAATCGCTCCGCGGCTAAGCCGTGTGCATCCCCCGGAAAGAGTCGATTAAGGTTGGCAGGGCAAGAGCCCGGATCCGAAGAGATAAAATCGCGGCTGTGGTTAAGCAAGCCAGACAAATTCACAGTTGGTACAACTGTCACCGTGCCTTTTAATGTTTTGCCTACTAAATCTCGGATAATTTGCTGAGCAGCCAACACACCGTTTAGCTCATCACCGTGAATCCCGGCAGTGATCATCAACTTCGGGCCGTCTTGACTGCCTTTGAAAACAGAAACCGGCATGTTTTTAGGTTGCCCTAACCCATCACTGGTTACTTGAAACCAAAACTGATGCTCTCCAATCGGTAAGTCTTCAACATTTAAGGCGCCAATAACCTGCCTACCTTGTAAAACATCGCCTAAGTACTCTGTTTTCATCCAACGTCTCCATCTTGTTGAGCAAAATTTATTCTTTTCTAAGTTTTGGCATCATAGAGGATATCTTAATCAGTACAAACAGTTAATAAGATGAAGAAGCTCTAACCTCACCATAAGGTTCACCCATATCATTATCACCTCACCCAAATAGAAACTTGAAAAAGTAACCGAATAAGGAAATACGAGTTGTATACCCATTCACAAACCACTCAGTTTCCTGAAATAAAAGTGCAATAAAATCAAAACTTAAAAAGTTCCCTATTCACGAAAATGTAATTTTACAGAAATGAAAGCTTAATTTAGCTGCTCTAGATTAGTTTCATATCGAAACGGAGAGCGCATTGCTCACGGATTTTAAAATACAAGGTAAGTGATTATGAAAAAGGCAGTTCTAGCTTCTGCAGTGGTAGCGGCACTAGTTTCAGGTTCATCGTTAGCAGCAACGGTTTACAGCTCTGATGGTACAGAACTTAAAATTGGCGGTCGTGCAGAATTCCGTGGTGATTTCATTGGTTCTGGTGGTGCTGAAGTTGAAGGTTCAATGAAAGATAAAACTCGTTTCCGTTTAAACCTTGGTGGTAAAACAGAACTTACAGATACTGCAACGGCATTCGGTTTCTACGAAGCAGAGCAAGACACAGGTTCTGATAAGTTTGAAAACCGTTACATGTACGCAGGTGTTGATTTTGACGGTCAAGCCATTTCTGTCGGTCGCCAAGATATGGCTTCAGTTATCGTATCTGACTTTACGGATATCACTGAGTTTTCTGGTGTGCAGCAAGCATTCGGTGCAGCTTCTGATAAAGAAGATGGCGTATTTGCGTACCGTGGCGGTTTTGATGCTCTGCAACTAGAAGCCACTTACCAAACCAACAGCAAAAAAGACTCTGACGGCTACGGCATTTCTGGTGTTTACTCACTACCAATGGGCTTAGATCTTGGCCTAGCCTACTCAGGTGAAGACCTAGGGGAAAATAAAGGTAGCGCAGACCAAATCCTTGCCGGCCTAGCGTATTCTCTAGACAACCTGTACTTAGCAGCGACTTATTCAACAGGCGACCTAGATGATAAAGCGACAGGTACCGATGCTAAGTCATTCACTGCTATGGAGTTTGCAGCGCAATACAAATTCACCAAGCAAGTATCTGCTGCAGTCGTATATACTTACCAGGAAGATGAAATCAACAGCGGAGCAAAAGTAGACGCTGTCGACGGTATTGAATTAGCCGGTTACTACAAACTAAACAGCAATTTCCGCACATACCTTTCTTACTACGTTAACGGTTTAGACGAAGTTAAAAATGCAAAAGGTATCGTGACAGCTGGTGAAGACACACTTCGCCTAGGTGTCCGCTACGATTTCTAATCTAAATCGACTTTAGATAGAGACTAGAAAGGTTGGGCGGTTGCTCAACCTTTTTCATATTCAAATATTCTGACCAACTTCATCAATGCTTTTTCTGGTTAAGTGGTGCTAAATCCGTATCATAGGTGAACCACATCAAATAATTAGAAGCATCATGTCACAACACCATCCGATCCAAGGCGCTAGCTGGATGCTAACCGCAGGCCTAGCCTTTGCCGTTATTAATAGCCTAACTCAAGTCGCTAGCATTCATTTCGGACTTACTTCTACCACCGTTGCCGTCATTCAATACGCCATCGCGTTGTTCGCTATTCTTCCTTATCTGAAAACGCTGGGCATTCGTCGCGCGCTAAAAACCGACAACCTAAAGTTGCACGTATTCCGTGTCTTCTTGTCTGTTATTGGTATTCAACTTTGGATATGGGCATTGGCTTACCCAGTACCTATTTGGCAAGGCATTGCCCTTCTCATGACGTCGCCATTGTTTGCAACCATAGGCTCAGGACTTTTCCTCAAAGAGAAAGTTGGGGCTGCTCGCTGGGGCGCGACCTTAGCCGGCTTCGCTGGTGCGATGGTGATTCTAGAGCCGTGGGCAGAAGACTTTAACTGGGCAACACTGTTACCGGTTGGCGCGGCTTTCTTCTGGGCATGCTACTCACTCATGGTGAAAAAACTCTCTTCGCAAGACAGTCCTTCAACCATGGTGGTGTACTTGCTGCTATTGATCACACCATTTAACATCCTGCTTGCCGCGCCAGATTGGCAGACTCCAAGCGGCGGTACAATTTGGGCTATCTTGATTGTTATCGGTGTTATGACGGCACTCGCTCAATGGGCAATTGTAAAAGCCTACTCAGTTGCTGATGCTTCGTTTGTGCAACCTTTTGACCACGCGAAATTACCGTTAAATGTTCTAGCGGGTTGGATTGTATTTAGTTGGGTTCCACCGGGTCGTTTATGGCTAGGGGCTGCTATTATTATTGCGTCAGTTGCATTTATTACCCATTGGGAAACGAAAAAACCGGCGAAAATAAAGAAAGTTTAGGATCGATGAAATAAATAGTTCGACTGTCCGTTCTATATGGATAAGAGAATTCAAACGAGGCCGTAAGCATGAAGAAACCAGTCAAGATTACACTATACCGTTGGGCAGGCAGCTGGGGTCCATTTAAAGTTAATATCCCATGTGGGGAATGTACCCTTACCAAAGACATTCTTAAGGATACTTTTGAGAATGAATTATCAGGTGTCGATGTCGAACTGGAAGTGAAAGATTGGTTGTCTCACTGGTGGGAGCCGCTAAAACTGGGTTCTTGGCATGCTCCAATCCTTGTTGTTGAAGGCAAGGTTGTAAGCCAAGGCGAAGCGCTTAACCGCGGTGTGTTAGTTCAATCTGTGATTAAAGAGTGGACCAAACGCGACAGCCTAAAAGGCAACATCGTTTATGGTAAAGCGACCTGCCCATTCTGCGTTAAGGCCAAGAAAATGCTTGATGAAGCGGGTGTTGAATACCAATACCACGATGTCGTAAAAGACAGCGCAGCTTTGTATCGTATGATTCCAGAGGTCAAAGCGCACATTGGTGAGAAAACACCAGTAACCGTTCCTCAGATCTGGCTCGATGGTAAATACATCGGTGGAGCAGACAACTTAGAAGCATGGATGAAAGAAAATGGTTTAGATACCATTCCAAATAACGTTGTCGACCTGTCCAACCAATCGGCAGGCTAAACTCACACAGAGTTACAAATCCGATCGTGAATTAATCAGTGTTTTTTGTGTCCATCCACAACAAAACGAGCGATGACCTTCATTAATCGCTAAAACGCAAAAGGCCTTAAACTGAACTAGCCCCAATAGTTGGACACCAGTAAGTTTAAGGCCTTTTTAAAATCCGTTTTTGAAAATGCTTATTTCGCCATTTTCTTCATCATTCGCTTAATGAATGATGCTTTTTTGGGCTTTGGCTTGCCATACAATGCTTCGTGCATCATGTTTTTTGCTACCATTTGACCAAGGTATGCGTGGCCTAGTTCGTAATTCATGCTTATCTCCGCACATAATCGATTTTCTTATGCGCGGATTCTACACTTAAAGCGCCCAAAAACAAGATCTAAATCACACTTTCAGTGTAATATCACCATTAAGTTACAATTCAAATTTTCATTTAAACATCCATAAAAAAGCAGCTCAAGAGAGCTGCTTTAAAAATAGTTTTTTAGAAACCTCATTGCTTAGAAATCAACAAAAATGAAGAAATAACTTAGAAAACAAACAGTTAAGAAAACTAGCTACGCTTTGGCTGTCTGTAAGTTTTACCTGCAATTTGGTATGTGTCTTTTTGCTTTAATTCGAACATAGTTTCAAAGAACCAAGCTGCAAATTTGATTAAGTCATCGCCTTCATTCATCACATGTTCGATGTACTCTTGCTCTTCGCCTTGTTCATTTTCTTGAAGCGTCACGTGGTAAATACGCTTTTCGCCTTCAACTTCAGCTAGCGCAAATTGACCTGTTAGTGATCCAGCAGCCTCAGCGACTTCTGTATCCTCATTGGATTTCAATAACTCAAGTGCTTGAGGCAGGCCATCTAGTGCGCAGATAGCTTTTACCAGTACTTCAAATTCATTTTGCTGCATGTTTATTACCTATTAAATGGACGCAGGTATTGTAGAAAACCATCCATACAAATACAACGTATTAACGACTGTATGCTGAACTATAGCGAGCTAGCTGTTTAACTGGTCTGTACTTCAGCTGCTTAACTGTATTCAACTTCGGTAGCTGTGGCTTTCTTATTCATTCTCGTTGAAGACCAAAGTACTGTAGCCATGCAAGCACCAATAATCAGATAAAACACGCCGAGCTGTAGGTGAGTCGTCACCCAACTCTCGACTAGATATCCACCAAGTAAACCCGCCAAACACATCTGAATTGAACCTGACAGTGCCGACACCGCGCCCGCTTTCTTCTTATGAGGTTCTAATAGCATACTGATCGATAGAGGGAAGGAGATACCTTGAGCGATAGCTAACCACGTAAATGCCCACACTAAGTTAAAGATGGATAACTCATGAGTAAGTAACCAAGTCCCTGAAGCTAAAATGATCAAAATCGCAAGACTCATCAATTGTGGTGTACTAAACCTACGATTGAGCAAGTTCAAAGCCACGCTACCAATCAGTAAGCCAGCCGAAGGGACTATCATCAACGATCCGTATTCAGCGGCTGTCAGCCCCAATTGCTCTTGCATTAAGAATGGAAACAGCGATAGCGACACCAAACTCGCCATGTAACTCATCCAATTATAACTGGCACTGCTCAACACTTGGCGATTCGTCAACAAACGGCCATAGTTCTTGACCACTTGACTGACTTCAAAGCGGCTCTTCCCGTATGGCAAAGTTTCATGAAGAACAAAATAGCCGAGAGTGAATATCGCCAGTAAATACACAAGAACAAACAGGAACACCGCCTGCCAACCGAGGTGGAATGAGATCCAACCACCAAACACGGGCGCAATAATCGGCATGATCGAAGCGGTGACCGAAATATAAGACAGTGCTTTGGTCAGTTGAAGGCCATCATAGCTGTCGCGCAGCACACTTCGCCCAAGAACCGAGGCACTACCCGCCCCTAGACCTTGCAACAAGCGACCAACCTCTAACGCCGTCATGTTGTCGGAAAAAACAACACAAACAACAGTACCAATCAAATAAACACCCTGACCTAACAAGAAGATAGGTCTTCTCCCCACGGCATCGGACATCGGCCCGTAAAATAGCTGAGACAAGCCAAAACCCACAAGAAACAGCGTAACGAGCAGCTGTACATCTACCTGAGTCACACTTAAGTCTGAAGCAATTAGCGGCAATGATGGTAAATAGATACTCACCCCTACCTGCCCTGTAGCTATGATCATCATGGCTAAGAGTAGCGGTGTTTTTTTAAAGGTCGATTGGCTCAAAAAATTCCCTATTCGTTTGTTATTTGTTCATCAGATGAGTTTACATTCAAAACCAGTAATTGATAATTAGCTAAATTGGAATTTAATTAAGTCCCAACAGGAAATAATATGGATTGGATTCTTAACGTAAAAAGTTATGTAAAAGTGGTGGAAGAAGGCAGCTTCAATGGCGCAGCGCGTAAACTCAATACCACCAGCTCAGCGATCAGCAAAAGAGTGAACTGGTTAGAAGAACGTATCGGCACTCAACTATTAAAGCGCACCACGCGCTCAATCAGCCAAACCGAAGCGGGAGCTCTCTTTTATCTGCGAGCCAAGGATCAGCTCGATAATTGGCAATCGATTATTGATGAAACTCGATCGGTTAACCAAACGCCTGCGGGCCTACTAAAGATAGGCGCAACCATTGCTGTTGGTTCTAAGTTTCTCGTGCAATACATGGACGACTTCTTAGAAAAGTATCCAGACATTAAAGTACAGCTTATCACCACCACGCCAGGTCAATTACCTGAGCTTGGCTTGGACCTGGTGATCAGTCGTGAACTGGAACAACTCAACTCGTTAAGCTTCAAGAAAACACCACTGTTCGAACACAAAGCCAGCTTTTATGCCGCACCAAGTTACTTGGCTAAACATGGTTATCCCATCAACGAGCAAGACTTAGAACAACACAACTCCTTAATATGGGGAGAGCGTCCTATTCGTGAAGTCACGCTAACTAAAGGACAACGCATCACTCTGAACGGTAACTTTGCGACCACCAACCCTGAGGCTTTGTTTCATGCCGCGAAGCGAGGAATGGGCGTACTGTTAACCATCAAAGCAATGATCAAAGAGGATCTTAAACAAGGGACACTGGTTCCAGTATTACCAAATATAACAGCCGACGAAGTGATGGTTTACGCGTACTACCCTAAGCTTGACTACTCACATACACGAACCAAGCTATTTTTAGACCACCTAAAAGATAGGCTAGACAAAGAAAGAAATAGTCAAATTTTGTGAAATATATCGCACTAAATTTGAAAAATCACACAATACGACCAATAATAAACTAGACGCATATCAAGATTATTAATGCAAGTTGCATTGTTAATACTTAAGACAGCGCTGCTACAAGATCGTATACACAAGATCATACACATACAGCTTACACACGATTCTGGTTGGCTACGGATGGTGACTATGACTCAACATACACGCAATAGCATGATAGACACAGAGCACATTGGGCGCTTACTCAAATTGGAAGGTATCGACCTTTTAGAGTCTGCCGTACTTACTTTGCATCAAACCTTCGGTACTCAATACACCAGTATCATTGAGAAAAAGCACTTTCCCGATCAAATGGTTCCTTTGGTCATTGCCCATTCTGACCATGTACTGCATGACAAAATAAACGCACGCCATGGTCACATATACCAACAAGCCGTCAATCAAAAACACCCAGATTGCTCCTTTGCTCAGTATATCGTTCAGTCACTCCCAACATCGGCATTTAGGCAGGAAATCACCTCACAAAACTCAATCGCTATCCCAGCACGCAGTCAAAGTGGCGAAGTCATGGGTGTGCTTTTCTCAACCTTTAGTTCGCCTCTGAGTACAGATCAGCAACAAGACGTGATAAAACACCACCAGTTGTTCGCAGATATCGTCATTCACACCTTGCGTGAAATGTGGTTCAACGACCGTTCTGAGCAGCTGGTTAATCAACTCAGCTACGAAGTATCACACGATAGTCTAACTGGGCTATTAAACCGTAGCTGCTTATCAGACACCTTGGAATCGATCACTCAGCAGAGTGTCACTCCCTTCACGCTCGCTCTGCTCGACATCAATAGCTTCAAAGCCATCAATGATATGCACGGTAATTATATTGGCGATAAGGTACTTCAGTTCGTTGCAGAGACCTTGCGCCGAACCTTGCCCGACAACAACCTGACGTTCCGGACGGCTGGCAATGAGTTCGCATTCATTACCTATCATTCAGACCCAATAGCTGTTTGCGAACAAATTCTGGATAAGATAAAGCAAGGTTACACTAGTATTGATATCAAAATCGATTTCGACGTCAGCATCGGCATTGCCCGGTCAGATGGAGACAATAAAGACGTAGAACAAATCATCTTCAACACCAGTTTGGCGCTAAAAGAGTGCCAGCATAGTCAAGATACATACATTCAATGTTACGACACTCACCTAAGGGTTCGTTACCAAAGGAAAACCGAGTTAATCGCCGCCTTACGAAGTGAGCTTGACAGCCCCATATCAGACAGTCAGGCACCTAATGACAATGGAATGTACGTGGTTGTACAACCAATCGTTGATCACATTGATACACGATGGGGTTACTTTGAGGTGCTCACTCGTTGGAAAACCAAGAGACATGGCGATATCTCACCGGTAGAGTTCATTCAAGTGGCAGAAGAGTCAGGGTTGATTGTGGAACTGGGTGAACGGATCATCGAATTGGTATGCCGCGCTAAAACAATATTGGAGCGCGGCTTAGGCTACAAAGTTAAGCTTGGAATAAACTGCTCCGCTCACGAGCTTACCGATTCTAAGCGTTATATTTCCTATCTCACTCGAACGATTGAACAGCATCACTTTAAAGCAAACGAGTTTGTCATTGAGCTAACCGAAACCGTGCTGTTATCTCCAACTCAAGAAACAAAGTCAGCACTCGACTTTCTAAGGGGACAAGGGTTCACGATCGCTCTAGATGATTTCGGTACTGGTTACTCAAGCTTAAATTACATTCATAGCTACCCTATCGATTGTATTAAGATTGATGCCACCTTTATTCGAAACTTGCTGACAAACTCAACATCCGAAAGTGTTGTGTGGTTGATTGTTCAACTGGCACACAGACTCAATGTGTCATTGGTTGCGGAAGGCGTAGAGAAGCGTGAGCAATTAGAAAAGCTGCACGCAATGGGGTGTGACAAAATTCAAGGATACCTCTACTCTCCACCTATGCGACCAGAAGCTATCGTTAGCTACGTCACTCACTCAGAACCTCTAGCCTAAACGCCGTTTACTACCTCAACCTAAAATCAAAAAGCCGCGAGCGTATCACTAAACATTTAAGTATTTAGTTCTGCACTCACGGCTTTAAAGGCTACATCATTACTCGCAACCATCTAGCTAACGGTTACCTTGACGGCATACAGTCAGCTATTAGCTATTAACTATTAACTATTAACTATTAACTATTAACTATTAACTATTATTCGATTGTTTTTCTAGAGCTTTCTTTAATAGCTTGTCGGCTTCATCTCTAGCGGCTACGAATGTCGCTTTTTCCTTTTTAGGTACTGAATCGGCCATCGGAATATTCGCTTTCATTGCATTGACAGGACGACCACGTTCGATCAATTCGTAATGTAAGTGCGCCCCCGTCACTCGGCCCGTTTTACCTGATAAGCCAATACGCTGACCACGAGATACCGTTTGTCCTTTACGAACGAGGATCTTACTCAAGTGTAGGTAGCGTGTTTTGTATGTGCTGCCATGCTGAATCACCACATAGTTACCAGCATATGGGTGCTTACGAGTCATGATCACTTTACCATCACCCGTCGCTTGAACTGGCGTACCAATTGGCGTCGCGAAATCTGTACCGTTGTGAGGTGAGACTCGGCCTGTCACAGGGTGTAAGCGCTTAGGATTAAACTGAGAACTCTGACGCCAACCACGGCTCACAGGGTAACGTTGGAAAGCGCGTTGTAAGCTATCACCATTGGCATCGTAATATTGTCCGTCAGTGTGTAAGTACGCTGAAACAACACGGTTACGGTTCATGATCTTGATGGCTTCTATTTCACGTTTCCCGGTTGCGACACCATCAACGAATTGCGCTTTTTGAAGCACTTCAAACTGATCGCCAGCACGTAAGTCTCGGCTGAAATTCAGCTTATCTTTGAGAAGAGTCACAATATGGTCAATCTCAATACTGTTCAGGCCAACTTTGTTCGCTGACATAGAGAAACTGCCTTGAATATCACCCACGAGAGGTTTCTGCTTCCATTCACCCGGAATAGAAATGTCTTCAAATTCGTAGCTGCCGTCATCAAGCAGTCGATAAACCACTTTGTCCGCGACACTAAATTGAAGTTCCATTTTTGAAAGGTTGCCCGTCGCTTCGTCACGCCAAAAGCGTAATGTATTACCCGGACGAAGCGTGTCTAACGCAAGGAAGTTCAAATCGGTTTCCATCACGCTCATCATCGAGTTATAAGAAAACCCAAGCTGAGTGAAGATGCTACTTAAGTTATCACCTGATTGAATTTGATATTCAAACGTCGGTGGCTCAATAACGGTAGCAGAAGGAGGTGACAGAATTGACTCAATAACGGTTGAGTTTGGCAAATCAAGATCGATCGTTTTCGTCAGATTTGATTGTGAATATTGCAAAGCAACACTAATCGCTGCAATAAGTGGCAGTCCTAAAATTGCTGCTTTTTTTACAGGTGAAAGCTCAGCAAACGGAGAGGAAAATATTTTTGAATACACGGTAAACAGGTCTTTCTACGATATAAAAGCACAGGATATGCTTTTCAGGCGTATAAATCATCATTGCATTGTCATAATATGATGTGAATCTGCGCAATCTCGACTAAGTCATTGAGTTACCGTTAATGAAATAGGCACAACTCAAAAAATTAATGAACGAACGATTTAGACATTAAAAAGCAGAAGCATCTAGCTCCTGCTTTTTAATTAATTCATACTATTTCAATTAAACGTTAACTGTCGATACCAAGCAATTATCTTCACCAAATTCATTCGGGATATAACGATCAGCATTCGCATCGTTCACCCATTGTTGATCATCAACTAAGTAGCGAAATTGAAACTCGCCATCTTTCGGAAGACGAGTTTTAAACTTGTAAACCTTCCCTTTCGCCAGTTTTTTCATTGGCGTCGCTTTCCAATCCAGAAAGTCAGCAACGATTGATACAGAATTAGCTTCTTGAGCTTCTAGCTCGAAAGTCACTTCAACTTCATCTTTCGTCTTAAAAAAACGTTTATTAATCATTCGCAAGCTCCATTTGTAAAGTAAGCAGACACAAAGCTAAGTGTGTCTAAATTTCATTCATCTACTTAAGATAATATGTAATTTAGCTCACATAAACAACAGTTCCTTGCTCTAACAAAAACGTCATTGCTCATCAATTGATTGCGTATTGAAAGAAAAACTCATTAACACCTTTTCAGATTGCAATTCTGGAAAAGATTGTTCCGCAGAATGTCGAGTAAAGCCGATAAAACCTTCCCCAGAGAGTTTGCTTTGTGAATCGAGCAGCTGAGTAATCTCTAAAGTTTGGATTCTCACACGGTCACCAAGAAAGAATTGGTCAACTAACACGACGCGGCTTCGATGCTGGTCATGTTTAAACAGGCCAAGATAATAGAAAACGCCACTGCCTTGGTTAGATACCCACATAGGTGCAACAAAGAAACTCGCCTCGCCGAGTATGACTCTTGAAAGGTTGTTGGTGTCTACGGTGACCACACCACGCTCAACACCGGAGTCATACCGCCCAAACGCGATTGATCTTGGTCCATCGACTTCATTAATAAAGGCGTACGCGTTGGTTTCAGGAACTTTGATTGTCCATGGGTTAGTCGTCTTCAAATCAAAAACGGTTTCAACAACAGGGTCATAACTGACTTGAGAAGAAGGAAACTTCGCCAAGATCTCTTCGTCACTTAAGCTAAAGCGATAAATACCCGCCAGTATCACCACAACCAGCATGATAATAGGAATCAGTAAAATCAGAGGTATAGGTAAGATTTTCTTTTTCATGAGCAATTATATTCTTTTGTTTTCATCCAGTTGTGCAGACCATAAAGGGCTTTAGTATAATTATCAATACAGGGTTAACCAGAAGTGGAGCATGGATGGATATCAATCATATTAAAGAGAGAAATATCAGAAGTTGCGAATGCCGCTGTGGAGCCGTCAATTTAGTCTGCAGAGGCGAGCCTCAACGCACCTCCGTATGCCATTGTTATGAATGTCAGAAGCGCACCGGAAGTGTGTTCGGGGTTCAGGCTCGATTTCCCATAGAACAAGTGACACTCAACGGAGAGGTCACCTCCTTTTCACGTATCAGTGACACGGGCAATGAAGTCACCTACCAGTTTTGCCCTAAATGTGGCACTACCATGCTATTGCAGTCGGTTGCCGCCGCCGATTTTTATGTCGTCCCGCTCGGACTATTTAAAGAGCAAGACTTTCCGCTACCAAGCTTTTCAGTCTACGAAGAACGCAAACACGGATGGGTCAAATTTGACCACCAGATGAGTCACTACAACTAGCCTGTTACTGACCATTTTCTCTATAAAGCAACAGTATTGGAACAAACTGCAAGACTGTTGCCTAAGATCAAATATCAACGTTCTACAACGCTAGCGTATCTTTTCGCTAGCGTTATAATCTGCTCCTCTTTTTAACCCAGGGTGAACCACATGATTTCTAAACTACCTCGCTGGGTTGAATACGGCGCCTTACTGTTAGCGGGCCTTGCTGGCAGCGTTAATGCTATTGGTTTACTCGGCTTCCAACATCAAGCTATCTCCCATATTTCAGGCACCATGTCTTTACTTGGCAGCAGCCTGCTCACGCCGACTTCAACTTCTATGCACCTCCTGCTAATCATTATGAGCTTTATGCTAGGTGCCGCGTTCAGCGGATTCTTTATCGAAAATCAAGCATTGAAGTTAGGACGCCGTTACGGTGTTGCGCTATGTATTGAGGGTGGATTGCTGTTCTTGGCGCTTTGGGCACTGTTACAAGGCTACACTTCAGGCCAGTATTTCGCTTCAGCCGCGTGTGGTTTGCAGAACGCAATGATCACCACCTATAGCGGGGCGATCATTCGCACCACACACATGAGCGGGATCATCACAGACCTTGGGATCATGATTGGCGCACGCTTAAAGGGGATGCCTTTTGACCGCCGTAAAGCCAAACTTCTTATGTTCATCGTTGTTGGCTTTCTGTTTGGTGGTTTAAGTGGTGCTTGCCTGTTCCAGCGCTTTGAAATTTTGGCACTGGCGTTCCCTGCCTCTTTCGCGTTCATTATCGCGTTTAGCTACTGGCTTTACCTAACTTATCGAACTGAAGCCTCAGTAAATTTATAAACGCCTAGTAATAACCATGAGAATATGTAACATCTGCAACACTTTATTCTAAACTCATAATGTGTTGCAGAATAACCCGTGTGAATATTTAGCGATATTTGATGAATAGTATTGCAAGTGATATTAATACTCGGTAATCTTGCACCCAATGAGAAAATACGGATGTTTAGAGAATAAAAATGCCAAGGATGTGGCTTTTTTACATGTAGAAATACGAGAATAATTAACATGTCTAACAACACGAATACTGCTCAACCAGAGAAATCTAAAGGCAGTTTCTGGGTTTTCTTAATCCCATCTCTAATTGGTTTGTTCCTCTTCATGGCGCCAATTAGCTACCAAGGTGATCTCACGATCCCTGTCGCTATTCTAGCTAAATCAATTCAAGCGGTTTTCGGTGAGTCTCTAGTTGCTATTATCACTGCAATCGTTGCCTTCATGTCTGTAGCTTCCGTGTTAAGCACCATTTTCAAACCTACATTCATTACATCGAATTCATTTCTAAACGGTCTTTTCAACCCATCTCCACTGTGGTTATTGGTTCGTATTATCGGTGGTGCTGCAGCATTCATGGCTTTCTTCCAAGTTGGCCCTGAGTTTATCTGGGAAGAAAACACCGGTGGTCTCGTGTTAGAGGGCCTATTGCCGACTCTATTTTCAGTATTCATCTTTGCCGGTTTACTATTACCACTTCTACTTAACTTCGGTTTGTTAGAACTGTTTGGCACCTTACTAAGTAAAGTGATGCGTCCAATCTTCAACCTGCCGGGTCGTAGTGCTATCGATTGTATGGCTTCTTGGTTAGGTGACGGCAGCGTTGGTATCCTGCTTACAAGCAAACAGTACGAGAAGAAATTCTACACTCAACGTGAAGCCGCTGTTGTTGGTACGACTTTCTCAGCAGTATCTATCACGTTCAGCCTTGTAGTGATTGCTCAAGTAGAACTAGAGCACCTATTCCTACCTTTCTACGCAGCAATCTGCTTAGCAGGTATTGTGGCCGCGGTAATCATCCCTCGCCTTCCTCCACTGAGCATGAAGAAAGACACCTTCATTGATGGTACAAAGCCTCACAAAGATGCTGATGCAATCCCAGCGGGTCACTCGACTTTCTCTTGGGGTCTTGAACTCGCGGTAAATAAGGCATCACAAGTGAAGTCTGCTAAGTCTGTATTTGGTGAAGGCATTCGTAACGCAGTCGACATGGTATTCGGCGTTCTTCCTGTTGTAATGGGGCTAGGTACAATGGCATTGGTGATTGCAGAATACACCTCTGTGTTCTCATTCCTAGGTCAGCCTTTCATTCCATTCCTTGAGCTACTTGGAGTACCTGAAGCGGTTGCAGCATCTGAAACCATTGTTGTTGGTTTTGCGGATATGTTCATCCCAGCGATCCTTGCCGCTTCTATCGACAACGAGATGACTCGCTTTGTTATTGCAGCAATGTCGGTAACTCAGCTGATCTACATGTCTGAAGTAGGCGCTCTACTTCTAGGCAGTAAGATTCCAGTGAACATCTTAGAACTGTTTATTATCTTTATTCTACGTACGTTAATTACGCTTCCAGTTATCGCAGGTGTAGCGCATCTAATATTTTAAATTAGACGTACTGATACAGTGTAATAAATAACCTGATTTATAATAGCCTCACTTTTGTGGGGCTTTTTTTCGCCTAATATATTCACTCTCCGGTTTAAAATACATACACTCTCCTGTTTAAAATATCGCCAATATACGAATTGAGAATATCATTTGATTTCATATTAATTCCCTTACACCTCTCCCTTATATAATAAACCATACGCATATTCGCCTAATTAATACCCTCCTTACTTTGTTTGCCTTTGATTAAGCCAACTCTTTAACTCATTGAACCAAAAAACAAAAGTAGCAAGTATGTAATTAACTGAGTTTTACGTTGTGCGGGTTGTTGTATTTTTGTAGTCTATTTTGTGAAATTACATTCAAGTAAATCCCAACAATGTCGATATATATAATTACAAAAACACGATTAGCTTTAGTTTTCGCAAAGCTTGTGAGAAGAGGAAAACACAATGAAATTTAGCCATAAGGTGGTTGCAGCATCATCAGCCTTGCTATTAGTGACAGTATCATTGCTTTCAATACAGCAACTTTACACCGTAAAAAGTGCTGTAGAGAACCACGTCAATGCAAGCCTGAAAGAGATGGTCTCTGGGATTAAGAACACCGTAGCATCAGAGATGAATGCTAAAAAAGCACTGGCTCAGTCGACGACTGAAGTCATCGAAATCAACCCTCAAGATCGTACATACGTTCAAAACATCCTAGAAAAGCCAAAACTTAAAGGCAGCTTTCTCGCGGTTGGTTTTGGTTATGACGCAAACGGTTTCGTTATTGAAAATGATGATGGTTGGGAAGCTGGCCCGGATTACGACCCACGAATCCGCCCTTGGTTCATTGATGCTAAGTCCAAAAACAGTTTAGTTGTTACCGACCCTTATGTGGACGTATCAAGCAAGAAAGTCATCATTTCAATTGGTACGCCAGTGCAAGAAAACGGCCGTTTCACTGCAGGTATGTTCTACGACCTAGAACTAACCAACCTTGCGACCTTGGTAAACCAAGTGAACTTGTTTGACGCGGGTTACTTATTCCTAGTCACTGCCGACGGCACGACGATTGCTCACCCTAATGCTAAGAACAATGGCGAAACGCTATCAAGCTACCTGCCACAAGCGACTATTCGCGAGGGATCTCAACAAATTGAAGTCGACGGTAAAAAGTTCCTAGTGAACTTCACTCACATCCCAAGTGAAGATTGGTACATCGGCGCAATACTTGATGAAGAGATCGCATTCCAAACGGTTGAAGATCTGAAAAACAGCTCGATAATCTACTCTTTAATTGCGGTTATTCTCAGCATCATTGCATTAACCGTCCTTATTCGTGTGTTAATGCGCCCGCTTGAGACGCTTAACCAAGCCATTCAAGATGTTGCGAGCGGACAAGGTGACTTAACTAAACGTCTAGATACCAATACAGATAAAGAGTTCTCTGACCTTGCGAAAGGCTTCAACACCTTTACTGAAAACCTGCAAAATCAAATCATTCAATCCAAAGCGATTGGTGTAGAGATTAAACGTGGCACTGAAATCACAGTAAAAGGCGCGGGTGAGTCAGCGAATGCGATGAATACTCAGCTGCAAGAGCTTGAACAGCTAGCCACCGCAATGAACGAGATGGCCGTTACCGCAACGGAAGTAGCAAACAACGCTCAAGGCGCAGCCGCCGCGGCTCGTGAAGCTGACGATGCGACACTAGACGGTACATCTGTAGTAAGTGACACGACTCAAGCGATTGATAACCTTTCAGCACGTATCGACCAAGCGGTTGCAGAAGTACAAGTACTTGAATCAGCAACAGCAAATATCGAGACGATTCTTAAAGTAATCAACGATATCGCAGACCAAACCAACCTA
Organism: Vibrio sp. 1F263; assembly: GCF_041439035.1. Lineage (NCBI taxonomy): Bacteria > Pseudomonadati > Pseudomonadota > Gammaproteobacteria > Vibrionales > Vibrionaceae > Vibrio > Vibrio sp. 1F263. Next base: position 127,544 of record NZ_JBGONI010000003.1, on the reverse strand, counting down.
CTTGCATTGAATGCTGCTATTGAAGCGGCGCGTGCTGGTGAATCGGGCCGTGGTTTCGCTGTCGTTGCCGATGAAGTTCGCACACTAGCGCAACGTACTCAAGAATCGACCACAGAGATCCGCAACATGATTGAGCAGCTCCAAGCGGGTGCAAGCTCTGTATCTAACGCGATGAATCAAAGTAAAGACACAGCCACTGACGCCGTTGAACGCGCTCAGCAAGCAAACTCTTCACTTGACCGCATCCGCGACGCGATTCAGCGCATCTCTGATATGAATATTCAGATTGCTTCAGCAGCTGAAGAGCAGAGTTTAGTAGCGGAAGAGATCAACAACAACACAGTTAAGATCAAAGACCTTTCAACACAGGTATCGAACGCAGCTCAAGACGCAAACACAGCAATGCAAGTTCAAACTGACAATGTTCGCCAACAAGACGAACTATTAAACAAGTTTACGGTTTAACCGCCTTAGCGTTTAGCTAACTAACACCTTGTTTAACTAACACCCTGTTTAGTAAGCAATAAACAGCTTTAAATAAAAAACCCCGCTTACTGGTAATCAGTAAGCGGGGTTTTCTTTGCAAAATTTGCTTTCTAACTCGTAACAGGCTCGAGCTAGTTGGTCGTCAGCATCATGCACTGGTTGGATTCAACCTTAATAGTTAAGTCCTTACCAACACATTCGAACACTTTACCAGACAACAGATCCGTCACAGCGCCTGTCCAATTTAATGAGGCCGTCTTGCTTCGTTTCGATTTATTAATCACCACAATGCCTTTGTCGCCACGAACAAACACCAACAAGTCATCATTGGCTTCAACCACCTGCATCGCTTCGCCATGAACATGGTTATGGAATTGAATCATGTTTTTCATATAAGGCGCTTGCCAGTCGTTAAGCCAACGAGGTTGGCCACTCTTGTCCAGAATACCACTGGTGCTGAGTTCACTGTAAACAAGCGGCACACCGCCATCTCGTCCAAGAATAAAGGCGTGAGCTAATTGCTCGTCGACTTCATCCATCACATGTTCCAAAAACACCTCGTTATTTGGAATGTCATGAGTGACAGCAAAAGTGATCGCTCGCATGTTCGACAGAGCTTGACCAAAACAGTATGGGTTGATCAGAGACTTAAAACTGCCCTGCTCTTCAAAAGCTTTGAAGATGGTATTGAATAGCGGAAAATCATACGCCCCTAAACGAGTGTGTTTAAGGTAAGGCTCGAGGAACAGTTCGTACTCTTCTTTGGTTGCACCACCGTCAGTAATGATCTCGCCAAAGATATGCATTTCTTCACAAATATCATCAGTCCAAACCTTACGTAGATGTGACAGTGTCATGTGTTTCGCTGCGTCGATGCGAAACCCTTTCACACCAATCACTTTCAAGGCTTTTAGGTAAGCTCGCTGCTGTGTAACCACATTGTCGTTGTCTAACAGCGTTGGCAGGCCTGGATCGCTTGCTCCACCAGTAATACGTCCGTTTTGCACCTCCCAAGTATCTTTCCAGTTCTTGATACCAAACGCTTCGACAAAGTCGTTCTCATCAAACAAAGGTTTAGAAAGATCACCAAACAAACGAACGGATTCGTAATACTCAGAATCTTGTTGGTAAGACGCCATGTCTTGTTGATTTGGATACGTCAAATCACCGCGAATACTCGACTCGTTAGCCATGTGGTTAAACACAACGTCCACATAGGTACGAAGCCCATGTTGCTTTAACGTGTTCACCATTGCAGTGAAGTCTTGCGTATCACCAAGCTGATTATCGATCACACGATAATCTTGGGGTTGATAGCGCTGCCACCATTGGGTACCTGTATCTCGATCACAGCCTTTAGGCCCTCGTAACGACTTCATTGCCGGCGAGACTAAAACAGATTTATAACCCAACTCTTGAATCAGAGGGGCGTTCTTCATTACGTCAGCGTAGCACCAGTCAAAAGCATGCAATATAACATCTGTCGCTGGGGTGCTTAACATAGCTGAACTCTCCATGTTGTTCTCCTACCAAACTCGTTTACAGCTTTCTAGATAAATACAAAGGCTAAAAGGCAAAGCTGCATAAATTTCCTTAAGAATGGTATTTATTATATGAGTTACTCATTAAAACCCCTCCTCCTCCCACCGATTAGTCAAGGTGGATAGTTAAGGGCGTAGCGCCAATTATCGCATAACGTCCGGGATGAACACTCAGCCATAATGTTTTTAAATGCGCCCAAAAATGACAAAAAAGGAGCGTATCTACGCTCCTTTTATTCAATCTAACACATATTAATAACTAAGTTCGGTAAAGAACCTTCACTACGTGCCAGCCAAATTTTGTTTTTACCAGGTGTGGTACAAGCGTCTCGCCAGAGAAACAAATCTTATCAAACTGAGGCACCATTTGACCTTTTTTGAACTCGCCTAGGTCGCCGCCCTTTTTACCAGATGGACAGGTTGAATGCTTCTTCGCTAGCGTTTGAAATTTAGCGCCCTTTTTAAGCTGCGTCATGATGTCTTCTGCTAATTCTTTATGCTTCACCAATATATGAAGCGCTGCTGCTGTTCTTGCCATGATAATTCTCAGTTTGTTGCGGTCAGTTTATTTGTGATGATTACGTAGAATTCATCAGAGTACTGACTGTTGTAATTCAGCTTACGGCTAACGACTTGTCGACAAAAGTCCATCAAACGCCTGCGTTTAGCGTGATTTTAACCCAAGAATCATCATTCTTCACTCTATAACCGAAAACAACCCCCTTAAAGATCTTTAAAAACCGCATAGTGACTTGCTGCGGATGCCATTTCCCTTTAAATTAATCCTTATAGATTAAGCGCGTATTAAGTAGGAGCCACTTATGGCCAAACCGATAAGTAAAGCGAGTCAGTCACAGGGAATGCTGATGTTCAAGTTATCCCTCACTCAAAGTTTTGCGATAGGCACGCTTAAGGTCAGAGAAATCGTTCCTTTCCAGCCAATGACCCAAATTCCTTACTCTCATCACCATGTGATTGGTACCATCACGATTCGCGATCTTACGGTTCCAGTTATTGATATGTCCGCAGCTATTGGGTTTCGGCCGATCACACCGACGGAATACCAAGACTGTGTGCTCATCGTGACAGATTGCTTAAGAACCGTTGTAGCATTCTTGGTTCGTTCGATTGATAAAATCATTGAATGTGACTGGAAGAGTATTGAGTCGCCACCCGCAAGTGTAGGAACCAATGTGTTTGTTACCGGCATTACACGTTTTGAAGATCGTATCGTGCAGATGCTCGACGTAGAGTTATTACTTTCTAAGATTTACCCTGCTTATGAAAACGCACATATTCCGATGCTGACTGATGTCGAGAGAGAACGCCTAAAAGCTCTGAACATTCTATTGGTTGATGACTCTTTGATTGCACGAAAGCAGCTGTCTGATGCCTTAGACAGCATCAACATCCCTTATAGCATTTGTAACAACGGTTTAGATGCTATTGACCTGATGCGAGGTGAGGCTGCAAAAGGTACAGCAATTGATCTTCTCGTGAGTGATATCGAGATGCCCGGGTTAGATGGTTATGAACTTGCATTTGAAGTACAAAACGACAGCGCACTCAGTCATGCCTACTGTATTTTACATACTTCACTATCCAGTGAGATCTGTGTTGACCGAGCTAATCAGGTGGGTGCACATGAAGCGCTAGAGAAATTCAATGCAGGCGAATTAATCGAAGCCATGTTGCGCGGAGCGAAAGTCTTAAACGACGCGGCTATGACTGCTTAGACATAAAAAAGCCCTCTCACAGGAGGGCTTCTTAGGTAACCAGTTAAACGAGACTATTCGTTAGATACTTTTTTGTGGCCTTCTTGCAGGTGAACGAAATCCACCAGATCATCACCAGACACTTGGTATGCCTGACCAAAGCCTTTTACGAACAGGCCATTCTCAGCTTTAAGGTTGAACAGAGAGAAATCTTGAAGCTGGCTCAAACCATCAATGATCTCGCCGAAACGCTCTTGCATCTGGCCGATCACTTGAGTCCAAAGCTCCGTTTCACGCTCTACAACACTTGCCTGAGCATCAAACGTTAAACGCTTACGTGCATAAAGCTGCTTCGAGCTCTCTTCGTCTTCAATCATCATCAAAGAGACTTGAGGGTTTGCTTTCAAGTTACGAGCATGACGAGCAATATCAGAAATTAGAACAAAATAACCTTCTTGGTTCTGAACGAAAGGGGCGTAACTTACGTTCGGGCGACCTTCTTCATCAACCGTTGCAAGTTGAAGGGTACGGCGCTCTTGGCGAAATTCTTTAATTTCTGGACCTAGGCGACCTTGTAGACGTTCTTGTTTTACTTGTTGTTCCATCGATAATTCCTTTCTTCACTTTCTCTTATTTATTATTTTTACCCGAGGTTGAGCGTTCATTAGTAAACTAAGTGGACCTCGAGCATTCATATTTTCTTTAAGCTAGCTGGCAATCTTATTTAAGCTTGATGTTGACTGTACTTAAGCTCGTTCTTTTAGTGCTTTGAAGCGTTCCACTTGGTCGACAATCAGCTCTCGCTTTTCATTGCGACCTAGGTAAATCTTAAAAATGTTCTCGCCTGTTTCACTGAAGAAACCGAAGTAATGACTTTCACGCCCCATGAACGCCTTGCTCACCAAACCAATATGTTTGATGTTATCCAGTTTTAAGTGGCCATGCAGCTCGCCTTCTTTACCCATCAGATTGTAGTAACCACGCGCTACTTTGCCTTTAGGAAACGGCGCCTTTACTTCAAAGATTGAGCCAAATGAATGCATAATTGTGGTCACTGGGCCCCAACCAACCAAACCTTCTAGAATATCTTGAACACGGCTGCCATCTAGCATCACCGCCATGTCTCCAGGAAAAGCAGCCACTACTTCAACTTCTGAAACTCCTAGCTTCTCAGCAATCGCAGTAGGAAGTAGTTTTGGTTCTTCTTCTAGAATGCGTGCGACACGTTGTTCTAAAGTTTCTGTCATTGCGAATGTTGTATCTGTCATTGAATAAGTTTCCGTATAAACGAGTGATTTACGTAAGTTATAAACTAAAAATTCGAGATTAAGCGTGCTTCAAACTTGCATGCGGGTGAGCACCCAAGCCAGAGGCAGTTGGTGCTGGGTGCAAGGTCTGATATTCCGTGTTAAGCACTTGAATCACAGTCTGTGCAAGACTTACCGCCCAGAAACTGCCAGCTATAGTCAGGCTCAGGTAATCTTCCGAAAGATCAACTAGGCCATTTTTTTCCCAATGTGAAAACAGAGGCTTCAGGTAGTCAAACGTGTCTTGCCCCATAAAACTCGGCAACTTACTTCTTCTTACAACACCAGAATCAAAACCGGCTTTCAATGAAGAGAAGGTTGGCTCTAGTGAGCTTTGCTTGGTCATCATGGCTATTGGCAATTGACCTTGCTTTATAGACTCCATGTAGCTGTCTAAAGTTCGATGTTGCATCACACCATGACCACCGATGTTGCCACCAGCGCCACAACCAATGGGTAGAACTTCGGCATAAGTTTTTGCTAAGCTGTTGTAAATGCTGCGTTCTCGGTTATCACGAGTCCAGTGATTCACGCTCAGTTGCTTAACCTTGTGCTTTGCCATGAACTCAACGCCCGCCAAGTACATACTCGCCTTATCTGGCGTATTAGCCGGTGGTGGGATTTTTCCTTTCTCAACAAGATTAAGCATAGGCGCGTTGCCCGAAACAATCAGTTGGTAGAGGTCGATACCGTGTGCGCCAGTCGACATGTAGTCTTCTAAATCTTGTTGAAATACTTCCATAGACTGGTGTGGCAACCCGTATAGCAAATCAAGAACGATAGGCGCTTGTTCAGTGCGACTCAGTGAACTGATACGTTCCAACACAACTTCTCGGTCATCCAAGCGCTTAGCACTACGTCGAACTTGAGTATTGAAACTTTGAATACCGAATGAGAAACGATTGAAGCCACCTTCCAGCGAACGATCAAACATCTCGTCGCCAAATCGATTAATACGCCCTTCTAAGGTCATTTCCACATCGTTCGCTAATGGGAAGTATCGACGAATAGCCTTACCTAACAGCTCAACTTGTAGAGGAGATAAATCGGTGGGTGTTCCACCACCAATATAGACGGCGTGAAATAGTCCAGACTGAGCCCAAGAGGTTTTAGCTTTTTGCTTTAGCTCAACCATCAGTGCATCAAAATACTCATCCACTAATTTACGGCTTGCGGCATTTTGGAAGAAATTGCAGAACGTACAACGCACGCGACAAAAAGGAATATGGATATACAAACAACGTTTATCCTGTTTCTTTCCTTCACTCAGCATCAATTCATCAAAGATTTCCAATTTCTTGCTCGGGTCGACCGGGATTGAGCTTCCCCCAGCATGTGCAGATTGCTTTTTGGCAAATGCAAAACGAAGTGGGTCTGGGCTAGAAACGCCCAGAATTGATTCGTCAAACTTATATATATCAACGCTCATATAATCTCTCTAAACACTTATATAGCAAAGCCTGGAAGACTGTTTGCTAAAACTGAGAGAATCATAAATAGACGCAAATGATAATGCAATTGATAATTGATCTTATTTAGATTCTAAGCAATAATCCGATACATATTTTAGATTTGGTGAAGGATTGAATGTGAACGTACCTAGATATGTTATTGCAGGCGGTGCATCGTTAGTGATTCATGCGGCGATGTTATTTGTCGCTCAAGAATCCAAAGTCTTTGCAATGCCTGCAGGTAGCCAATCGAACACGGTATCGATCAACTTCACTCCAAAGAGCGCTCCCTCACAAGATCAGAAAAAAACCGTTACAGAGCCAGTTGAGCCTGAGCCAGTCAAGGAAACGGTCTCACACCCAGAACCTAAACCTGTCGAACCGAAAGCAGTAGAGCCAAAGCAAGCTAAACCTGCACCAAAGAAAAAAGCGATCACCAATAAACCTCAGCCCAAGAAAGTAGAGAAAAAGGTTGTGGAGAAGACAGCCGAGAAAAAGCCGATTCAAAAAAAACCGGTGACTCAACCAGAAAAGCTGGCCGACAAAAAAGTCGATAAAAATATGGACGAGTCCGCCAACCAACCTCGACAAGTTAATCAAGGCGTATCTAACCAAGAGCCGGTGTTAATCACTAGGCCCTCTTTTTCAGCTCGTCCAACACCACCAAGCTACCCACGCCAAGCAAGGCGCCGAGGCGTTGAAGGTGTCGCAACTTATGAGATCTGGTTAGATGCTGAAGGAAAACAAATTAAACAGGCATTAGTCAACTCATCAGGCGCACTAATGCTCGACAACGCTGCCTTGAAAGCCATTAAGAAATGGAAGTTCTCACCTCATACTGTAAATGGTCGAGCAATTGCTCACCGTGTGCAAATACCTGTTCGTTTTAAGTTGGATTAACCATGCAACAAATCAGTTACTTACAAGATCAACTTGGCCTAATGACATGGCCTCTTCTAATCTGTTCAGCATTAACAGCAATGATCATCGCAGAGCGTATCTTCCAAGTAATGCTAAGCATTGGGGTTGGCAAACGCGCTATTCGTCGTGAGCTCAATCAGATTTCACCAACCAATAGCAAAGAAATCGAAGCATTAGCACAATCTATTTCTGGTAAACGACCTCTGCTGTACAAGGGCGTGTCGATGCTGCTTGCTCACCACTCTTTCTCAAAAGGTTTACGTGAAGATGCAGCAGGGATTTGGCTACAAGAGAAACGCCACCAGCTTCACGCAGGTTTAAGACTGCTTGGCTTGATCGGCGTCATCAGCCCGCTAATTGGCCTGCTTGGCACAGTACTTGGGCTTATTGAGATGTTTAAAGGCGTTGCAGCTACAACAGGCAGCATCACGCCTAATGATTTGGCAGACGGTCTTGGATTAGCAATGAGAACCACTGCTGCGGGTTTGATGATTGCGCTTCCTGCTATTTCAGGAGCTCAACTACTCGGGTTATGGGCCGATCGAGTGCTAGCTCAGTTAGAACACACTCTGAATTATGTGAATGTTTGGCTAGAAGGCATGTCAATTCAAACCAGTCAGTCTGGCGACACTCAAGGTACTCCCGTCAGCAAAGCCTCTATCGGTGATGTGAGCCAAGCATGATTAAAACGCCCCACTCATCTCAAACACAGAGCTTAGTTCCGGATTTAACACCCTTACTGGACATTATATTTATCGTGATGGTTTTCCTTCTACTGACAGCATCAGTGAAGTTGGAGTCATTAGAAGTGGAGCTTCCGAGTTCTGATATTAAAAACGTTTCTGAAGTTCATAAAGATTCGATTAGCGTCAATATCTTAGATCACGAACCTTACTGGGCGATCAACGGCCAAGAGTACATCGACTGGGAAAACTTCAAGATCGCACTGTTAGAAGAAACAGGCACATCGGATAAGAAACCGATCATCATTGGCGCCGATAAAGCAGCTAACGTTGAGAACTTAGTGAAGTTGTTGTCGTTCTTACAAGAAAACGGTATTCCAGCAACCCAATTACTCACGGAGGAAGGCTAGAACGACTCTTAAATTTTCATGAGACCTAGCACCTTTTATGAGATTGGACTCTTTATTGATAAGACCAAATAACCAAAGCCAGCTCTCTATCGATTCAAACTCAACATGCGGACAGGCTGATCACAAGCCATCTTCGCGATTACTCTCCATCAAAAGAAAGTACAAATACATTATTATGAAAGACTTAAAAGTGCTCAATAAATTAAAGAACAACAAACATTTACTCGCAATCGCCGCTATGGGGTTGGTACTTGCAGCACCTATCGCCAATGCTGACGACGTAAAACAACTTAGAATCATCAGTGCTGGCAGCGCCGTTACCGAATTAGTTCTTGCTCTGGGTGCTGAAGAGCAGTTGATTGCAATTGATGTGACCAGTCACTTACCTCAATCAAAAAAGCTGCCAAAGATTGGTTATCACAGAAACCTTTCTGCAGAAGGGTTGATTGCCTTATCGCCAACCACACTGATTGGCTCAGATGAGATGGGGCCAGACAATGCCATTTCTCAATTAAAATCTGTGGGTGTCGATGTCGAAATCGTCAACACCGAAGCAAACGTTGAAGGGCTACTAAAGCGAATCGACCAAATAGCTAAGATAACGCATACCGAAGCTCACTCGCAGCAAGTGAAAGCCGAAGTGAATCAAAAAATCGCAGCACTGAAAGCGAATCAAGTACCAAGCAACAAAGCAAAGAAAGTTTTGTTCCTATTGCTGCATGAAGGTCGTCCTGCAAATGTTGCTGGCGGTGAAACATCACCCAACGCGATCATTGAACTGGCAGGCGGTGTTAACCCTGCGGCTCAAAGCCTGACCTCTTACAAACCACTGTCGATGGAATCACTCGTTGAAATGCAACCAGATGTGATTTTAGTCAGTGGCCGTAGCTACCAGAAAATGGGCGGCGCTGATGCCATTCTTAAATCGTTACCTATGCTAGCGGCAACGCCAGCAGGCATGAACAAGCAAATCATTACCGTAAAGGGCAGCGCTCTAGTTGGAGGGCTTGGTCTTGAAAGCCTTTCTGAAGCGAAGCGAATAAACGCACTTATCTATCCGCTATAACTTATCTACCCGCTATAACTCACTACCCTATTTTTACTGTTACTTGCTCAATCCTCATTACTGCGTCGCTTTCGCAAAGTCGGTTACGAGGATTGAAGCTAGTGATAGACATTGAGGCTCTTTATGTTGTTACGATCCGTCCCACTAAAAACATCGATGTTAGGCTTTGGCGCTATCCTAGTCTTAACCGCGCTGTACTCGGTCACCGTTGGACCTATGGACATAAGCTTAGCTGACAGCGCAGCCAGCCTATTCCAACCCAGCAATGACTTAGCTCCCCACATCAATTTAGTGATTCAAGAGATCCGTTTACCGAGAACCATCTTATGTATGCTAATCGGCGCGATTCTCGCGTTATGTGGTGCGGTCATGCAGGGGCTGTTTAGAAACCCGCTTGCGGAGCCTGGGATCATCGGCGTCTCTGCCGGAGCTGCGTTAGGCGCGGCGTTGGCTATTGTTCTTTTCTCTGAACTTTCACTGCAATACCCTGCTTTCATGAACTTTGCCGCCGTTCCAGTATTTGCCTTTTTAGGTGGCGCTTTAACTACCCTGTTGGTTTATAAGCTAGGTACGGGAAAATTCGGTACCTCGGTGACCATCATGTTATTAGCGGGGGTGGCAATTAGCGCACTATCAGGCGCAGGTATTGGCTTCTTAAACTTCATTGCTGATGATCAAATGCTGCGTGATCTTTCGTTGTGGTCGATGGGTTCATTGGCTGGCGCTAAGTGGTCCGGTATTTTACTTGCTGCTGTCACACTCGTTGGATTGTTTGTTGTTTTCTACCGCCAAGCGATGTCATTGAATGCTCTATTACTGGGCGAATCAGAAGCACAACACCTTGGCATCCCAGTACAGAAACTCAAGCGAAAGCTCATTCTACTTACTGCGGCAGGCGTTGGTATCACGGTTAGCTTGTCCGGCATGATTGGCTTCATCGGACTGGTTATTCCTCATTTAGGTCGCATGTTAGCAGGCCCAGATCACCGAATTCTGTTGCCCCTCTCAGCGGTACTAGGCGCGTTACTACTAACAGCTGCAGACATGGCCTCGCGCGTGGTACTTGCACCAGCAGAGCTACCAGTAGGCATTGTCACTGCGATCATCGGCGCTCCATTTTTCTTGTATCTACTATTTCAACAGAAAGGGAGAATCCTTTAATGTTTCCTGCAGCGTTAAAAGCAACCGACATCGAAGTGAAGTTCGGCAGCAAAGTGATTTTAGATGGCGTTTCTATTGAGATTGAAGCAGGAAAGGTAACCACACTACTTGGACCAAACGGCGCAGGAAAAAGTACGCTGCTGAAAGCTTTATGTCAGGAGATATCGAGCACTGGTGATATTCAGTATTTTGGACACACCAAAGACAAGTGGTCTTCTCAAAAGTTGGCTAGGCACTTGGCGATGTTGCCGCAACATAGTACGTTGACCTTCCCTTTTCTGGCACACGAAGTTGTCGAGCTTGGTGGTATCCCGTTGCAAGAGTCCAACAAGAAGCTCACTAGCATAGCTAGCCAGAAAATGGATATTGCCGATGTGTCTCACCTAAGTAAAAGACTCTACCCTTCTCTATCTGGCGGTGAAAAACAGCGTGTTCACTTGGCTCGAGTGCTAACCCAACTTCACTATTCTGGCGACCAATGTATCTTGATGCTTGATGAACCCACATCAGCACTGGATCTTGCCCATCAGCACAACACATTAAAGATCGCGAGAGAGCTAGCCGACAACCACAATGCCGCGGTTATCGTAGTTTTGCATGATCTCAACTTAGCCGCGCAGTATTCCGATCGATTGGTGGTATTGAAAGATGGCAATTTGGTGTGTGATGGCAAGCCTTGGGATGCGCTGAAACCTTCGATGATAGAAGATGTGTATGGTTACAAAAGTATCGTAGAAAAACACCCAACCATGAGCTTCCCTCAGGTTCACCCCGCACAATAAGTCCGATTAAGAACAGGTTTGTTTTGAGTATTCGCTTTCTCTAACAACCACACCATTCAACGCCTCGATTTCTTCGAGGCTTTTTATTGTCTCACAGTCCCTCTCTCGCCTTAAAATCAATTTTGTTAGTTACCATGGCAATACCCCTTAAAACGGCTCACCTTGAACGTTTGAGGCTCTAGAAATAAACACCATCAGTTAATGTTAGTAAGCTTTTAGTTACTCAGTAAAATGCAGGCGAAACCCTAATCATCTAAAAAGAAAAGAAATAACCTTACTCAGCACAAAGACAAGATAACGACAACGGCGTGAGAGCTAGAGAAAAAAGAAAGAAAAGTGAAACTACAGGTACAAAAAAAGCCCCCTCAGGAGCTTCTTTCATTGCGTGTTGATTATTGGCTCATATGAATCAATGATTTACCAATCAACCACTCTAATTCTTTACCACTAGCATCACCAAACTGAGTTTCAGTTAGCTTGTACAAGCGGTCGATACCGTTTGCCGCGAACTCATGTGCATTCTCAGCTGTAACGATATGATGGAAAAGTAAACGTAAGATCGCTAGGAACTCAGCATCTTCAAGTGCTGCAACCCAGCTAGCCGAAAATGCATCAAGGCCATTTTCAAAGTCAATGTGTTCCATAAACATCTTGAAAATACGACCGTCTAGGGCAGCAGTAAAATCCGTTTTCTTTGGAAAGTGATGACTTATACCTGTACGAGAAACGCCTGTTTGTTGACTCAACGTCGTGTATGACATTTTGTCGTAACCCAATCTCAATAACTGGTCTACAACGGCATCCATGATCTTCTGGATCGTGATTTCTGTATCTTCTTTACTACGCTTTGGCATATTCAGGTTCTTCTCTTTGTAAATCCATCTAACTCAACCGAATGAAGTCAGAATGAAAATCGTTATCAGCATTATGTGAGCAAGGTATTTTTTCGCAAGTATTTCCATTAAATACCCACAAATACTTTGTACGAACAATTTTACAGTGTTGCCTCTTTGGGCACTTTGTCTAATTATTCTTCGAAAATCACCTTACAATCCTAAGTCGATAAGTTTAAATAACTACTTAGAATATGAAATACCCAACGAAAAATTCATTGTATAAATAACTGTCAAGCGATAGATACTCTTATAAAATCATTCCTGGCGCAACTAAGTGAATGATATTCTGACAAATAAATAACGTACCTCTTCAGGAAAACGTGATATTAATCACATACATATTTATCGTCGCGAATATACATATTCATTAAATATCCTATCAAACAGCATAGCATACTAGTAAAATTTAGTTCAAAGATTTTGATTTTTGTAGATACAGTTCAAATTGCTCGCTAGAATAACCGCAGACTTTGTAAGAGGATTATTTATGAGCCAAGATATTGGTAACAATGATGTATGTGAGGCTTGCGGCTGCGCAGGTGAAATCGGGTTTATCATTAAAGAAGGCGACGATGTTGCCGAAGTAACGGTTTACGGTAACTCTAAAGCACTCATTGAAACTGAGTTTGCTAAGTACGTTGAGCTTGCTAAACAAGTGTCTAGCAACGTTGAGTTTGAAGCATCAGAACTGACAGAAGAAAGCACAGAATTAAATGCTCGCTTTAAGTTTGAAGTCAGTGCTGAGAAGATTATTTTCGAACTTAAGACTCGCTCTCTAGCACGTTAATATAAGCACCAACACTCATACCAATGAAAGACGAGTTTATTTCTCGTCTTTTTTTATAATCTCAATCCAACCTAGAGCACCATTGGTCTCAAAATCGTTTTCGGCAGCACATCGAATCAACACCCCAGAAACCTCAACGACCGCACCTAGGCTAAAGGCCTTATCATCATAATAACAAACTCGTTGCTGTGAACTACTCTGAGTGACGACGACTGCAGCCTTAGCGGGCGTTGGTATTATTTTATTAGCATTCGCTGATACTGAACAAAATACAGAAGTTACAATCACAAAGCCTTTTAGAATTTGACGCTTTATTTCAATCACAGATTCGCCTTTCATTGTGTTCTATTCTTTTTTACCGACCAACAAATGAGTAAAACACTATGCGAGAACAATTTTTTCATTATAGTGTTAACGTCTATCGTAATAAGAAGCTTGTTATGCTCCGAATAATTGTACTTATTATTGGTTCTTTAACCATAACAAATGTGACTGCAGAACCACTCGATCAGTATCAAATATTGAACCATCTGGATAATTACGGAAACTTATATTTACGAAATAAGCCCTATACATCGCTACCGACAGGATTGGTCGTCGATGGCAATTTAAATATAGAAAAAACCGCAATCACTCGCCTTCCCAAAGGGTTGGAAGTTAACGGAAGCCTTAAAGGCGGTAACAGCCTACTAGCCCGAGTTCCATCGGGCGTAAAAATAAAAGGCTACGCCGACTTGATAGGAAGTAAGATTACCCGTTGGCCAAGAGGTGTGAGAGTGGGTGGATTCATCAACCTCACAGATACCCCCCTAATACGGCTTCCCAACGGCTTTAGAGTGAAAGGAGACCTAAGCGTGATCCGAACTCCTTTAACCGAGCTGCCAAACGGGATAGTGGTTGATGGCGATTTATATATTGGCGGATCTGCAATTACAGAATTTCCCGATACCATGACGGTCAAAGGCAATATCTACCTAGGTGGTAACACGATTACCACGTGGCCGACCCAACTAGATCTTGGTGGTGCTGTTGCTCGCTAACCTGCTGTTCGATTGATTGATTGACGGTAATAGCAGTACTTAGAAAAAGACACCTATATCGCTATAAAAAAAGGAGCCTTAGGCTCCTTTTTCAATTCAATCAACGAACTTGTTTGCTAACGCTCGTTAACCAATATTCTTCACTGGATTCGCATAGCTATCGATCAAGTACTGACGAGCACCTTGTGGCAAACTCGATAGTTTATCTTCAAACTCTTGCTTCACCGCAGCTGTAATCGACTCGTCTTCTTTTTCTGCAGCCAGTAAGTTCACAGGAAATAGTTTGTAGTTATCATGAATCTGGCGGTCAATCTCTTGAGCAAGTGCTTCAGGCGTATCGAAATCTTGGTCAATAACCTGACCAAAACCAACATGAACACGCCCTTTATTACCGATGATGCCTTGAATGATACTTTCGATATCTTCAAACTCACCCTTTTCGTAACTGCCGTTTACGTCTTTTTCAAAAAGCTCTATTGCTTTCGCTGTGTCACATGGATCGTTTTCGTATGAAATAGCCACAGGAACGATCTTCAATGATTTAACGTACTCAGGAAATACGATTTTTTGCTTACGCCCTTCAACATGGAACATCTTCAGAATTGCTGGCTCTGTGAAGTCATTGCCGTCTTTTGCACGACCTTCTTTCTGAGCGATCCAAATAGAGTTACCTGTTTCTAGAGAGTGCTTAATGTACGAAGACAACTGCCCTAGCGCTTTCATCATTTCACGTGGCCCTTTTAGAGAACGCTTTACGATGAAGCTTTTGTTCAGACGCATCAATTCAGTCGCACATGGCTTCTTTAGTAGGTTATCACCAATGGCAATACGGCAAGTTTGATGATTTTTCAGATGCAAAGCGTAATTAACTAACGCTGGATCCATAGCAATGTCACGATGGTTTGATACAAACAGGTACGCTTGGTTCGCATCCAGTGACTCTAAACCCGTGTATGTCACCCCTTTAGTGGTTTTAGCGAGCGTATCGCGTAAATACTTTTTCACTTCAATCTGAATGGATTCAACGCTAGTCAGCTTGCTCCATTTCATTTTTAAGTACACACGCAAAATCGGGCTCATTAATGCTTTGAACCAAGACGCATGGTTTGAAAAACGGTAGTGCAAGATTGCACTGATAAATTCTTCATCATTAATAAGACGGTTTAGTGCCGCAGGAATTTCATCATCGCCGTAAGGACGAATATCAACATATGGATCGGTTGGAGAGGTCATTTTTTCATTCATATAATAAAAAGCTGGCTCATTCTACGCGTTGTTTTGACTTATCGCAGCTACAGAGCCCATACTTTTGACAAGGTCAGACCAGAAACATCGAAAATGCCCTGTTATTATTGGCATTCTTTAAGATTAACGGTAATCTTGACGCCCCAAGACTAAGGTACTATCTATGAACTTCGCTATTGAATATACATCGGCTTACTTTTCACACCTGGTGATTACACCACGCAAAAAAGTACTTAAGCATAGCCTTGTATCGGTTCAAAGTGGTTTGGTTTTGATTAAGCTGGGCAAACAAGAGTATGCCGTCGAGCCAGGTCAGAGCGTCTGGGTTCCATATGACTGCCTAACATCACTGACCTACTTTCCAAACACACAGATTAATCGTGTCGACTTTTCTGTGCGCTTGACGGATTCATTCCCAAGACAAGCGGGATACGTCACGCAAACGAACCTCTCTTCTGCGTTACTAGAAAAGCTAGAACTTACTAAGTCTCGTAGTGTAAAAACGAATAATACTGAGCAAGCGTTTAAAGATATGCTTTCTGTATTGAAGCAAGAAGTGTTGTCGTTTAAACCACTGCTTTGTGAAAGTGCTCTGTCTCAGCGATTCAATCAATGGAATATTGATGACTCGAACTTACCGCAAGAGCACACATTGGTGATGGTAATGCGCGAGGCGAAGAAACGTATGCAATCAGGTCAGAAACGTACTCTTGTGATTGATGATCTGTTCTCAGGCAAAGAAGAAGAGTTCGAGCAACTGTGCATGCTCGTGTTTGGTGAAGATTTATAACCTGGCGATAGCTGATATTGAAAGCAACAGACTAGATACTAAAAAGCCGCAAAAACTGAGTTTTTGCGGCTTTTTTAATTCTTAGCACTTAGACAGAAAAGAATGAACTACCTGTCTAGAATGGCAGCTCAACCTGCATCATTAAGTCTGCATCACTAGAGTCATGCCAACGGTAATCAAAACGCATACGCGGCTGCCCTTCAACTTTATCACCAAAACCTATGCTCAGTTGAAGACCATGGTTCATCAACCACTCTTCTGTCGACATATTATACTGTTCATCTTCCAGCTCTTCTGGAAACCACATACCGAGACCAACATAGTTAGACTCAAGGCTCTGAGTTAACAAAGGCGCATCTTTGCTTTGAATAACCCAATCAGACCAATAGTCTGGCTTTGACTCAGATTCAGGTTCACTTAACCCACTGAGCTCAATCATACGTTGACCGAAAGATTCAAGGCTAGTAGAGAAATCCAAGCAGCTATTTTCGTCATCAGAAGTCAGCATTACCGAATCTAGGCTAAAAAAATCACACTCAGCATATGCAGGTAAACTGCATGCTGCAATGATCATCGTCGCTGGTATCGCGCGCTTTAGCATAGTCATCAGACCTCTTGAGTGAGTGAATCTACATTATTGTATACAGTCCATTATCTTGCAATATCTTTGTAACTGACTTTGTACTCAGTTTTGCAACATCGCTTCCACTTATCAGCGCATTGCGGATATCAGTACTACGAATTTTCACCTTTTCAGGGCAAGCCATTACAGACCACTGCTCAGTAATCTCATCTGATTTATAAAAAGATGAGAACTTAAAGAAGTTGTCAGGACCTATAACGAACGTGAGTTCCGCATCACGATGTAACTTCTGAAGTGCGCTAAGCACCGCATAAGTCGTTACGCTTTCACCTGGAGTAAATAGGCTCTTTTCGACCAAAGAAAGCTCCACTTGCTCCAATGAAAGATCGCTAATAAATGCGTTAACTAACTGACATCTCGTATCAAAGTCTAGCATCTCTTTTCCCCAAGCATGGGCAATACTTGGAACGAGCAGGATTTTGTCAAAGTGAGCCAATGAATCAATCACACTTTTATGCCCTAAACTCGGTGGATTAAACGCACTACCGAAAATGGCTATTTTTTCCATTACTTATTACTGCCTTCTCTTTCTAAGCTTGTGCAAAGAGGTTTTTAAATCGGATGATTTAGGTATGATAACACTAGATTTTTAATTTGCTTGCAGGAAAGGAATACGAATGGAACAGTTAATTCGTGACGAAATGCGCGTACTAGCTTCAATTGACCCTCACTTCGAAGTGACTCGTCGTGTGGAGTTTATCAAAACGAAACTTCAACAGTCAGGATGCAAATCACTGATCCTTGGTATCAGTGGTGGTGTCGACTCAACAACCTGTGGCCGCTTGGCACAGGTGGCCGTTGATAGCCTAAATGAAAGCGCTGGTAGCGACGAGTACCAATTCATCGCGGTTCGTCTACCTTACGGTGAACAAAAAGATGAAGACGAAGCACAGCTTGCTCTCTCTTTCATTCAGCCTTCTCAATCTGTTTCTGTCAACATTAAAGCGGGTGTTGATGGGCTTCACGCTGCATCTCACGTTGCTCTTGAAGGCACAGGTCTACTACCAACAGATTCAGCAAAAATCGACTTTGTGAAAGGCAACGTGAAAGCTCGTGCTCGCATGATCGCACAATACGAAATTGCTGGTTACGTTGGCGGTCTGGTGATTGGTACTGACCACTCAGCGGAAAACATCACTGGTTTCTACACTAAGCACGGTGACGGCGCATGTGATTTAGCACCACTATTTGGTTTGAACAAACGCCAAGTTCGTGAGCTTGCAGCAACGTTGGGCGCTCCAGAGCAACTTGTTAAGAAAGTACCCACTGCTGATCTAGAAGAGCTTGATCCACAGAAAGCCGATGAAGCAGCATTGAACCTTTCTTACGATCAAATCGATGATTTCCTTGAAGGTAAAACAGTACCTCAAGACGTATCCGATCGCTTAGTTGGCATCTACAAAGCAACACAGCACAAGCGTCAACCAATCCCAACGATCTACGATTAATCTTTGAATTAGCTCAGAATCAAAAAGGCCGGAAGCTCATTTACGAACTTCCGGCCTTTTCTATTTAGTGTTCTTTAATGCGTTTTTCGTAATGATCTAACGAGTCGTTAATCTACGACTTCGATATCGGTTTGAGGCACGCTACAACACGCCAAGATCTGCCCCATATTACGTTCATGATCTTGCAATGCAGGGACATCCGGTTGATGAACTTGTCCGGACTCAAGCGTCACTTTACAAGCACCGCAGAAACCCGCACGACAACTTGAAGCAATAGACACCCCCGCCGACTCCGCTTGCTCTAGCAAGGTTGATTGATTATTACCTTCGAACAGGTAGCCGTTCACACTTAACTGCAGTTGCTTCACAGCTTCCTCGGTCGATTGAGCCACACCAAACGCTTCCTGATGGTAATGCTGAGGGTTGAGCCCCATTTGAATCAGCAATTTCTTTGCATTATCCATAAAGCCGTCAGGGCCACACACGAACGCTTGGCGCTTGTGTAGATCTTCAATTTTAGCGACATGCGACACGCTTAGACGCCCAGATAAACCATCCCACTCTTTGGTTGGTTGGCTTAATGAATAAATCACACGAAGACCCGCGTGCTCACTGGCGATCTTATCAATCTCAGCTTGATAAGGAATGTCTTCTTCGCTGCTGCATTGATGGTAGAAAACCACATCATCAATTTGACCATGGTCGGCTAGGTAGCGAAGCATCGACAGCATTGGCGTAATGCCGCTGCCAGCAGATAAAAGCAGTAACGGGTGAGTTGGATTCGCTTCTAAGTAGAACGCACCATCTGGATTTTGAGCAACCAAAGTATCACCCACTTGAAAGTGATCATTTAACCAGTTAGAGATTTGACCATCGTCCACTCGCTTCACTGAAATCGCTAAACGACCCGCTCGTGAAGGACTAGAAGATAACGTGTAACGACGAGAAACCTTCTCGCCATCAATCACCATCTCAATCGGAAGATGTTGCCCTGGCTGATAACTTGGCAATGAATGGTTCTCTTTGGCAGGCTCTAACCAAAAGGTCGTAAAGTCACGAGCGATCTCTTCACGCTCAACACACGTTAAATGTAACGACTCAACCCAAGTGTCTTCGTAGTGTTCTTTCTCTTTGGTTTCGAGTACTTCAACCACATCACCCGCTTTAACCAAACCTTCATTTTTAGCCACAAGATTCTGACCAAAGAAAACGCCACCACGCTCGTTAGCTCTGAATGTAGAGAAGGTATTAAGAGGCTCTTTTGTTGATCTAAATTCGCCACGCTCAACATCAACTGTCGTTAGGATACAACGCTCGCAAGGCTTCACCGCTTCGAACTCAACCTCACCGATACGGATACGCTTCCAACCATCTTCAGCAAAAGCTTCTGTATTCGAAACAACAAAGTTGGTCCGGAACTGATCCATAGAGTGAACTTCAGGGCTGCGGCGATTAAGCTCATCTAGAGAGGCTTGGCTGATCACTAACATTGGATAGCCGTCAGCGAAACTGACATTATGGCCAAGCTTTTCACGCACTCGATTCGATTGCTCACCAGAAAACAGCAACTCAACACGAACTCCGAGCACATCACTGAACCAATCATCGGCTTCATCATTGGTGGTGTAAGCCGTAAAATTGTCTTTCCAAACCGTTGCTGGTGCTTCTTGCATCTTGAAATTTGCATACTTTAGACGCAGCGGCTCTTTACCTTCATAAGTAAAGATCAAACCGTCTGGTTGCAGGCTTGAAGATACCTTGACCATTTTCGGATACTTACGCGCTGTCACCATTGAGCCATCAGCCAGTGCCAACATAAAACGTCTGTCGAAAGTAAGACCCTGTTTTTCGACCCAAGCAGAAGAGAGTGCGATCCCGCCCACTGATTTAACCGGAAACACATTGATTTGAGATAAAGAGGGAGCTTGATCTAAAGGTGACTGCGACATAACGATTCCAATGTTTTGTTGTTTGTCCCAATGCTAACAAATGGTTATAAATAGATAAACTGGCAGGCATTAAACACTTGATACTAAGCTAATATCTTGAGATGTTTAAATCACTGCCTTGTATACATTAAGACAGCAATGCATTAACACTCTCTATACGTTCTATAATATGAACACGGTTATCGCATTGAACTTTCATTGAATAAAAAGGATTTATCATGAACAAACTCGTCATTATCATTTTATGTGTATTGCTTCCGCCCGTTGGTGTGTTCTTCGCTCGCGGTGCAGGTAAAGATTTACTGATTAACATCGTCCTGACCTTCTTCTTCTGGGTTCCAGGAATGATCCATGGTCTGTGGGTAGCCACCCGCTAACCCTTATTAACAAATAGATACCGAATAAAATATCCATAAAAACAAGCTCCTAACCCTGAAGAGTTAAAAATAGGATGAAATGAAAGTGCTTTTCCACTATCATCCTGTCGCCTAAACGTAAGCGATTGCTTTCACAGATTTCGCTGAGTTTAGGCTCCAACTACATAACACTTCAAATGGTGGGAGCCTTCAATGACACAACTTACGATTACTCGTCCTGACGACTGGCACGTTCATCTACGCGATGGCGAAGTATTAAAAGATACAGTCCGCGATATCAGCCGCTACAATGGTCGAGCGTTAATCATGCCAAACACCATCCCACCGGTAACCGATACCGAAATGGCTCTTGCTTACCGTGAACGCATCATGGCAGAGCAGCCAAGTGAACAGTTCCAGCCTCTAATGGCACTTTACCTAACAGACAACACAACACCTGATGAAATTCGCAAAGCGAAAGAATCTGGCGCTGTTGTAGCGGCGAAGCTATACCCTGCTGGCGCAACGACAAACTCGGATTCAGGTGTAACTTCAGCTCAAAAGATCTACCACGTACTAGAAGCGATGCAAGAAGTGGGTATGTTGCTGCTGGTACACGGTGAAGTAACGGCTCACGATGTTGATATCTTTGACCGTGAAAAAGAGTTCCTAGACACGGTTCTAGCACCGATTGTTAACGACTTCCCTAACCTGAAGATCGTTCTAGAGCACATCACGACTGCAGATGCAGCGACTTTCGTTAAGAACGCTAACGAGAACGTAGCGGCAACCATCACAGCTCACCACTTGCTTTACAACCGTAACCACATGCTGGTTGGCGGCATTAAGCCACATTTCTACTGCCTACCTATCCTTAAGCGCAACACACACCAGTTAGCACTTATCGAAGCGGCAACAAGCGGTAGCAAGAAGTTCTTCTTGGGTACCGATTCTGCGCCACACGCGAAAGGCGCTAAAGAGTCAGCATGTGGTTGTGCAGGTTCTTACACAGCACACGCTGCGGTTGAACTGTACGCTGAAGTATTCGATTTAGAAGGCAAGATTGAGAACTTGGAAGCGTTTGCAAGCCACAATGGTCCGGATTTCTACGGCATGCCACGTAATGCAGACACAATCACGCTCGTTAAAGAAGAGTGGAATGTTGCTGAAACCATGCCTTTCGGTTCAGACATCGTTGTGCCAATCCGTGGCGGTGAAACGATTGCTTGGGCTGTAAAATAGTAGTCCGATGTTGTAAAGCTTAAGCGCTCATTACAACTTATAAAACACTAAGCCCTTCACATAAGTGAAGGGCTTTTTTATTATCTCTTAATACCCTTGATTCTAGGCAATTAGCGCCTAACCTTACCTTATAACCACCCAAAAAGTACGGTTAAAAATCAGCGGTAAAATATGACTCTAGACTTAGATATTCGAACTTTGTGTTTAATTATGGTGTTTTTGTCTGGTACGTACTGTATCGGTCTAGTAATCAAACAACAAAGCCAAGCTCGTATTCTAGGAATGCGCAGTTTTTTCTGTGCCATATTTTTATTAATGGTAGGGTTTTCATTACTGAGCTTTGGCTCCCACATTTCACCTTGGCTCTCAAAAATAACATCAAATATGGCAATAGCCGGCGGATTCGCTTCAATGGTGTTTAGCCTGACTCAATTAAGACAATCGCCCTCGCTCTATAGCGTTTGCGTTTTCTTGGGATTACCAGTCGTCATCGTTACCTTGATTTACTTCACCCTCTACGATGCATCAACCAATGCGAGAGTGATAACGATGAGTTTTTATATCACGTTATGTACTGTGGCCAGTGTATTGGTCATAAAAACAGGCACTGTCGCTGATGTCAAAGCAGCGCTTGTACTATTGATGAGTGTATTCAGTGCTCACTCTATTTTCATGCTAGTTAGGATCTGGATAACCCTTAAGGAACCTAATATTGACGACTTTTTACAAGCAAGTAGCATCCATCAACTTGCGTTCATCATGACTGCTATTTTGCTTAGCACGATCGGCTTCACTTACAACTGGCTTCTAAACGCCAGATTGATGCAATCACTTTATAGCTCATCAATGAAAGACAGCTTAACCCAGTTGTATAATCGCCGCGCTATGAATGAAATGTTAAGACGAGAATGGATGCGCAGCGTAAGGCATCATCACCCCTTATCGGTGATCATTCTCGATATCGACCACTTTAAACAGGTCAACGATCAACATGGTCACCAGACTGGCGATCAAGTATTGAAAAAAATAGGCATCATTCTCCAACACAACCTTAGAGCCGCAGATATACCGTTCCGCTATGGCGGCGAAGAGTTCTTGATTGTATTGCCTGATACCCGTATCGGTGAAGCATGTAAGGTAGCTGAGAAGTTACGAATAATTATCGAAGAGACCAAGTTTTGGCGACAGCAAAGTGCCAATCTGACAGCAAGTTTTGGGCTGTCTGAACTTTGGGCTGAAGACAAGGTTCCTAGTATGATTAAACGCGCGGATGAAGCCTTATATTACGCAAAAGAAAATGGTCGAAATACGGTCTGTGCTTTAACTGATGAGCAAGGAAAATTGACAAAGCAGGACTTACCTTCCCTTACTTCACCAGTGCAACACTAGTTTTATAGAAAGCACCGATTTCGGTATCGGACGTTAGCATTTGATATAACCTAGAAAAAGGAAAAACTCATTACAAAAAAAGCAGCACAGAAAACAAGGCTCTCCATAAACAATATTAACAATACGAATCACTTGTAACATAAGTCCACTCAATAAGAGTTGCACGATACTCTTCTGCTGATTATTCTCACTCAATCGCAACTTACCCCACAGAGATAAAAACAATGGAAAGTACTTACACTTACCCTGTCGGTAAACCGGGACAAAAGTGGCAACAAGCAGAACGTGAAGCATGGTTAGCTCAAAGAACGGTTAAGCGTGAATACCAACAAGAAGTTGTGCCAAAGATTAAA
Organism: Vibrio sp. 1F263; assembly: GCF_041439035.1. Lineage (NCBI taxonomy): Bacteria > Pseudomonadati > Pseudomonadota > Gammaproteobacteria > Vibrionales > Vibrionaceae > Vibrio > Vibrio sp. 1F263. The sequence continues at coordinate 103,883 of NZ_JBGONI010000003.1, read as the reverse complement.
GCACTTGCAGACCGTTTTGACATCGAACAATACGGTGCGCTGAGCTACGACGAAGCTCGCTTCCCACTTTTTGTAATTAAGAGCAAAAACTGGGACGAGTCAAAACCGACCATTCTCGTTACAGGTGGCGTTCACGGTTACGAAACCAGTGGTGTGCATGGCGCTATCAAATTTGCAGCGACCCAAGCAGAGAAATACGCAGCGCACTTCAACATTGTAGTAGCACCTTGTGTAAGCCCTTGGGGTTACGAAGTGATCAACCGCTGGAACCCAAATGCTGTTGATCCAAACCGCTCTTTCTATGACGGTACGCCAGCAGAAGAATCAGCAAACCTGCGTGCTTTAGTGGCCTCTTTGCCAGAAGTATTGGTTCACGTTGACCTGCATGAGACGACAGATTCTGATGAAACTGAATTCCGCCCAGCACTTGCTGCTCGTGATGGCATTGAGTACATCGAAGGTATGATCCCAGATGGTTTCTACACGGTTGGCGATACAGAAAATCCGCAACCAGAATTCCAAGCGGCAGTAATTGCTTCAGTAGAAAAAGTAACGCACATTGCGCCTGCGGATGACGAAGGCAAGATCATTGGTTCAGACGTCACTCAACACGGTGTGATCAACTACCCAATGAAGAAGCTTGGCCTATGTGGCGGCGTGACCGACTGTAAGTACGGAACAACCACAGAGGTTTACCCAGACAGCGACAAAGTGACTGACGAAGAGTGTAATGACGCTCAAGTTGCTGCTGTAGTCGGTGCTTTGGATTACGTAATTCAACATGAATTGAACGCGTAAGCTATTAGCTAAAGCTGCTCCCTAAAACTAAAAAGAGCCACAAGTGACAATCCGCTTGTGGCTCTTTTTTTGTCTTTTCTCTTACCTTTGATTTCTTCTTGGGCATAAAAAAGCTCCCTTGCACACAGCACAAGAGAGCTTTGAAATAACGCTGAATAAGGAGTAATTAGCGAACTATATACTCCCCATACTCGATTACTTTATTTAGCGGTCTCACTAACGTTTTCTTGTCCTTTATCTACTTCAGTCAGTAGACCTTTCAACAAGCTAAAACAGCCAATCAGAAGAATGATCGTAAACGGCAGTGCAGCAATGATCGTGATCGATTGCAGAGCTTGGATAGATTGAGTACCACCAATCCACAGCATTACCATTGCGATAGCACCTGAGATAACCGCCCAAACCACTTTCTGTTTAACAGGAACTTCAAGCTTACCACCCGCTGTCATGCCATCGATAACGATAGAGCCTGAGTCTAGCGTTGTAACGAAGAACACAATGATCAGTGCGACTGCGAGAACTGACAGAATGCTACCGAACGAGTAAGCATCTAGCATGTAGAACAAGCTTAGAGATACGTCTGTAATGCCTTGGTCGAGGCCAAGTTGTCCCACATGGTTAATTACTTGCTCGATAGCCACGCCACCGAAGATCGACATCCAAGCCGACGTTACCAATGTTGGGATAATCAGTACGCAAAGTAGGAACTCACGAACCGTACGGCCCTTAGAAATGCGCGCTACGAACATACCGAAGAATGGTGCATACGCAACCCACCATGCCCAGTAGAACACAGTCCAACCATGCAGCCATGTTGTGTCTTCACGACCCGCACTTTGGCTCAAAGCTACGATGTTTTTCACATAGCCCGTTGCCGCAGTCGCCACAGAATCAAGCACTGTCGTAAAGTTCAATACAGCGATAAGACCAAGGAATACGAACGCAATAACCATGTTCAGGTTACTTAGGAACTTAACACCACCGTCCATGCCACGCATAACAGAGATGATCGCCAAGCCCATAATCAAAACGATAATAGATTGCTGAAGGTAGATGTTGTTTTCCAAGCCAAACACGTGGCTAATACCACTTGCTGCTTGCGTACCACCTAGGCCTAATGAAGTCGCAAGGCCAAACAGAGTAACCAGTACCGTTAGTACGTCGATCACATCACCTGTTTTACCCCAAACTCGTTCACCCAGTATTGGGTAAAACACAGAACGCATTGATAGCGGTAAGCCTTTGTTGTAAACAAAGTACGCTAGACAAAGCGCCGTCATGCCATAGATAGCCCATGCATGAAAACCCCAGTGGAATACGGTTGCACCTAGTGCTAGTTCACGGCCTGCTTCTGTAAAAGGTTCCGCATCTAATGGTGTGCCGAACCAGTTAGTGAAGAACGCGGTTGGCTCAGCAACACCCCAGAAAATAAGCCCGATACCCATACCGGCTGCGAATAACATCGCAATCCAAGATGACATCGAATAGTCCGCCGTCGCGTCTTCGCCACCTAGGCGAATCTTACCCAACGGTGAAAATGCTAGAACAACAGCAAACGCTAGCATGATGTTAGCTCCCCACATAAACAGGAAGTCAAACTTTGATAAAACAGCACCCTTAATAGAATCAATAGCAGCTTTAGCGTCTGCTGGCGGAAGAGCAAGAAGAGTGATGATGAAGAGAAGAGATAAGCCTACTGAGGCTATGAAGACGGTGTTGTGGACATCCATGCCCCATTTACTGACGTTATCTTGACCAACTTGATAGTCAGTAGAATCGATACTGTATTTTTTTGATTTAAAACTCATAAATTATGATGTTCACATATCCGAATCAACGAATATAAGGACGCTCTCCATATCCAATTACTACTTGATTGGCTCGCCGCACCACCTAAATAAAGGCGATAAAAATCACAATGGTTGGTGATAAATGGACTTACTGGCTCAATCCCAAGGCGCGTATTATAGCACAGGTCGAAGCATTTTGACTGAGTTTTAGCTCAATAGTCACCCAAACCACCGTTGATAGTGATAGTTAACCCAATAAAAACAGAATAAAATAAACACACAAAAACCTTAAAATACAGTGCTTTAAATTAAAATGACGCACCGTAAAATCTCATACAAACTTTCTACAGATAATATTAACAACAGCCTGATTTATTTATAGCTCTAATAAAAAAGCCCCGCTATAGGGGCGGGGAAATTACCAAAGGTAAAAGAGAAATCAGTATTCAAATGTCAGTGCTACGTCTTACTACGCTTCTTGCCATAGAGACTTCACATTTCAAAGGCAGTACATTAAATCGCGAAGCAAAAGCCTAGGTTGTAGTCTTCGCCATTCTTTTCAGTGAACTCTTTATCTTCACTCGATGCGCTTGGTCGGCCGCTTTCATCACCCTTCACTAAGCTAACCCAATGGCGAATACCAGAAGAGAGGTTCGCTTCAGTTTGGCCAAACGTGGTGCATGTCTCTAATTGAATGTCTTCGATGTTCACCAACTCTAAGTTACCAGTGCCTTTACGAGCACCTATTGTCACTTCAACATGAGTTCCACTCTCGTCTCGAAATAGAATTGATGATGGTTTAGATTTATCACCCGCATAAGCGACAAAGTGCTTCGCTCTTTTCAGGCCAGTGTGCTCGCCGTTTTTGAAGTAAACCTGAACATGTCGATAATCAATCTCGTAGCTCACTGCATCTTCGTGTGAACCCGCCTCTAGAGGGAATAGAGTATCAAGCAACTGTTTCGCCATTTTTTGTTTTTCGAGTTGCTTGTCTGCTTTCACCATTTCTACGGCAAAGACAGCTTCAGCAATAAATGTTGAATGGTTTCTGTGAAGTTCTGTTTTGTCTAGTGTCAGCATATTCATAATCTTTCCCTCTTACGGCTTTGAATTTCATGTAGGTCAAAAATCCTGATTGACCCTTTTCAAATGTGTTCTTTACTGTGTGGCTTCCATGTATTTCATACTACTTGTATTTTTTAAACAATTTCACAACAAAAATTTCACAGTGTGAATTTTACTAAATTGATTTTTTACACAAACCGGAATTTCCGCCCCCAGCCCTTTATCTAATTGGGCTGAGAGCTCATTAGACACACTTTTACGTGTTGTTTGATTTTGTGTAATAACCGATTCAATCACAGTCAACACGCAGCGCTATGGTAATCATTTCAAGAAAAAGGGTAGGTGTTTTCGTCTTGCAAACAAGAAACACTGTATTATTGAGTAGTAACCATAAGCTTCGACCAATCAACGGTTGGTCGAAGTCATTTCAACACACGCCACCCCGCACATAAGCAACACGTCTAAAGTAATCACAACAAAGGAATCACGATGCTAAACATTAAGAACCAGCACTTACTCTCTTTTATGGTGACAGAAGCGAACAACGCAGTTGCAGTCACAAACCCAGCAACGGGTGAGCTTATTGGCCACGCACCAATCTCATCTGAGGCAGAGTTAGAGAGTGCTATCGAACGCGCTCATGTTGCGCAGAAAGAGTGGGCAAAAACTCCCGCTAAATCCCGTGCTGCATTGCTAAGTGGTTGGCATCAACTGATCCTTGAAAACAAAGAAGATCTTGCTCGCCTAATGACCATTGAACAAGGTAAGCCGTTAGCAGAAGCAACGGGCGAAGTGGTGTATGGCGCGAGCTTTATTGAATGGTTTGCCGAAGAAGCCAAGCGCACCTATGGTGATTCTATTCCTAGCACCGTCGCTGGCAAACGCTTGGTAACCATCAAACAACCTATCGGAGTCGCATGTGCCATTACGCCATGGAACTTTCCGATTGCGATGATCACTCGTAAGGCCGCTCCTGCCCTTGCTGCTGGCTGTAGTTTTATTGTGAAGCCCTCAGATGAAACGCCGCTTTCTGCGTTTGCTGTGGTTGAATTGGCTTACCAAGCGGGCATTCCTAAAGATCTACTCCAAGTCGTACTTGGCGATAGCCCTGAACAGATTGGCGAGCTTTTCACATCACACCCACTGATCAAAAAGATCTCTTTTACTGGTTCGACTCGAGTCGGCAGTATCTTGATGGCTCAAGCGGCAAAAGGCATTAAGCGTACCTCAATGGAACTGGGTGGCAATGCACCGTTTATCGTGTTTGACGATGCGGATATCGACGCTGCAGTTCAAGGCGCAATGGCTTCAAAATTCCGTAATGCAGGCCAAACCTGTGTTTGTGCGAACCGTTTCTACGTTCATAGCAAGGTACATGACGAGTTTGTAGCAAAATTCGACCAAGCCGTTCAGCTGCTTAAGATTGGTAACGGTTTAGATGAGGGTGTCACCATTGGTCCTGTTGTCAGTCAGAATGCGAAGAACAACATTCAAGCATTAATAGAGAGAGCGGTAGAACAAGGCGCGACACCTGTGACGCCAACTCAAGAGCTTGATGGGCTTTTCCTTCAGCCTGTCATTCTTAAAAATGTGAAGCACAGCATGGACATTGTTCAGCAAGAGATCTTCGGCCCAGTCGCTCCTGTGATGCAATTCGAGACAGACGAAGAGCTTATTGAGATGGCCAACGACACCATTTATGGATTAGCGTCGTACTTCTACAGTCAGAACATTCATCGAGTATGGAACATTGCAGAGGCACTTGAGTACGGTATGGTCGGTATTAATGATGGCCTCATCTCAACCGAGGTCGCGCCCTTCGGCGGTGTTAAGCAGTCAGGTATTGGTCGTGAAGGCGCAAAAGAAGGCATCGATGAATACATGGATATCAAGTATCTTTGCTTTGGTAGTAACTAAGTCTTAGTGAGCACTAACCTGCCCCATTCTCTCCCCTTCCCACACACAAAAAAAACCAAAAAAAGCCGCGCTAAATTAGCGCGGCACCTTGGGCTCGGTTCAAATAGGGGTACTACTTTTTTTATTATTTATTGTGAGGTTCCTTTCAGCTTCAGTCGCATCGCATGCAACACTGGCTCGGTATAACCACTAGGTTGAGCGCAGCCTTCGAATACCAGCTGACAAGCCGCTGAGAAAGCAATGCTATTTTCAAAATCTGGCGCCATATAGCGGTAGCTAGAATCACCTGCATTCTGCCCATCAACCACTGCTGCCATACGCTTCATGGTTTTCAATACTTGGGCTTCCTCGCAAATACCGTGACGTAACCAGTTAGCGATGTGTTGGCTTGAAATACGCAATGTCGCTCGGTCTTCCATTAGCCCTACATCGTTAATATCTGGCACTTTCGAACAACCGACTCCTTGGTCAATCCAACGAACTACGTAGCCAAGAATACCTTGAGTATTGTTGTCCAATTCATTTTGGATATCTTTAGCAGTCAGCTTTTGATTACCTAGTAGCGGGATAGTCAGGATATCGTCGACGTTCGCTCTCACACGTTCACGAAGCTCTTTCTGACGGCTAGGAACACTCACCTTGTGATAGTGCAAAGCATGCAAAGTCGCGGCAGTTGGAGAAGGAACCCAAGCGGTATTTGCACCCGCTTGTGGGTGTCCGATTTTCGCATCCATCATCTTCGCCATGTTGTCCGGCTCTGGCCACATACCTTTACCGATTTGGGCCTTACCTTGCAGGCCACAAGCTAAGCCAAGATCAACGTTTTGATCTTCGTATGCGCCAATCCAAGTCATGGTTTTCAGCTGTGTTTTAGGAGCGAATGGTCCTGCTTCCATACTGGTGTGAATCTCATCACCCGTTCGGTCTAAGAACCCTGTGTTGATGAACACAACACGATCTTTAGCCGCTCGAATACACTCTTTAAGATTGACTGAAGTACGACGCTCTTCGTCCATGATGCCGACTTTGATCGTGAATCGATCTAGCCCTAATGCATCTTCAATACGGCCAAACAGTTCATTGGTGAAGGCGACTTCTTCAGGACCATGCATCTTAGGTTTAACTATATTGATGCTGTTCGCGGTCGAGTTTTGGTACGCGCTGTTGCCTTTTAAATCATGCATCGCGATTAGCGAAGTGATCATGCCATCCATAATGCCTTCAGGGACTTCGTTACCGTCAGCATCAATAATGGCAGGGTTGGTCATCAGATGGCCCACGTTGCGGATGAACAACATGCTGCGACCTTTCAGCGAGATCTCGCCTCCCGTCACACTGGTGTATTGACGATCGGGATTTAGGTTACGAACGATGGTTTTGCCGTTTTTCTCTAGCGACTCTTGTAAGTCACCTTTCATCAAGCCTAACCAGTTACGGTAAGCCAATGCTTTGTCTTCACCATCAACCGCTGCTACCGAATCTTCACAATCCATAATGGTGGTGAGAGCCGATTCTACCAACACATCTTTAATGCCAGCTACATCGACGCTACCAATCGGTGCGCTTGGGTCAATTTGAATTTCGATATGTAAATTATTGTGTTTCAGCAGAATACTTGAAGGGGCACTCGCATCACCTTGATAACCAATGAACTGGTTGCGATCAATCAGAGTGACTTCTTCGCCGTTATCTAAGGTCGCTGTCAGTGTATTGCCAATGCTGACGTTGCTGATGCTGTATTTGGTGACGTCTTTATGAGAGACACCGTTGAGAGGTGCAGCATCATCAAGGAAACCTCGAGCGTAGCTCACCACTTTAGCACCGCGTACCGGGTTAAAGCTTCCTCCCTTTTCCGCGCCGTCACTTTCACTGATGACATCGGTTCCGTAGAGCGCATCGTATAAACTGCCCCAACGCGCATTAGCCGCGTTAAGTGCAAAACGTGCATTCATAATAGGTACAACAAGCTGCGGGCCCGCTTGTGTTGCAATTTCAGGCTCTACGCTTGCAGTCGTTACTTGAAAGTCTTCGCCCTCAGGGACTAAGTAGCCAATCTGCTGTAAGAACTCTTTGTACTCCACAGGATCTAGCGCTTGTCCGGCACGCTCTTGATGCCAAACATCAATTTGATGTTGAAGATCGTCGCGCTTAATAAGCAATGCGCGGTTCTTTGGAGCCAAATCTTCAAGGATGGTTGCAAATGATTGCCAAAAGTCTTCAGCGATAATGCCTGTTCCAGGAATCACCTGCTCATTAATTAATTGGTAGAGGGTGCTATCAATGTTCAAGCTTCCCTGTTGAATACGACTGCTCATAAAATCTCTCTCAAACTAACTGATGACTACTCATTAAATCTACGTAACTGGCTTAAATTCACGTTACTAGCTCAAATTTACTTTACTAACTTAAACTTACGCAACGGACATAAATTTAGCTAATTTATGCCAGTTATACTGGATATTCATATAAAAAATACCCTGCAAACTGTGTTATTCCGTCACACCACTCTCTATTTCATTGGCGACACTTTTAATCAATCGGCGCATCCACTGATGGTCTGGATTAGTTTGTAACAATGGACTCCACGCCATCTTCACCTCAAAGGGTTCAATAGCAAATGGCGCAGGTTTGATTAACAACCGAGGGTTGTTGCGCTGCAATTGTGCTGCTTTGGTTGGAATGGTCAGGATCAGGTTCTTCTGTTGAGCGAAGAGAATCGCCGACAGGTAGTGTCGTGTGAACACCGTGATATTACGCGTTTTGCCAATGCGCATTAATGCTTCATCTATCCAACCAAGCTTTTGCGCTTCGCTTGGATTAATCCCAACGCCGGTGCCCATACCCGTCTTACTTACCCAGATATGTTGCGCCTTTAGATAAGACAAAATATCGAAGTTGTCCGCTATCGGGTTATCACAACTAAATAGGCAAGAGAACCCGTCGTGCCAAAGGCTCATCTGATGGAACGACTGTGGAATATCGTCAAAACGGTTGATGATAATATCAACAGTGCCTTGCTCCACATCCTGATAACTCACGTCACTTGGCGTCATAATATCCAAGCGTATTTTCGGTGCTATCTCGCTCAACTTTTTTAATAGCGGCTGAATAATGGTCGACTCAGCATAGTCACTCGCCATGATACGAAACACACGTTCACTGTCTTCTGCATTAAATTCCGTGGTCGGCTGCAATGTCTTTTCTACATTCGCCAAGATGTTTCTAATCAATGGCTGCAGTTTATGTGCTCGCTCGGTCGGTATCATCCCTTCACTGGTTCTCACCAACAGCGGGTCTTCAAATAGATCACGTAATCGACGCAGGCCATTACTCATGGCTGGCTGAGTGATTCCTAACTGATTTGCTGCTCGTGTTACGTTTCTTTCACGTAGCAACATGTCTAAATACACAAGTAAATTAAGGTCTATACGAGCAATATTCATAAGAAAAATACCGAATATAATAACTATAAATTAACAAAATTATCACATACATGGTTATTCTTTGTCCATGGTTAGATTTAATCCAAATCAAATGACCTCGCCAAATTGGCCAACATGTCCACGTGAAACTAAGGAATAGTTATGTCGCAAATTACACAAGATATCGAAAAGATTGAAGTTGCAAAAAGCGCTGCTGGTGCTCCATGGGATGCAATCAACCCTGAATCTGCAGCTCGTATGCGAGCTCAAAACAAATTCAAAACAGGTCTGGATATTGCGCAATACACGGCAGATATTATGCGTGCAGACATGGCGGCTTACGACGAAGACAGCTCTCAATACACTCAGTCTCTGGGTTGCTGGCACGGTTTCATCGGCCAACAAAAGCTGATTTCTATTAAGAAGCACTTTGATGGCAAGACAGACCGTCGTTACCTATACCTTTCAGGTTGGATGGTAGCAGCACTTCGCTCTGACTTCGGTCCACTTCCAGACCAATCTATGCATGAGAAAACGTCAGTTGCTGGCCTAGTAGAAGAGCTATACACCTTCCTACGTCAAGCGGATGCTCGTGAACTAGGTGGCTTGTTCCGTCAACTAGACGCAGCACGTGAAGCGGGTGATGTGAATCGACAAGACCAAATCCAAGACAAAATCGACAACCACGTAACACACGTAGTACCAATCATTGCGGATATCGATGCAGGTTTCGGTAACGCAGAAGCGACTTACCTAATGGCTAAGCAGATGATTGAAGCGGGTGCATGTTGTCTACAAATCGAAAACCAAGTAGCCGATGAGAAGCAATGTGGTCACCAAGACGGCAAAGTAACGGTTCCTCATGCTGACTTCCACGCAAAACTTCGAGCACTTCGTTACGCTTTCCTTGAACTAGGCATCGACAACGGCATCATCGTTGCTCGTACCGATTCACAAGGTGCTGGCCTAACAAAAGAAATCGCGGTAGTGAAAGAGCCAGGCGACCAAGGTGACATCTACAACTCTTACCTAGATGTTGAAGAGATTGATGTTGCAGATATGGCTGAAGGTGATGTTTGCTTCAACCGTGACGGCAAGCTAGTTCGTCCTAAGCGTCTGCCTTCAGGCTTATACCAATTCCGCGAAGGTACGGGTGAAGACCGCTGTGTATTCGACTGTATTGAAGCAATCAACGCGGGTGCTGACCTTCTTTGGATTGAGACTGAGAAACCACACATCGGTCAAATCAAAGAGATGATGGACGGCGTACGTGAAGTACACCCTAATGCGAAACTGGTTTACAACAACTCTCCATCATTCAACTGGACATTAAACTTCCGCCAACAAGCATACGATGCAATGGCAGCAGAAGGTAAAGATGTATCAGCTTACGACCGTGCAAGCCTAATGAGTGCGGAATACGATGAAACTGAACTGTCTGCAAGCGCTGACGAGAAGATTCGTACATTCCAAGCGGACGCATCTCGCGAAGCGGGTATCTTCCACCACTTGATTACTCTGCCGACTTACCACACAGCAGCACTGTCTACCGACAACCTTGCAAAAGAATACTTCGGTGACCAAGGCATGTTGGGCTACGTTGCAAATGTTCAACGTAAAGAGATTCGCCAAGGTATTGCATGTGTTAAACACCAAAACATGTCTGGTTCAGACATGGGTGATGACCACAAAGAATACTTTGCTGGTGAAAATGCACTAAAAGCAGCGGGTGAAGCGAATACGTCTAATCAATTTGATTAATCGTTAACAGCGTTTCCCTTCTAGAATCTCCCCCTCCCTTTTCCCTGTTAGGTGCTGGGAGGGAGGAGGTTTTGGGATCAAGCTTGTACTGCCGGCTTCATCTCAAAGCCTCAGATTTGTGTTCCACACCACTGTGACCCTGAAAAATTCTGTTTAAACTGATCACATTCCTGTTTGTTGATTTTCCTATTTATTGATATGCCTATTTATTGAGAGTGCCTATGACTTCAATACCGACACACCTACAAGATGCTAAAACACTGCTGTCAGAAAATGGTTTCGCGACTGGTGATACTTGGTATCACGGCACATCTTCAGCCTTGCTCGCTTCAATCCAAGGCCAAGGGCTGAAACGCTCAGGAGACAAAGCACTCAATGAAGCCGCGTCAAAAACCATGGCAACGATTGGCAATAATTACACAGAATCCGTTGAGCCCGTCTTCTTAACACAGAGTAAAGAACTGGCCTACTACTGGGCTCAGCAAACCATTCGCGAGCGCAGCACTCGTTTTGAGGGTGAAGAGCGCCCTATCGTATTAGCGGTAAATTTAACGGATAAACAACGTGCCAAAGTAAGGCCTGACGTTGGCGCAATGAGCCTATTAATGATGAGTGTTGGCGAGCAATTCATGGCTCACTTAACTGAGATCTATCAAGAGAACAACATCGCAGGCCCAGACATCGAACTGCGCACTGCGGATCGTATGGACTATCTCAATAAGCTTGGAATGGCCTACATTGATGAAGACATCAGCCGTGCTTGCGTGCAAGCGCTTTATAAACCAGAGCTATCAGAGCCGGAACTGACCAGTTAATCAGGTTCATTACGTCAGTACGATTCAGAATAAAAAAGGGCTCCTAATCTAGGAGCCCTTTTTATGTGTGACGTTATTTACATGCTCGTTAATCAATGGGTTAGTTGAACAATAGACATGTAAGTCAATAGACTAGTTAATCAACGGACACAAGCGACCTTGTTGTGCAGCTTGCGTCATTTCGATATCACCTTGTAGCGAGCGATAAACAACAGTATTCCACACTTCACCATTATCCATTTCAAACTCGATCGCATAGTTCAAACCCGCGACAACCTGAGTTCGAACACTCAAGATCTGCTTGAGCTCAGCTGAAGTGTTCATTTGACTAAGAACTGCGTCTAAAGCTTGCTTAGCTTGTGGTGTGATAGCGCTTTGCGACCAACCACCTGTCAGGTTTTTAGTGCTACAGATCGGATTCGCTTTCTCTTGCGGTTGCACGGGAGCATCAGACTCCTGACTGCATCCAGCTAACACAGCAACACTAAACACAGTTGCTAATCCAAGTAATGATGTTAATCGTACTTTTTTCATAAATCCTCTCTACATCGTTCATTCAGTCAGTCATTTACGAGAGATTACCCGTAATGATGTTTCATATGCAGGCAAGCTTAAACCTCGAATGTCATCACTTCATCAGAAATTATGTTGTAACTAATCTGTAAATACAGAGCACTGTCAGAAAACCAAAGCCGGACAATAAGCAGACAAGTAAGTATTTGAGAATACACTAATTTAGGGGTTCATGAATTGATTGAAAAATGGCGAAACCATGTTGTTTAGGATTAGTACAAGTAGTAAACTCCCACTTTAAATGCAGCTTGTTTTTGAGAAACTAAACGCACAAAAAGTTAGGGCAACTTTATAAAGTAACTACTCTCAAACATCAGCCATAGATACATCTCTCATAAACGGGTATAAGTCACATAAAAACAATTGGATAAACTTAGGCGGTTCACTACATGGAATTAATGTCGTCTTTAGGTTCACTGTTGGCTAGCAGCCTGCCTATCGAAAAAAAACAACACGCTCTGGTTGAACTCGTACTCGACACTTATCAACCGCAACAGCGCACGGCTCTTTTCAAAACAGTGGCAGAACATCGTCGAAGCCAAATAGAATTGCTTTTCCCTGAACATCAAACAAAAAGCGACTCAGTAATGTTTGAAGTGATGGACTACCGCGATCTGGTTCAGCGCTATCCAAATACCTTATCCGCAGAAGTTGCTCTCTTAGAGGAAGCGGTAGGACAATGCTATATGCATTGGTTGGACTTTTGGTGTGAATGTGAAATTTCCGCAATCAAAGCAAAATTACCATTGAGCACCCATGCCCCTTATCCTATAGATCTGCCCATTAAAGATAGTGCTTACTATGGTGTAATCATTGACCAAATAGAAAATAGCCCACTCTTAGTACAAACGCCAAGTCGCCCTCAAGGAATACCAATCAACGATGCTATTGCTTTAAGCAACCTTGAGGTTTTTATTAAAGGTGAGAAGTGGTATGAGATGCTGCCTTTACTCCACTTATCACAAACAGGTAAGCACTTTATTCTACTCAAACACCCAACAGATGAAGCCTTTCCAACCCTAGTCTCTTCAGCCCTAATTCAGGACTGGTCAAAAAATGAGACTTGGCTAAGCTACGCCCCCATGTTTAGCAACGACAAATGGAAGTACGGTTTATCCAGACGTGGTTATAAGGGACTGGCAGAGCTACATATTTTTACTCAACCGGCCCTATCAAAGTGTGACTCTATTCCAGAGTTCGATAATAAGTTCCAATTACAATTAGCCGAAATGCAAGCTGTATGTGAAATTCTACGCCTAACCGTGAGTGGAAATATTCAACAAAAAGTCTACTTCCTTTATCTTGCTCAAAAAGAGATGCTTAACTTGTTACATCAAGCGAGCTATAAAATTGGTTTCACCATTATAGATCAACCTTTGATACTCAATTTTTACAAGGCTATCGAACCACAAGCATACTTGCCGCTAGGGTCTTGTGACTTGAACGAAACGAACTTACTGACTTACCGCGGGTTATGGAATATTGAACTGATGTTGAAGGCATTCAATCATGTCAACTTTCGAGACTATAGACGGTGCCTCCGTGAAAATAAACATACAGCGTGGCAAATAATATGAAGACGTTTGATCTTGGGCTAGAGGCGATATTCTTTGCTAAAGCCATCACTCTGCTTGCAACGGTCGCTGTTGTTGTAATGTGGCTGTTCTACTATTGTTATCGCCTTAAACAAAAGAACGAAGCGATAGTGGGGACACACCATGTACCTTACATCGCATATTCCATCTGTATTATTACGTGGATCAGCAGTAATGCCTACTTCCACACTGGCTTGTTGCCAGGACTTGGCACCACAGCAGCCATATTCGCAGCAAAGTTGGCCAACCTCAGCTCTTTCCTTGCTTTTGCCTTTGCGTATTACTTCTCGTGTCAGCTCGCAGCCGAAAACCGCAGTGGTAAAATCCATAGGTGGCAACAAACCATTCTCGCGAGCATGACGGGCTACTCTTTCTATATCAATTTGACCCCAGGGTTAACGGTAGAAGATGTCACCATTACGGCTCCAAGCCAATTCGTGATCGAGTTTGGCCCGCATACACCCTACTTTTTCATTGGGGTTATCAGCTTGATTGCCCTTACACTGACTAATCTAGTGACCATGCGTACCAATAGCAGCAAGCTAACATTAGCCAAAGCCAACTACATGATTACAGGCATCTTGGTATTCATGCTATCTACAGCAACGATTCACATTGGCGTTGCCTATTTCCTACGTGATTTCTCGCTCACTTGGCTCCCCCCAGCGTTGTCGCTCAGTGAGATGTTATTTGTAGGCTATGCTCTGCTGACCTCTCGCTTCTACAGTTTCAAATACCTTACATACATAAGCCTTAATGTGCTGCTGGTGTGTGCAATTTTAGTGATACCTTTTTGTACGGTATTTATTCCCCTAACTGACGGTAACCAATGGCTATTAGCGATACCCATCTGCGCGATTATCGGCATTACATGGAGTCCAATCTACAAACGTGTAAGTCCTTACTCCTCATTGCTTGTCTATAGAAACAAAAAGACACCGGTACAACAGATACTCGCATTAGAAGAAGGCTTTAAGTTGTCGATTGACGATGCCATGCGTCGTTTAGGTCGCCAACTGCAAATCCCAGAAGATAAGCTTCGACTAGTTAACAGTAATTACAACGAAACCTTCTACGAAGATTACCTATCTAGCAAAGAGTCCGTTCTAGTGTTTGATGAGCTTTCTGAAGAGCTAGATGATACTGCGCTCGCTAAACGGCCGCTAAAAGCACTTTATGACAAGATGAGTTCAAACAACACCGCGTTGGTAATGCCACTATTCGGACACAAAAAATCAGTCACACACTTGCTAGTATCATCGCACAAAAGCAACAATCGTATGTTCTCTAATGAAGAAATCTCTGCACTGCAAACCTTGTTAACGCGTGTACAAAGCACCATCGAAGCCGATAGACGAATTCGCCAAAGTCGTGCTCTTGCTAACTCGATCGCTCATGAGATGCGTAACCCACTCGCTCAAGTGCAACTGCATTTTGAGGTGTTAAAGCAGCACATTGATAATCAAGCACCAACTCAACAAATCTTGACTGACATTGAGAATGGCCAAGCAGCGATTCAACGCGGGCGGCAACTGATTGATATCATCTTACGAGAAGTCAGTGACAGCTCGCCTGAGCATGGACCAATCACCATGACATCTATCCACAAGGCCGTGGACCAAGCCGTCAGCCACTATGGCTTTGAGAACGAGAAGATCATTGAGCGAATTCGTTTACCACAACACGCTGATTTTGTGGCAAAACTAAATGAAACTCTATTCAACTTCGTCATTTTCAATCTGATACGCAATGCAATCTATTACTTTGATTCTTACCCAGACAGCCAAATTGAGATCAGCACCAAAACAGGATCTTACGAGAACGTTCTCACATTTCGTGATACCGGCCCCGGCATTGACGAAGCCATTGTTCATAAGGTCTTTGATGACTTTTTCTCTTTCCAAAAAAGCGGTGGTAGCGGCTTAGGACTGGGGTATTGCCAACGAGTGATGCGCTCATTTGGTGGCAGAGTGGAATGCCATTCCAAACTTGGTGAATTTACTGAGTTTCACCTGTACTTCCCTATTGTACCCAATGCTCCAAAAGCGGAGACGCTGCGTACGCCTTATTTCAACGGTTGGAAACACAACCAATCGACGGAAGATAAAGCCGAAGCTGATGTAAAACCAGAGAGCCAAACTCCAAGCGGTGATATAGAACCTGAACCGGCAAGTACGCTAACAGAAAGTAAGCAAACAGAACGCACGCAAGCAGAAAATCAACCAGCATCAAGCCATCTTGCACCGACGGTACTTATTGTTGATGACAAAGAAGTGCAACGCACGCTTGTTCAGATGTACCTGAGCCGACTTGGCGTAAATAGCTTGCAAGCTAAAAACGGGGAAAATGCTGTCGAGCTGTTCAGATCACACAAAGTTGATTTGATCTTAATGGATGTACAAATGCCGATAATGAATGGCTTTGACGCAAGCCAGATCATCAAGGCGCGCTCACCTCAAACACCAATTATTGCTTTGTCTGGTGAATCAGGACAACGTGAGCTAGAAATGATCAGAAAACTGATGGACGGTCGCCTAGAGAAGCCAACCTCTTTGAACGCACTGCAACACCTACTGGACAACTGGCTAGAGAAAGGCTGGGCGCCAAACGCTTCTAAAGAAACAGAAAATGAATAGCTGACTACGGTTAAGTGAATCAATTAAAAAAAAACGATTAGAACTCACTGATGGTTGGCCTCAATCATCGCCGTTTCGATCAAATCCAGTAACCACTTGTATTTGGCAGAATGTTGGTTTTTCTTATGAAGATAGGCAAATACCTCCATTTTCTCTGCATCTTCTTCTAATCCTTCAATCACAATCGAGCGCAATACTCCCTTGTGCTGTTCGATCACCGGAGGCATGCAGGGTGCGATCATATTGGAATGCTTAATCGTTTCTATTAACCCAACAACTGACGTCGTTCGAAGCGCCATATTAATCGATTTACCTTGGCTTAAAACTTCTTCTTCCAATCGCGAGTGTTTGTTTTGATCGAAGTAAGCAAGGTCAACATGCGCAAATGGAAAGGACAACAAATCATCGATCTGTGCTACATCCTCTTTAAAAGGATGGTCGACTCTTACTGCCAATACAAATTTTAGGGTCACGAGAGGCACAGCAATGATCTCGGCGGGCAGGTTTTCAGCTTCAAAGTGAATAACAAAATCAATCTCGTCACTCTTCAGTCTTTCCAGTGAATCTTGGGAGCTAGTATGACTAATCAACCTCGAAAGTGGACTTTCATCTGAGAGTTGATGAAACAGAGAGGGTGTTAACCAAGGCAAAAGGTGCGGGTTCGCCTCTATCTTAAAGTCTTCGCTTAGTTCGGCAGGAGTAAACTGTTTACCCTCTTCTATCGCCGTGACCAACCCGTCCAATAGTGGAAATACACGTCGATACAGTTCATCAGAATAAGGCGTCGGGAGAAACTGCTTATTGGACAAAACAAATAGCTCTTCACCTAACGATTCCTTAAGCTTTTTGACGCTTTGGCTTACCGCTGGTGTCGAGACAAACAGCTTTTCAGCTGCTTTGCGCAAGCTTTTTTCCTGATACACCACCACAAACACTTTCAATAAGTTCAAATCGACATTATTCAGTTTCATACCCAAACCATAAACCACTACTTAACGAATGGTTAAGTTTATATGAATTAACTTAACGATGTCCACTTTGTATAGTTACCTCACCTTCACGCAGTACACGGATGTAGTGAGATAAATTTATGAGGCATCTATGTTATTACAACGTTCAATCCTTTCTCTAACTCCTTTGTTTCTGGTGAGTGTCGCGTTCGCGGAAGAAGCCGAAATTCAAGATATGTCAGATCCGTTAGCCGTCTATACACAAGGTGGCTTCGGTTACACAGACAAAGGCTTAAACCTGAAAATCGGGCAAACCTATGACACTGGTAGCGATACGACCATGGGTATGAATGTCTTCGAAGTCAAAGGCATCGCTGGTGAAGCCATTGGTTGGAATAACCGAGGCGCAGATGACAGTATCGATTCGATTCGTTTCAGAAACTTCGGCGTAGACTTAACCAATGGTCGAGGCACACAAGTCGATATGTCTTGGGATTTCGATAGTAATCAAGGTAGTGCGTCATACAGCTTTATACAGGCTCTTCCACAAATGGGCATGTTTAATTTCTATCCGCTTGCGGGTGTTGGTGTTGCTGCAGGTGAAGAGTTGGTAGAAGGTTCTGGAGGCAACCTCGACGCAGATCAACTTCGCGACCGCTACAACATGCACGGTACCTTTTACGTGGCGGGTATGTACGCAAAAATGCAACTTACCGACAAGATTTGGTTGAACTATAACCCTATGTATTTAGGCACAATGTCTGGTTCATCAACGTTCAAAGATTATGGATTCGAGGGCAGTGATTCTGTACTCGCACATGAGTTTGCTGCGAGCTACCAGATTAACCCAAGGGCGAACGTTCGTTATTTTGCAAACTGGACAGAAAACACCAGTATCGAAGACGGTGATCACCGCATCGAATTTAACTATCAGTTTTAAGCAGTCACTTTCTGCTTGGATGAGCTCTTTCAGTTTGAACCAATGATTTCGGTTCGACGAGCCATTCCCGTTTTGACGAATAATTTTGAGTTTTTGAGGACACATTATGAACATGATATCTAAAGCCTTTGTCGGTAGTTTCACTTGCCCACTACGCTCTGCTGCCATGCTAGTTTCTGTAACAGCCTTGTTTTCAGCCACAGCGATAGCAGGCAACGGTGATGCGACAGAAACGATCCAAACGCGTGCAGGTGACTTTACTTTCGAAACCGACTTTCTTCATGGCATTCCAACACAAGAAAGCTCAGCAAAACTGTTTGAACTGATGGACTATCAACGCGCGTCACAAGCTTACATTTGGTCCGTGCCTTTGGTGTCAAACTACGCATGGAAACAAGCCTATGCCGACATGGGTGCAGAGGATGGTCAAATTACTTATGTTGAGTCTCATGAATCTAAGCTAGGAGGCTTAACTTACAACACCTCTACGCCTTACGCGATTACTTGGTTTAACGTAGAAAAAGAGCCCGTTATTATAGAAATCCCCACAAATGAACTGCGCGGCGCAGTACACACCATGTGGCAAATCGGTATTTCTCAGATGACTGAGCCGGGCGTCTACGTGGTAAAAGCCAAAGGGTCTGAAACACCGAGCAACCTGCCAAAAGGCGCTAAGGTTTTTGAGTCAGACACCAACTATGTTTTCTTGGGTGTTCGCTTAATGGCAGATTCAGACCAACAACGTATGAAAGACTTAGAAGCATTAAAAATTACTGACCTTAACGGCAAGCCACTGAGCGATAACGGCGTGAACTTCCCTGAGCGTGGTGAAGATGCTAAGCACCCACGTGGTATGGCATTTTGGGAAACGTTGAATGAAGCGATCCAAGCCGAACCGGTGGCAGAGCGCGATCGTATGATGTACGACATGTTACGCCCATTAGGTATTGAAAAAGGCAAAGCATTTACTCCATCAGCTCAGCAGCGTGACATCTTAGAACAAGCTGTAATCATGGGTGAAGCTATGGTCAAAAACATCGATTTCAACAAAACCGAACGTCTACCACATGCGGCTTACGGTAAAGAAGGGAATTCGTGGGAAATCGCAACGGCTTCAACACCAAACCAAGACCGTCACTATGGTATGGACCTCGATGGACGTGCAGCTTGGTTTTATGAAGCCGTCACTAACGACATTGCAATGCATGGATTTGAGAACGGCGGTTGGGGACAGATCTACCTAGACAACTACCGTGACGACAATGGCAAAGGGCTAAATGGCAGTAACCACTATACTTTGACGCTAGATGGAGATGTAAATTTCGCCGATTTATTCTGGACCATCACTGTCTACAACGTCGAGAACCGCGCCATCATCGACAACGAAATTGAGCGTGCCGACGTGGGTTCTAACATTGAAGGAACAGTTAAAGATTCGCAAGGCAATTACACCTTCCACTTCTCGCCAACTAAGCCTGCTGGTGTAAATGAAGCGAATTGGGTGCAAACCCGAGAAGATGAAAACTGGTTTGTTTACTTCCGCGCTTACTCACCAAGTAAAGCATTTGTAGCGCAACAGCCAGAAACCTTACTGCCTAACTTTAAGCGTGTGGACTAGCCGCTAAGTCTATGTACTAACGATAAAGTCCATTACGACCCACGATAAAAGAGGAGCCACAGCGCTCCTCTTTTTATTCCATCTAGCCTTCAAAGGCGCTGCGAAATAAACTCAACTAGTTGTTTTTCTGATTCTTGAAACAATTCCATGATTTAAAAGAGTAAAAGGGTTATACATAATGATGTGTTATCTAAATTACTGAAATTATCATGACGCCCAAAGAGATCCTTAAAATTCCCAATGTCCGCTACTTCTTGATGTTTAGAAGCAGCTACTTTGCGCGTTTTTATTACCCTATTTTCACCCTACTCTATTTAGATTACGGGCTAACCCTATCTCAATTCGCGATGCTCAATGTAGTGTGGGCTGCCACCATTGTGCTTGCGGAAGTACCATCAGGCGCGTTCGCCGATACCTTAGGGCGCAAAAAGCTTGTGGTGCTCTCTTCAATTGTGATGTTCATTGAGATCGCCATGATTGCTCTTGTTCCGACTGGAGATGCCAATCTAGTCTTCATTGTGTTTCTGGTTAACCGGATATTAAGTGGCTTAGCGATGGCGTTAGCCAGTGGTGCCGATGAGGCACTGGCATACGACACTTTAAAGGAACAAGGCAATGAAGAGTTGTGGCCGCGAGTGCTGCAAATTCAGCTTCGTGTCGCCTCAACGGTCGGTATCTTTGTCACACTAATTGGCGCGGCGATGTACGACGTGAACTTTATGGCGAACATCTTTCATTTCCTTGGACTATCTGAACCAGAAAGCACTAAAGATCTGATGCGTATTCCTGTGTTCGCCACCCTATTTGTAGCGATGATCGCCATCTATGCCGCGATTAATATGCGCGAAGAGAAAAAGGTGATGCCAAGCGACCAAACCAAATTGGCAACCACCATCTCAAGTCTTAAATTGACGATCGATGCGGGTAAGTGGGTATTTGCTACGCCTTACGTGCTGTTCATCTTGCTCTACTACAGCCTATTCGAACACACCTCACGCATGTTCCTAACCATGAACAGCCAATACTATCTGGCCATTGATATTCCAATTATCTACTTTGGTTTTATTGGTGCGGGTATCAGCTTGCTTAAGATTATATTGGCAGGACAAAGCCGAAGATTAGCAGAGAGTATGGAGGCTAAAACCTTCATTGTAGTTATGGGATTGGCAAGCATGGCGACTTATTACTGGATCAGTTTAGGTTGGTCGATTTACGGAGTCATTCCGGCACTGGTATTAATCTTTATCATCATGACGATGAACATTTTCATCAGCTACCACCTGAATAAAAAAACCGAATCACACAACAGAGCCACGGTTCTCAGCTTTAAAGGGCTGATGTTTAACCTCGGATACGGCCTGATCGGTATCTTGTACGCTTACTACTATAAGTTGGTGTCTCTGGGCTACACCGAACAAGAAATCGAGCAGAACCTTGCCTTCTTGGCCTCACTGTCTTCGTTTTTCTATTACTTCACTCTGTTATTCATTACGATCAGCGCACTGTTCTATTTCAAGAACCGAAAAGAGCCCATTTTTTGAGGCGGCTAGCTATATTGTGTTGAAGTTCAATGAGCTAACTCTTCAAAGGTTAGCTCGCACAAAGTTCTGATTTACCCAAATAGACTACCGCCTGAAAATGGACGCTCAATAAACAAACAAGCCCCTTCTTCTATTGGTTAAATTTGTTAATATAATCATAATTTTATATAACACACGGAAGCGTCATGTCATTTAGTTGGATAGCCTTTACTCTTCTCGCAGCCTTCAGCCAATCTTGGCGCAATGCCTTTCAAAGCAAGTTAAGTGGCACCATGAGTGTTGCTGGTGTGACGCTGGCGCGTTTTATCTGGGCAGGCCCAATCGCCTTAATTTATCTGTGCGCCCTCTATCAATGGAAGCCAGTATCCACACCTGATTTTTCGGGTGAGTTTGTTTTCTACATTATTGCAGCAGCCATTATGCAGATCCTCGCGACGGGTTTAATGGTGATGTTATTTAAGCTCGAAAACTATGCGATAGGAGCAGGCTTAGCCAAGTGTGAAGCCCCCGTATCTGCTGTGCTATCCGTATTGTTTTTTGGTACTGCTTTGACACTAACAGGTTGGGTTGGCGTGCTTATTGGCACGTTAGGCGTACTAATCATGAGTAGTTCTTCTGGTTGGCGAAGCTTGTCTCCGAAAGTGTTTTTGTTAGGTATGGCGTGTAGTACCGCTTTTGCTTTAACGTCTCTTTGGGTACGTGAAGCAAGCTTGAGTATAGGGCTGCCCTTCCCTCATAGCGCTGCATGGGTGCTGTTCCTCGTCATTTCCCTTCAGACAGTGATTATCTGTACGTATCTCTTTTTCAGAGAGCGAGACACGCTGCGCCAGATATTCAAGAAGTCGAAACTAGTCATCATGACAAGCTTAGCGAGTGTTATCGGTTCTTTGGGTTGGTTTAGCGCGATGTCGCTTCAAGCCGTGCCGTACGTAAAGACGCTTGGGCAAGTCGAAGTGATCTTCATGGTGTTGATATCCTATTTCTGGTTGGGGCAAAGCATCGCGCGCAAAGACATTCTTGCGCTCATCTTGCTTTCTATCGCAGCGGTCTTGGTTATGTGGCAATGACGAGCTCGTTAATATGACTAGGACAAATTGAAGTCATATTGCGACCGTTTGTTTTCGCTTGATATAACGCTTTGTCGGCTCGGCTAATAAACCCATTCCAACTCTCATGCGGATGAAGCTGAGCAACACCAAAACTCGATGTCAGAAACATCTCATTTCCTTGCACTGCTGAGATCTCTGAAATAGACAATCGCAGCTTACAAGCAATAGCCTGTGCTTGTAGGAAATTAACATTGGGCAATAAAATCATTATCTCGTCTCCGCCAAAACGAAACGCACTGGCTTTGGGCGATGTTTTTATCGCACTTTGAACCATTTCAGCAAAAGACTTGATCACGAGGTCACCTACAATGTGTCCGTGTTGGTCATTGATCGACTTAAAATTATCAATATCCATCATAATGGCACTGACAGGCGCAGTCTCCGCCTGCTTCATGATAACTGGAACCATCTCATCTAATGCTCTGCGGTTTCCCAGTACCGTTAGAGGATCGCTGTAGGAGAGCTCGTGAATAGAACTAAGCAACCTTGCGTTAATCAGCCAAAGCATTGTAAAGCTCATCGACACAATAAGAACGATGCTCACTAAAAAGGCAAGTTGATGAATGAGAGTGGCCGCCATGAAATCCTGGAGCTCAGCGGAAAATAGTGTCACCACGACTCGAAAAACCATAAACCCGCCATATATCGTAAATGACAAGGCCATCATCCGAATACCTAGAGTCAAGTCATCACGCAGGCCCTTTAATACCGCAAAGGCAGTGCAAAGAGTCACAAAAGCCAGATATAAACTAATGAGGATAATTCGAGCCTTTATGGAAGGCTCATAGAACGTGAAGTAAATAAAACATGGCAAAAGAGCCAACATCATTAGACTACTGAGGTAGGTGCATTTGAGAGAGTATTCTCGAAACAGACATAAGCTATACAAGGCGAGATGAAAACCAAGCGCAATGACCATATTGGCACCAATAACGGTGATCCAATCAGGGAACTCCCCTCTTAGGCTCAACATCAACGGCCCAGTTCCGATAACAAATATTGAAATGGAAAAGATTGAAAGCCCTTTAATTGGCTGTTGAGTGAATTGAAATAACAATAAGCCAATACAGTAAATGAAAGAGAACAAAATAATAATAAAATTAAGTGTTCTCATATCCAGCGAAAAACCATCCATGATTTTCTATCTTCCATACGCAACCAAATTTCAACATGGTTAATAATCATACAAACCACAAAAACATTCACCATATGAATCTTTATATTTTATAAAATAAGGGATGGATCACATATGCAGAGATTCTTGTCGCATGAGTCCATGATCTGAATAGGCATGTAAAACTCGTCCACATATGGCTTCATAGCATCACGGAATCTACAGGCTTCTGCACTCGTTACTTGGTTGAATGGCGACTGTCTGGCATTATGCGCCCAAGAAATCTGTGGTTATTACACAGCAAAGAATGAACGAAGGTAGTCAGTGGTAGAAAACAGCCAACAATTAAGTGACCGTTACGACGAACATGGTTACTTTGTTATCAGAAATTATTTCGATGAAGCTCAAATTGCATCGCTTAGAAAAGTCGTACTGAAATTTCATGAATCATGGAAAGCAGACAACGAAGAATTCTATAAAGAAGAAGCATTTAACTCGTCTTTAATTACGGGAAGCGAGTATTTGCCTGCCGACGATAGAAGTGTACTTTTCGACTTCATCAGCTCGAAACAAGTGATGGATGTGGTTGATGCGGTGATTCCGAACAAACCGGCATTCATGAATACACAGCTGTTCTTCAACCCGGTAAATCCGCAACAAAAAGACTTCTGGCATCGTGACTGTCAATACGACTACGACATTGATGACCAGATGAAAGTCATCATGGAAACCCAAGTATTGCACCTGCGAGTGCCCATTTTTGATGAGCCAGGTATGGAACTTATCCCTGGCACGCACAAACGTTGGGATAACGAAGAAGAGTACAATGTTCGCCAAGAAGAAAACGGCAAAGTGAGCAGCGATGACATCTCTGGTGGTAAGCAGATAGCATTAGCCGCCGGTGACTTATTGGTTTTTTCAGCGGATATGATCCACCGAGGCCGATATGGCTTGGATCGTTTGGCTTTGGATATTTTGATCTTTGATTCGGCGGCAGACTATGTCGACTACGTTGATGATGACTGTTTACCAACACCAGCCATGTTGAGCAATATTACCGATCCAAGATTGTTTATGAACACGCTGCATTTGAAATCGATGCTTTGCTCGTAAGAGATTAAAACAGTTACATCAAAAGTCACATGACTTGAAAATAATAACAAATATATTCACATTTATTTCATAGCGCTCGCAATAAGATAGCTTCATATTCAATATTCGAGATAAGCAATATGAAAAAATTAATTACTAGCATGTCACTACTTACAGCACTTGTTTCGGGTGCTGCTTTAGCCGAAGTGAATGGTGAAGATTTTAACGAATTCCCTAAGCAAGATGCGGCTCACTGTTTTGGTTGGGCGGCAGGCTTAGATAAAGACCAAGATTACGCTAAGTTTATTGTCGAGCTATCGAAAGATCGCACAGTGAGTGTCAAAGAAGATCCTTATATAATGGAAGAGTTCGGCACTGCAATGGGTTATTCAGAAGCGATGTTAGAATTTGCTGGGAAAGAAGCTGCGGATGCTAAATATAAACTAGTCTGCGATCCAATCAAACAAAGCTATGGCTTTTGATCGCGGGGTTTCAACGCTACGTCAAAAACTTGATGCACAGGCTCCACATGGAGCCTTTAAAGTGTACTGACTCAGTCAGGCATTCCGAATAGTAAAACTTATTTATGGGCCTTCGCGATTTTCATTCCATGTATCCAGAACAAATTTTAATTGAACCAGGCAACAACTCGTTCTTTCAAGCTCGCATTCTTTCTCCAAATCCAATACAAGCCTTCCTCTAGCTCTTCAACGCTCATACGACTTGGCTGATAAACCGGATGGCTACCATCGTACTTGGACCAATCTTTAGTAAGAAGTCGTCCTTCTCGCTCTAGCTGACTAAAAGACTCCGAACCGGGAAACGGAATCATGTAGTGCGGGATCACCTTATCAACCTTGATATCTTCGACGAACTTCTGCGTTTGTTTGAAGATAGAAGTGTCATGTTCATCAAAACCGAACAAAAAATCTCCCCATACTTCAATACCATGAGATCTTATCTCAGCGATGTACTCTTTCATTTTAGATGGTTTCACAAAGCCTTTTTTCTGAGCCTTTAAAGCCTCTTCAGATGGCGTTTCTATGCCTAATAATACAGCTTTGAACCCTGACTTCACCGCAGCACTAAGCAATTCGGTGTCACGAGCAATCAAGACTGTCGTTTCCCCATAGAAGCTCATGTTAAGCGGCTCAATGGCTTTAAATAGTGCCAAAGCATATTCACGGTCATGAGTGAGATTGTCGGAGTGTAACTCAACCCACTCAATACCTAATGTCTTGAGATCCGCTAACTCGCTGACGATATTTTCGATTGGCCTTTTCTGGAACTTATCAAAGAACCTTGGCACTAAACAGAAGTTACATTTAAATGGGCAACCTCTTGTCACAACTACTGACCATGTATAATTGTACGCTTCAGGATTGATGATATTTGTTGGGTATGGATTGAGCATACTGAGATCGACAGGCTCGGAGCTTTCATAAATAGGCTGTAGCGAACCAAACTCTGCGTCACGGAGTAACTGAACCCAGTAGTTCTCAACTTCTCCCATCGCCAAACAATCCGCATATACTGCCGCTTCTGAAGGGTTAAACTGAGTATGTAACCCCCCGAGTATGACTGTTTTGCCTTTTTTCTTATATTTAGAAGCTAGCTCATAAGCCCGATAAGCATCTGGAGTCGACATAAATATCACCACCAAATCAGCATCATTATAAAGGTCGGCTTTTTCACCTATGGTCTCATCAACCATATCTAACTTGTACCACTTTGGTGTCGCAGCAGCGGCGGCAAAGATGTTTTGTGGAGGTCCCCCCGTAGAGGCTTTGTATTTTGAGTAATCGCTGCCAGCAGACGCTTTAATTAAATAGATTTTCATAACGTATCCTAATTATTAAATTTTGCTTTGCTACAAAGAGCTAAAAAACTCAAAGACTCTATTGTCCATATAGAAATATACCCCTCCCATCACAAACCAACTGATGATGATTAAGGTAAACAAAACTGGATGTTCTTTTAGCTCAATACGTTCAACAAAGAAGGCTTCTTTTGCGCGAAGATTTTCCCATCCCCAAAACCAGCAAAATAGCCCCCAAATCAGAAGTAGATGAAACTTAAGAGCAAACAAGGCCATGGTCAGAGCCAGCAATGTTTTCCACTTAGACATTATTTCAGGCACGTTCATCTTTCTTAACTCCTAGTTATTAAACTAGGAATCATTGTAGATAGGTGTTGGTCAACTTTTGGTTAACTAATTTCAATTTGAACAATCGATTGCCAACAACATCGATGTTGAGCAATATTACCGACCCAAGATTGTTAATGAACACGCTACACTTAAAATCAATGCAGTACTCATAATCCATAAAGGTGCCCGAACTATGACTGACACTAAGCAAAATACCCGAATTAGCCAGTTCCGTTTCGGTCAGCCAAAAGAATCTCTTAAGTTAGAACATGTCGCTTTAGGGGCACTAGACAAAGATAAAGTTCGCGTACAAATTGAAGCGACTAACATCAACCCTAGTGATCTGTTGTCGATTTATGGTGTGGGCCAATACAAACATAGCCATCAGCCGCCGAGAGTGCCGGGATTTGAAGCGGTAGGAAGGGTTGTAGAATCCAGCAGTGCTGAGTTTTCAGTGAATCAGCGCGTGCTTGTGGCAAGCAGTGGAACATGGCAGAACTATGTCGATGTATCACCAGATGACCTGTTCCAAATTCCTCAGCATTTAGACAATGGCTACGCCTGTCAGTTGTACATTAATGCGCTAACCGCATGGGTGTTGACGACAGAAGTGGCTAAGCTGACCCAAGAAGATGTGTTGATCATCAACGCAGGCAGCTCTGCCATCGGTAAGATCTTCTCGCAATTATCAGTATCACTCGGCTTCAAAATCATTGTCGTTACATCACAGCCGACACAATACCCAAGCACTTCCAGTTGGGTGTTAGATACGAACGCTGATTTGGCTTCTCAAATTAAGGCGTTAGGCTTGCCTATGCCAACCGTTGCCTTGGATGCGATTGGCGGATCACCCGGAACCAACCTTATTCACACCCTTGGCAACAAAGGGCGCTTTATCAACTATGGGACGCTGTCGTTGGATTTTTACGAGCCACGCTTCTTCGAATACGCAAAAAGCCAAGCTATCGATTTCAGCACCTTTTTCTTACGCTATTGGGAAGAAGCCGAAGGTAAAGATGTTCGCCGTGATAAGTTCACGACTATGCTAGATCACTTCATCACAAACGGTATTCAGCTCGACGTTGACCGCTACCTGCCATTCGATGAAGTGCAAACCGCGATTGATCTCATTGAATCGAAAACCACACGCTTGAACGGCAAGATCATCTTACTTCCTTAGTACATCGTTGATCGCGATAACTTGCGCTCGTGTTAGGTAACCCTCCTAACACTGCGTTAAACGGGGGAGTTTGGAATGTATACTAGTCCATGAAGACATTAATACACTGTTATTGGTCGGTATAGACTCTGAATAAGGCGTAATTACTTCAGATAAATAACGTTTGTATCTTTCGGTTTGCTCAACCCAGTTTCAAGTTTTTTCGACAGCGTTTCCGCACTCATAGGTTTGGCTAAGAGATAACCTTGTCCGTAGTCACAGTCCGATTGCGCTAAGAAGCTTGACTGGACAGTTGTTTCAATTCCTTCAGCAACGACCTTAATACCTAGCTGGTGAGCCATTGAAACAACTGCCGCACATAGAGCGCGGTCATTCATATCGCACTCAAGATCATTGACAAAGCTTCGGTCAATTTTCAAACCATCAATGTTGAACTCTCGTAAGAACCCTAGTGAAGAGTATCCGGTGCCAAAATCATCTAACCAGACTTTGATCCCCATACTCCTAAGGTCGTCCAACGTTTTCTTTGCGCTTACCTTATCAAACATTAGGGCCGTTTCGGTTACTTCTATATGTAACCTTGTCACTTCAACTTGATGTTTTTGTGTTTGATATTGGAATGTTCGGAGTGCTTTATCGCCATAGAGCTGCTTTGGAGACAGGTTTATCGCAACATAAAATTCGGGAGGAAGGTGATGTCTAAAATCCCACTCCTGAATATCTTTGCAGGCTTGCATTACTATCCAATCACCAAGTGTATGAATAATATCCGTGGCTTCAGCAATAGGAATGAACTCAATTGGAGAAATATTGCCTTTTGTAGGGTGATGCCAACGTATAAGGGCTTCAACTCCAACGACATGCCCTGTTTTCAGGTCAAACTTTGGTTGATATAAAAGCCTAAACTGAGAAAAATCATCTATCGCAGATCTAAGTTCCTTTTCGATGACTCCTCTTGCGAGTATCTTCTGTTCGATTTCTTGGTTGAAGAAACAGTACCTACCTTTACCATTCTCTTTGGCGCTGTACATTGCCATGTCCGCACTTTTCACCAAGTCTTCAGAGGTATTTCCCGAGTCTGGATATAAAGCAACGCCAACACTCGCTCCAACCACTACCGATTCACCTACGGAATTGAGGTAAATCGGCTGTTTTAGTGAGTGCACAATATCAGAGGCAAACTTAGATACTGTATCCTGTGTCTTAACTCCTGATAAGCGAAGTAAAAACTCATCCCCCCCAACTCTTGCAATCATGCATTGAGGCTCTTCCTTTGTAGTCATTTGCCCAATTTTTTTTAGCGAGTTAGTTAATGTCTGAGCCACTTCACTTAACAGCTCATCTCCAGCTTGATGTCCAAGGTTGTCATTGACACGTTTAAACTCGTCCAAATCGATAAAGAAAACCGCAAACACCTCTTTTGACTGTTTGCATCGATGAATACATAGTTCAAGACATTTAATAAACTGAGAGCGATTCGGTAACTTAGTCAGTGGGTCGTTGTAAGCTAAAAACTCTACTTCCTCATTCCGTTGCTTGAGGCTTGAATCCATCCTATCAAACGCCTGAGCAAGCTCTCCGAGTTCATCACTGCGCTGAATGTTGTTTGGTACTTGGAAAATCCCTTTACTGATGCGTTTCGAATGTTGTAGGAGTTGATTAATCGGACGAATCATCGTCTTAGCTAATAACATGGAAAAGAGTAAGCTCACCAAACACATGAACATTGTCAAGATTATGCTCAACACCGCGCTATAGCTTCTACTTGACTCAGTAATATCCTTGATAATGGTGTTATTTTTCTCGATATCGTCTTTCACAGCCTTTAAGGAGTAGCTCA
Organism: Vibrio sp. 1F263; assembly: GCF_041439035.1. NCBI lineage: Bacteria > Pseudomonadati > Pseudomonadota > Gammaproteobacteria > Vibrionales > Vibrionaceae > Vibrio > Vibrio sp. 1F263. Next base: position 73,978 of record NZ_JBGONI010000003.1, on the reverse strand, counting down.
TCACTATGCCACCTAACCGAGTCTTATTCATCGTGATTGGCCGCGCAACAATCAGTGCTGATGAATTGATTTCTGTGTAAGCTTCTTGCTTATTCAAGACATTTTCTTGCACCCTTGGCATATCCAAGTTGGAGCCATAACCGAGTACTACATCTTCTCCTGTACGAACTATCAGACCATTAGCATCAAAAACCTTTATGAATATGACATCTTTATTTTCAAAGGCAGGCTCTAAAATGGAGTTAATATTATCGATATCATAAAAATACATCGGATCAAAAAGTGCATCTGAGAGGTACTCAACCGTTTGTTCTGCTTGACTCTGAGCTTGGGAAGTAAAGTTCTCTGCAATATTCGTTGCCGTTTCTTCCAGAATTTCATCACTATAGTATGAAGATATCAGCCACTGAGACAAGGAAAGGCAGCCCATAGTCAAAACGACCATAAGCATGTTTCCGAGAACCAATTTACCTTTTAACTTCATAAGCAATAACTTCTCTAGTTAACGGGAGATGTATTCATCAACCAGTCGTTTTTGCGCTTCCGCCCAAGAAATGCTTTCTACAATCTCTGGTGTGATAGCATCAAACTTTTTCGTCTTCTTATAGGCTTTCAAAGCCAGTTTACCTTCCTCACTTTCATGAGCCGCAAGCAATACTAAGAGCATGTTTTGCTTAAGTTCGGAGGAGAGATCAGGGCGTATTAGTACTAGTGAGCGGGGAATCGCTTGAGAAGTATGGATTACCTGTAACTGTTGTTTTACCTGCTCGGGAATTTCTTTCTCCCAATCGAGATTACTAAATGCAGCTGACGCAACAATATTACGATGAACCCAGCTCATCATGTTAGATTCTCCTCCAGACTTTGAATATTCATCGGAGAAAAAATAACCCACCTTGTCTTTCGGTGGATATTCTCTAGGGGAGCTTAGCTCATAGAGCTTATATCCTTGCCCAAGCAGTATCGCCGCAGGGACAAGAAATGCACTAGTAGAACCGACATCCTCAAAGACAACCGTTTTGCCTCGCAGGTCACCTAGGGAGTCGACCCCGTTATTGCGTTTGGAAAAGAAGATTGAATGGTATTCCGCCACACCGCTTTTCCATCGTCTTGCTAAAAGTTCAGCACCCGAATATTGCATTAATTCCTGTGCTGCAAACACCGTTTCAGAAACCAGATCTACCTGACCGCTTTTTATCCAACGAGCCATTTGACGAGAGTCGCGGGCGACAACAACTTGGCCTGTTTTGATATCATCGTTAGATAGATTTTCAGCTAAGTAATCAGCAAAAGGCTGAGCACGTTTGAATGCTTTTTTTGGGTTAGAGCTAATAACCCCTATGATTATTGTTTCTTCACGCAAAGTGCTTTTCGTGTCTGCACTAGCGGATACAGTGAAAAGCGAACAAACGATTACTGCTAGCAGTATAACGAACTGTTTACAAATGGACTGACAACTAAACATGCACGCACCAAAATGTGATATTTATCCCAATATTAAAACTATAATATTCGAAAATCATAGAATCTGCCATCTTGTATTAGCGATTAGTGGTGTAAGTACACAATCGCGAATAAATTAATCTCATTACGTTAACAACAAGTTGTTATTGCGTCTTCTTACGTGAAAATTTAGAGCAAATAGTCTTTACTCTAAGTATCATAAACGTGGTCACGAACCATCTAACAACAAATTCGAAAACATCTTTGATGGCTTAAACATTCCCACCAACATCTGTATTCTCCCTCGCACTGATCTATTTCCCTCTTATCGAAGTACAAGTTATTAATAATTCGATATAAATCGCTCTATTGTTTGAGATTATTGTCTACAGTTTTATAGAGCTTGTCGCTTCGGTAATAGCCACAAGTAACGACACCTTTTGATGGTTAGTTTTGGTTATAAGGAAAGGAAATGGAAAGCCCTATTGTCACACTCACACATGCCAGCAAAAGCTTTGTTGATGGTAAAGACACTCATAGCGTGTTGGACAATGTCGATTTCGCTTTGGCGACAGGGGCAAGCGTGGCTTTGACAGGGGCGAGTGGCAGTGGGAAAAGTACTCTGCTGAATATCATTGCGGGGTTTGAACCTCTATCCGGTGGCGAACTATCTGGTGGAGAATTGTGGCTCGATGGCGAGAACACATCAGATTGGAAAGATCCACAGTGGAGCCGATTCCGCCATCAAAAACTAGGCGTTATCTTTCAACAGTTCAACTTATTAACGCCACTCAACGTAAAACAAAACATCGCGTTTCCTCTCCATTTAAATCAACAAGAATGGAGCGACTGGTGCGATTATTTAGTTGATGTATTGGGCATCAGCGAGCTACTAGAAAGACACGTATCCGCACTTTCTGGCGGTCAGCAACAACGGGTGGCAATAGCGCGTGCTTTAGCTCACAAACCCAAGCTACTGCTTGCCGATGAACCCACAGGCAACCTCGACCACAAAGCAGGCATTGAGGTAATGAAGTTACTGAGTGAAATCACCACCCAAGGCAACACTGCAGTGCTTTTGGTTACGCACAGCCCAGAATGCGCCAGCTTTATGCAGACAAAATTGGTGTTAGATAATGGTTGTTTAAGGAACGCGAAGCTAACCCAAGAGCGGCAGCGTTGTGAGTAATCCAATGAAACAAACTGGTTTCGCTCAGAACCAGCTCACCCATACCAAACTAACTCTGAACCTATTCGCGGCACACTATCGCCAATCACCATTGCAAGCCGCAGCGATTCTGATCGGCATTGTGCTAGCGGTCACCTTGTTTGTCGCGGTGCAAGCCATTAACCTCAATGCCAAGCGCAGTTATGCAGAATCGACCGAGCAACTTAGCGCTCAAGCTCTGAACCTTATCATTCCACCAGCAGGGCAAAACTATTTGCCGGAATCGCTCTACTTCAGCTTAAGACAGAGTGGATTAAGCGCTGCGCTACCTGTAATTGAAGGGCGAGTAAGAGACGAACAAGGCCGACGCTGGTCAGTTCAAGGAAGTGAGTTGATCGCCGCCCTCACTTCAAGAGCTCGCCACTCTCGCGTCGACGAAAAAAGCAATACTCAAGCCAAAGAACCAAACATTTCCCTGTTCGACAATGCCTTACCTTTGCCGCAACTCTTGGCGGGTGAACCCATTGTGATGATGAGCCAATCACAACACCAGAGCTTGGGAGAAGTAGACGCACTCACTTTGGATGAAGTGCTCACTCAAGTGGTAGTGCTACCAGATGAATGGCAGCTAGGTAGCCGAATGTTGATGGATATTGGGTTCGCTCAGCAACTGCTTAACAAGCAAGGGCAACTGAGCTACATCGCTATTTTTGACACTAAGAGCGACACGAACAGCAATGCTCAGGATAAATGGCAAAGCCTTATTGGCGAGCAAGGGCAATGGATATCCAACAACCAAAGCACGGATCTCGGTTCAATTACCGATAGCTTTCACCTCAATCTCACCGCCATGAGTTTGTTGGCGTTTTTAGTTGGCCTGTTCATCGCTTACAACGGTGTGAAGTACAGTTTGCTGAAACGTAATCGGCTGTTGGTGCAAATTCAACAAGCCGGCATTGCGCCAAGCATCGTATTTTCAGCTCTGTTAGTCGAGCTGACTCTGTTAGTCACAGTGGGCGCGTCGCTTGGTTTCATTCTCGGCATTCAACTCAGCCATTGGCTACATCCAACCGTCGCGATAACGCTTGAGCAACTTTATGGTGCGACACTGCTTCCCGGCACATGGCAGTGGCAATGGTTAGTGCAGGCACTGCTACTCACGCTGGCCGCAACGCTTGTCGCCTGTTGGCAGCACTTTAAACAGCGGGTGCGACAACCCCTCTCTTCCCATGGCGGTTTCTATCAAGCACCGGAAGTGTCTAACGAAAATCAGCTGTTTGTTATCGGGGCGGTATTAACCATTGTCGCGTTAGCAGGGTTATGGCTGAGCGAACATCATCGCTTCACCATGGCATGGCTCGGTGTGTTAGTGGTGTCGATTCCTTTGTATTTGCCCAAAACACTCAGCGTGCTAGCGAACTGGAGCGAAAAACGCACCCAATCGGGGTTAATACAATATCTGTTCGCTGAGCTGCGTGAACTTATCTCCCCTCTCTCCCTCGCCATGATGGCGTTGCTTCTCGCTGTCACCGCCAATATCGGAATGAATACCTTAGTCGGCAGCTTTGAATCCACGTTAAAGCAATGGCTTGAACAGCGCTTACATGCCGATATTTACGTTAGCCCTGCCCAAGGTGAAATCGCGAATGCGGAACGTGCGTTAGAGCAGTTTGAAAGTGTTGAAACCGTTTATAAGCAATACTATGTCGACGATAACTTACAGGGCTTGCCGACTTTGCTCGGTACCAAAGACAGAGACACACTTGAGCAAACCATGGTATTTCAATCCCACCTTGATGATTTCTGGACGCGCTTTTACCAAGGTGAATTCGTAGCGATCAGCGAACCTACGGCAGTGAAGCTCGGCTTGTCCCTTGGAAGCCGACTCAAGCTCGACTCGATCCAAGACAAAACACTCATCGTCGGGGCGATTTTCCATGATTACGGCTCACCGAATGGTGAAGTGTTACTTTCACCTAGTTTATGGCTCGAAAGCGGATTTACTGACTTACCCACCAGCTTGGGAATCAAAGTCTCTGGCGACCCACAAGTGGTGTACGAACAGCTACGCCAACAACTCAATCTGCACCCAAGTCAGCTTTACGATCAAGCGCAGATCAAATCGATCGCTTTAGATATCTTCTCACAAACCTTTGCTATCACTCGGGCGCTTAATGGCGTCACTTTAATGGTGGCGGTGATAGGGTTGTTCTGCGCCTGTTTCATGTTGCTCGATGCACGCAAAGCCGCCATTGCAAGGTTGTATGCACTCGGTGTTAGTCAGCGAAAATTGATGGCGATGGTGGTCGGGCAAATCGTTGTTTTGGTCACCTTCACTCTGGTTATCGCTTTACCACTCGGCTCCATGGTCGGTTATGTGTTAACGGACATCGTCACCCTGCGCGCCTTTGGTTGGAGCTTAAATTACGTATGGAATTGGAGTGACGCACTCAGCATCGCAACCATCACCATTCTTGTGGCTGTGTTTGCGACCTTGATTCCACTGTGGCGTTTGGTCAGTAAACCCGTGGTATCCAGTTTGCAAAGTGAGGTGTTGTGATGAATCGATCAATGAGAGTTTTCGTTCTCACACTTGGCATCTTGCTCCTTTTAGGGTGTGAGGACTCAACTCAACCATCAGCTCAAAATATGGGTTCGATACTTGGCGCAGAAACACAAACCGAGAATGAAACGGCAATCGATCAAGCGCAATTTTCTCCGGTAGTAAAAGGTATCGAGATCACCTTCCCTGCCGACCATCAAGCACACCCTAATTTTCGTCATGAATGGTGGTACTTAACCGCAAACTTAATTGATGAAGACGGCAATGCGTTAGGCGTGCAGTGGACACAATTCCGCTTCGCGGCTGCACCACTGGAAAGTGGCAATAGCACTAAGGAAACTACGTGGCAAAGTCAGCAAATCTACATGGCACACAGCGCAGTCACCACTAAAGATAAGCACTACGCCGATGAAAAATGGTCACGTGACCAAGCAGAACTGGCAGGCGTCGATTCTTCACCATTTCGTGTCTATCTTGATGACTGGCAATGGAACTCATCAAGCAATGACCTATTCCCCGCAACCTTGAACGCTAATTCAGATCAGTTTGGCTACTCGCTTAAGTTAACCAGCAACGCGCCATATCAAAAGCAAGGTGAACAAGGCTACAGCACTAAAAGTGGCGATGGCAAAGTGGCTTCCTATTACTACAGCCAACCATTCATTAATGTATCAGGCGAAGTAACCATTGATGGCATCACGCATCAGGTGTCTGGTAAAGGTTGGATAGACAGAGAATGGAGCTCTCAGTTTTTACTCGACTCACAACAAGGCTGGGATTGGTTTGCGCTAACGCTGAGTGATGAAACCAGTTTGGTGGTATTTCAACTTCGAAACTCAACAACAGGCAAAGCCAGTTATTCCCATGCAAGGCTGATGAAACAAAATGGCTCTGGCATCGCGATTAAGCAGCAAGACATCCGCTTAACCGCTATCAAGCAAACAGAAATCGACGGACGCGATTATCCAACAGAATGGCAAGTTTCGATTCCAACTCAACAAATCGAACTGACCGTCTCGGCACTCAATCCAGAAGCAAAAATGCCACTGTCTGTACCCTATTGGGAAGGGCCAATCGTTATTGAAGGAACACACTCTGGTACGGGCTATATGGAGTTGACTGGGTACTAAGCATACCGGCACGAACACCATTACGATCCAAAGCTTTTGCTATACCGAAAATTTTACTACCGTGGATATAACTTTGTAGATCTCGACTTAATTCATTGTTTTGTCGAGGGAAAACGTGAAACCCATCGCAATACAACCCCTATTTCAAATACAACGATGTTTAAAGAGTAATACCCTAAGAACCTTCGCTAAGGCAAAGTCATATATTTCGGGAATATTGTTATTGTACTAATGGACAATTACTTTTCTTACAAGACAAATAACGATAAAACGGAGCTCACAACAAATGAAAGCATCACTTAAATTTATCACTCTTTTGATCTTAGTTATTTCAATTCTAGGATGTGAAGATAAAAACGACGTCTATGCTAACCCTCCTAGCCATCTATTAGAGCAACTAGAAGCATATTTCCCACTATCTATTAAGTATGTAAGAAAAAATGAACAAATAGCACTAACCCAAGGTATCCCTTTACTCCCTCAATACGTTGAAATTGCACATAAGATTGGCATCAAATATCCTGAAAAAATCCGCGTACATTATGCCGATTCAATTCCTTTACCTGAAAATGAATCGTTGCTATTTCAAATGCAACGTTTGGGGCTTGACTCTCCTTATTTTACGGGTTCAACATTTGGTTATGGTATTTGGATCGCTAACAAAGCAAAAGGTGACAAATTACTACTTTCTCATGAATTGATTCATGTAAAACAAGTCGAAGACTTGGGGCTTGAAGCATTTACTAAAAAATATTTATTGCAGCTAGCCATCTTTGGTTACGTTGAAGCACCGATAGAAATCGAAGCTTATGAAAATGCAGGTAAATACTTATAACCGTCTTCATTATTAAACTACTTATCAATCGATTCAACGGACTCCAATAGCACTTTGTAATGGTTAGCTTTTTTGGTTAGAGTACTCGCATATTTTTTTGCGTATATAACGTTTACGCATATAGCTTCGTCGTATAGTTTCAACAAATTGACAAGGCATTAGGTGATCGAGAGAATTATGAGTGACTACCAACTGACTGTGATTAGCCAAGTTTGGGTTTTATTAGCCTTCTACCCCATGGTTTCTTATCTCTACTACTTAAATTCCAGGTCGATTGCTCAATCTGCTCACGGCCTATTATCCTTAGTTGGATTTTTTTATGCTGTTGTTGCATGCGAATTTACTCAGTTTGACCCCCTGTATTATTGGTATTGGCCTATTGGTCTGTTTTTTGTCCTATCTTTGCTTTCAACAATCTACTCATTTAAAGCCTTTAAAGGGAATAAATTAGTGCATCTCATTCATGTGGTTACCATCCTCTCGAATGTACTGACCAGTTTTGTTTCGTTAATGGCGGTAGCCCATGATTGGATATAAGCGCAAACAAATCTTTAAGATTTCGAAGGTCTTGCCACGCGACTGCTTGCCAACCCACTAGTGATATGAAAAAGCCATCACGAGGATGGCAATTTACGATTAGAGATTATGGAGGCATACCTTCATAACGCTCGTCAAAACGCTATTTAGTCAAATCGGCTTTGATTTGATCAACTTGATTCGCCAAAGAAGTATCTTGGAAATATTCACTGTGTGTTTTTCCTAAGTACAACTTCTTATTTGCTACTCGTTGATCCAACTTGTCTTTAACAATAGTGCCTTGTGCCAACTTATTGTTTAACTCAAGCGCAATTGCGGAGCTGTCTGAGACTATACTTCCTTTTGTATCGTAGTAACGAACTTGGCTGATATTCGCATCAAATGGGTCACAGTAAGCAGCTCCCAAATCACCATTTTCAATAATGCTGCTGTATTGTGCTTCGCTGATAGGCGTCTCTTTGTTTAGTACGAACTGGCTCCCTCGTACACACCAATTAATTCTTGTTCCAACACCTGGGAAGTATGCCGAGATCAAGTTAACTGCATAGTATGGATCTGGGGCTGACTGGTTTAATTTTGCATATCTATCAATCACCTTACCGCCAACAACTTGGAACTCAACTTCGCCATTGTCATAAGACTCAAAGAAATAGCTATTTCTAAACATCTTGCTGAAATTGACGTTATCAACAAAGCGCCCACTGTCGGATGTGAAGCTTTTCAGTTGCTGCTTGTGTTGAATACTACCTGTTGTAATGTTCGTCACTAAACCAACCACTGTGTTTTTCGCAGCGTCACTTTGCCAAGCAGTATAGTTACTTATATCTTGTTGAGGTGTGTTTGTCGTAGCATCGGCATCTACACTGTACTTGTAACTAAGCTCGGTAATGTCTAGGCCTACTTTATTGACCTTGGCATATGACTTGTAACGACGCGCTTCACAATCTTGAAAATTTGCATCGTAGTAGAAATAACTGATCCAATCTTTAGCTTCGATAGCTTCGGTGGTGTGGGCAGAGTAATCGACAATTCCGTTTGCGCCATAAACACCATAAAAACCTTTGAGATCTTTTTGCTGCTTAGATGAAAGCTCTTCATTAAATTCATCGTCCCAACCAATACTATAAATATTAAATAGGTTTAGAGACTTGATACACTCTTTGAGATCAGTGCTACCTATAGCATTAGCTGAATACATGACAGGACTGCTATAAGAGTTTTTTGCAACGTCATCTTTTGGATCTGCAACACTTCCTGATGCCGGAGTCATAGACATTTGAGGAACTACGGTTTTAGTCTTTTTAGGTGGTGGCGCAGCGCTATCGCTACCACCACCGCATGCAGAAAGTGTTACAGCTAATACTGATATCGTTGGGATAATAAACTTCAAATTTTTCCTCGGCATTTTGAGCAAGTGATTATATAAATGATCACTCAAATACGATAAAAAAACTAAATGCTTATATAACCAAATTCAAACCATTGATGAAACCAACGTATACGCCCGCTATCAAGAAAAAATTAATCCTTTAATAACAAAAAGTTAAACATAAAAAAGGAAAGTAAGCGATTATTGACACGCTTGACAAAAGAAACCAATCACAACAAACGGTTCTTATACTGTTCTGGCGTCTGGTTCGCGTAACGTTTGAACATTGTGATAAATGGGCTGGCTTGGTTATAGCCCAATGTAAGGGCGACCTCTTTAACCGATTGGCCGTTTCTTAACAAGTCCATCGAGTACAGATAGCGGACACGTAATCGCCACTCTGTAAAGCTCATTCCAAGCTCCGTCTGGCAGTGGCGAGAAAGGGTTCTTTCCGTGGTGTGGACACGTTCAGCCCAATCTTTCAGTGTCACTTCATCGGTTGGGTTCTCTTCAACAGAAGCCAGTATAGGCGCGAGGTACTTATTGTCGGTCGAAGGTAAGAAGTGGTGTTCAACCTCACGTTGCGCAAGTTGGTCAAGCAGTACCTGGACAAGCCTTTGATCTTGTTGGCTTTCCGCAACATTGATTCCACGATCGCGAAAATCATCGATGATAGAAGACACAATCGGCGTGATCTTTATAAGGCTGGTTTTATCTGGCAGGTGTTGCGTGAGTTCTGGGGCGATATTTAGCGAGCAGTAGTCCAAAGGCTTACGGTTATAACTGCAATGCATCACCCCGGCCGGTACCCAAATCGCCAAGTGTGGTGGCGCTAGAAATCGAGTGCTTTCCGCTTCCATCTCTAATATACCGCCACTGATCAATTGAACCTGTCCCCATGAGTGGCTATGAACTCGGGTTTCAGTGTTCGAAAGAAACGCTTCAAAATTCATAAATACGTTGGATGGTGCCTTATCAATTGATAAGGATGGATGAAGGTTTCTGGAGTGTTTTTTCAAACTTGTCTTCCTATCGCGCCTGATGTCTTTCTAAAGATACTTGTAAGTATAACGACCTGTCAAACTGGCCGCATCAACTCATTCGCCACGGAATTCACATGCATTACCTCTTACCATTTTTTACAGTCTGTATCTGGGGCGCCAATGCAATCGTCAACAAGCTTGCTGCAAGCACCATAGAACCTAGCGCGATGAGTTTTTACCGCTGGTTTTTTGCAATGTTAATTCTCACGCCTTTCTGTATTCGCCCGGTGATGAAGCAGTGGGCTGTCATTAAGCCAAACCTATCGAAATTAGCGTTCCTCGGCTTTTTGGGCATGGTGTTGAACCAATCTCTAGGTTACTACGCCGGCTTAACCACAACCGCTTCCAACATGGCATTGATCACGTCTTTAGTCCCGTTGATCAGTGTATTTCTAAGCGTTCCTTTGTTGCACAAGTCGATTTCTAGTTTGAGTATTGTGGGTGGTGTGTTGTCACTGTCAGGCTTAGCTCTGATGTTAGGTAAAGGCGATCCGTTATTCTTCATGTATCAAGAATTGACTCAAGGCGATGGCTATATGCTGATTGCAGCCTTTGTTTATGCTTCTTACTGTGTGCTATTGAAACGCTGGAAAATGCCAATCAGTAGCTGGGTGGTGATTTACATTCAGGGTCTGTTTGCTGTCGCGATGCTTACGCCACTTTGGCTTACCAGCGAACAGCTTTTACCACCGCAACAAGCGCTCCCATTGATAGCTTACGCCGCGGTTGCCGCTTCAATTTTAGCACCTTGGATGTGGGTGAAAGCGATTGACACCATTGGTGCAGACTCAAGCGCGATGTTCATGAACTTGCTTCCTGTTGTTGCGATCGTATTAGCCGCGACATGGCTTGGCGAAGAAATTAACCAGTTCCACATCATTGGTGGTGTGATGGTGATTTCAGGTGTCATCCTTGCTCAAATCAAAAGAAAACCAAGGCTTGAGGCACCTCTCCCTCAACAAAGCTAACCCCGCTTAACCAGCGACAATGCCCCATTCCATTTTCCACTCAGTACCTGCCTCGTTAGCAGGTACTGTTGTTTATTGTCGATTTCTCGATTCATGCTCTCTGATTTTATTTTTCGTTCATGAAGCTTTTAAGTGCGCTTAATAATGGTGTTTACTATTGCAATATCTCAGCAACTTCCGTTTAATGCACTAAGTACGGTTTAATTATTCAAAGCGTTAGAATAACTCTCCAGAAAGCAGGTAACTGTTGCTCTAATCGCTCTCCTATGGTCACACGGCTCATGTAACCCAGGTCACTATGAGCCATTTGGAATAGTTATAGCAACGAAAGAACCGTCTAGTTACTTTGGTTTATACAAAAGTGAATACTTTAAAATTGATACCAATTTAGTTTTAACACCTTAACTCCCCGACAAATACAGATTATTACTGCAAAATGCATTAAAAGAATTTTCTAGCAATAATAAGAAAGGAAATATCTACGCGAAGGTTCTATACTTTCCGAACAGAAAGTGAGCTGATAAGAAAACAAATCTAACTATCGTTTTGGGATTAATTAAGATACCATCACTTTAACTAAACCAGATAAGCGACGGTTAGTTGGCTAACTCAAAAAGGTACCGACATGAGTACCACACGGCTTAGAAACACCTAGCATTCCGCTAGGTGTTTTTTTTCAATCGACCCTTCCGCCAACTTGCTCGATAAAGTACTCCTCTGTTGGAGAGTCACGTCCACCTCCTTTAAACATCAATAGTCATCAACTCGCCATCTGTTTGAAAAAATAGTCTTGTTCGTGAGATTATCCGCTTTAATTTATGTCATCTTAAGTATATTGTTATTAGCAAGTAACGAGCATGTTATTCAGAACAATAATAATGAAGGAAGATAGATGAGCAGTCACAATAGCCGACAAGATGGTAAACGAGACGTTACTCTGCGTTTTTTAGCTGAACCCGGGGATGTGAACTTTGGTGGTAAAGTTCATGGTGGTGCCGTAATGAAATGGGTCGATTTAGCGGCTTACGCTTGTTCTGCTGGATGGAGTGGTAAGTACTGTATTACCGCTTACGCTGGTGGTATTCGATTCGTTGCTCCAATCCATGTGGGTAACCTTGTTGAAGTAAGTGCGAAGGTCATTTATACAGGGTCATCTTCTATGCACATCGCTATCGATGTTCAAGCCAGCGACCCAAAAGAACTCAACAACCGCCTAACGACTCACTGTATCGTTATTATGGTCGCTGTTGATGAAAATGGTAACCCGACTAAAGTGCCAGAATGGGTACCAGAAACATCAGAAGACATCGAATTAAGAGATTCTGCTATTCGTCTAATGAACATGCGAAAACAGATCGGTGAAGAGATGGAAGCACACGTAAAGTATCTTAAATAGGCGCCACTAGCAGATCTACCCTACAAAACCTTATTACGATGCCAGGCAGTACTTGCTTGGCATTTTCAATTCCCTCTCTATACCCAAGTAAATCCGTTACACACCTAATGCTGACTATAAAGCGTGATACCCAGTCAAAAGTTAAAATGATCCGATACTTGTTCACGGATTTATTTTGACTGTAATAAAGTCGTCATTTTGCTCTGTTTAAATACCGCCAATCATAATGGATGTATTTAAATTTCTTGGAGCCACTTTTGAGCACAACATTTCCCACCCTTTGCGAATCTACACTGACGAACTTGAAGGCAGTTGAGTATCAATGGGTTAGAAGTTTGTACGTCGAAGGCTACGACACGAATGAAATTAACCACTATATCCAAGCTTGTTTTGGCGGTGATCAGACGTTTGCGGATCTGTTTCGTCGCGTAGCTCTTTATCAAGACAGCATCTATGTTTTACTTCAGCATTTAGGTTGCGCACCTTCTAGCAAAGAGTTCTAGTCTCACATCACCTCTTCCTTTTCTCCTTCCCTTTTTGAAATATTTACCACTAAATCAATAACTACCGAGAATACCCACCACAAAAAATTAACACAAGCCTGCCTTTATAGGCACTTTCTGTGTAATAGACCGATCCGTTGCATCCAAATTATTGAAGTATCACGCATGGAAATATTGCACATATATCAATAGAGCTGCGGCCCCTTATACTGAGTGTCTGATTTGTGAGACTCGTTGATGTCTTCAATTAGAGAGATGAAACCGGAAAAATCCAGGAGAGAGGTGCTTCAGTATTTAATGACTGAAAGAAACCAAAAAGACTGAGATAGAGATAGAGATAGAGATAAAAGTAGCAGGCATAAAAAAACCCAAGTAAGTACCTGGGTTAGAGTTACAAAAACCACTAATCATTAATAGCGTAAGGAACCTGATTAGTAGCCAGCTATGCGTAACCTGAGGGTTATTTTTATTACTGATCGGCGGCCAAACCAAATGATGTAATAAAAATGCCAATATAGAGCGACCTAACGGTCGCTCTTTTGTCTTTCTTATAAGGACAGCTTATCCTTTTACACCACCCGACGTCAAACCGCCAACTAACCAACGCTGAGCCAGTAAGAACACGATAGTAATCGGAAGTGCGGAAAGTACCGCTGCTGCCGCAAAGTCGCCCCATAAGTAGTTCTGAGGATATAGGTACTGCTGCATACCTACCGCTAGCGTGTAAGAGTTCACGTCCGATAATAGGATGGAAGCAACCGGTACTTCACCAACAACACCAATGAAAGATAAAATGAATACAACCGCTAGGATGGGTACTGACAGTGGCAATAGAACCAATCTGAACGCTTGCCAAGGTGTTGCGCCATCTAATGCTGCAGCTTCTTCCAAAGAGTTATCAATCGTCTCAAAGTAGCCCTTAATCGTCCAAACGTGCAATGCAATACCGCCCAAGTACGAGAAGATCAGACCGCCATGCGTGTTCAAGCCTAAGAATGGGATGTATTGCCCTAATTTGTCGAACAGTGCGTAGATAGCCACTAGAGCCAATACCGCAGGGAACATTTGAAAAATCATCATCGCTTTCAGGATAGTTTCTTTACCTTTAAAGCGCATACGAGCAAATGCGTAAGCCGATGTTGTCGACAGTGTCACAATAAGAATTGACGTAATACCCGCTACTTTTATCGAGTTCCACAGCCAAGTCAGTACTGGGAATGGAGGCGGAGTAACTGAGCCATCAGCATTCGTCACTGACATACCCAGAGCCAATTTCCAGTGTTCCAAAGATGGGTTATCTGGAATCAAGCTACCGGTTGCAAAGTTACCTTCGCGGAATGAGATAGCAATAATCATCAGTAGTGGGAAAATAATTAGCGCTAAGAAGCACCACAGCGCAATATGCGTTGCCCATACTCGGTATTTAAGGCTCTTACCTTGTACCATAGCCATTGTCGTGCTCCTTAATCTTGAGTCAATTTAGTGAAACGAAGGTTTAGTAACGCTAGGGCACCAACCAATAGGAAGATAAGCGTTGCGATTGCACTTGCTAGACCAAAGTCTTGACCGCCGCCGCCTTCGAATGCAATTCGGTACGTGTAGCTTACAAGCAAGTCTGTGTAACCCGCTGGCTCAGAAGTACCAATCATGTTCGGGCCACCGTTCGTCAATAGTTGAATCATTACAAAGTTATTGAAGTTAAAGGCAAACGCTGCAATCAATAGTGGTGTTAACGGTTTTATCATCAATGGAAAAGTGATTCGCTTGAAGTTATCAAGGAAGTTAGCACCATCGATTGCTGACGCTTCGTACAAATCTTCAGGAATCGCTTTTAGTAGACCCATACATAGAATCATCATGTAAGGGAAGCCTAGCCAAGTGTTAACAATCAACACCATGGATTTCGCTAAGATCGGGTCGGAGAACCAGTTTGGGCTTAAACCAAAGATACTCTCAAGCACCATGTTAATCTCACCAAAGCTCTGGTTGAATAGGCCCTTAAAGATAAGAATCGAGATAAATGCTGGTACGGCGTAAGGCAAAATTAGTAGAACACGATACACAGCACGGCCTTTCAGCTCTTCCCACTGCACAACGTTTGCCAGAACCAAACCAATTGCAAGTGTGAAGGCTACCGTACAAATGGAGAACACAACCGTCCAAATAAAGATGCTGATAAACGGTTCTTTGATGCCGTCATCTTTCCAAACACGTTCAAAGTTGGCTGTACCAATGTCTACAACAAATCCTGGAGAAATGGTGTTACCGATAAACTCACCTTTCTCGTCAACCGGTTGGTAGAAACCCACTTCCATGTTTGGTTTCAATATTTCACCAGATTCATTGTTGTATAACGTTTCCCCGTCATCTTGAAGAGTGTAAAGCGGTGCAACGGCAGCAAATTTACGTAAGCCGCTCATGCGGATGTCATCACCATTTGGCAGATGGAAATCGACACCACTGATCACAGAGCGATTTTGGATGATCGCTTTGATCTTCTCTTTTTCACCTTGTACAGAGTCAATTGCAGATAGGTCCATCTCTGTTGATGTCATGCCTTCCAGAGAAAATACATCAGTTGCTAACAGCTGGTCGCCATCTTTCACAACGATCTGGTGACCGTTATCTGTTTTGTACAAAGTGAATGGGTAGCTTTCACCGCTTTGGAATGAACGGTCTAAAAGAACGGTTTGAGTACGCTCTAGAGAGAGCTGGTTTTTTGCGCTGTAGTTAGTAAACGCAAGCCCTACGGTATATGCCAGTGGGAAAAGAATGAATAAGATCATTCCGGCAATACCGGGGTAAATATAACGGTGGGCGTAAGTTTTCTTACTACCAAAAATGTAAAGAGCCAAAGCCGTTAAAATCACAGTAAGCAGCGCAAATGCGAGCTCACCGCGAGAATACATTAAAATTGTAGCGTAGCCATTAATTAAGCCAACACTACCAAGCAACCCCCATTTGATGAAGACGCTTTTACTGCCTGGAAGGCTTGATGGTGCCGGGATCGCATCTGAACCTTGAACTGACTGCATAGAGGAACCTGCTAACGAGATATAAAAATAGAAAAGTAAGGAGAGGTTGCCCCCTCCTTAAAAGGTAGTGCTTGGTTGTTACTTAGTCATTCGAGCTTCAGCACCTTTTAGTGCTTGCTCTACTGATTGACGGCTATCAACTACGTTGCCAATAGCTTCTTCCATGCTGTACCAGAATGTTGTGAACTGAGGGATGTTAGGCATGATTTCGCCGTTCATCGCGTTATCCATTGTTGCTGCAATACGAGTGTCGCTGTCTAGTTGACGTTGGAAAGAGTTAAGAGCAACAGCGCCTAGTGGCTTGTCGTCGTTCAAGCTCTTCATACCTTCATCAGTTAGTAGGTAGTTTTCCATAAACTCAACGGCTAGATCACGGTTTGGAGAAGCGGTGCTGATACCACCAGCCCATACACCAACGAATGGCTTAGACGCTTTACCGTTGAACTTAGGCAATGTTGCTACGCCGTAATCTACGCCAGCTTTCTCGATGTTTGCCCAGCCCCAAGGACCGTTAATTGTCATTGCAACGTTACCTGCTACGAATTCAGACTCAGCAACTGAGTAATCCATATCCGCAGAAATAACTTTGTCTTTTACCATCTTCTCAATGAAACCTAGAGACTTCTGAACACCGTCAGTCGCTACGCCTGCATCTTTAATGTCGTAACCTTCCGCTGTTTGCTTGAACGCGTAACCGCCGTCAGCTGCAAGTAGAGGCCATGTAAAGTAAGCGCCACCACGTAGAGGCCACATGATTGCTTTCTTGCCATCTTTTTGAAGCTTAGCGTTTAGTGCAGGGATCTCTTCCCAAGACTTAGGTGGGTTAGGAACAAGTGCTTTGTTGTAGATAAGAGAAACTGACTCAACCGCGACTGGGTAAGCGATTGTTTTACCTTCGTAAGAAACAGCATCCCATGCGAAGTCTACGATACCTTCTTTAGTTTCCTTAGAAGGTTTGATATCAACAAGAAGACCTGCTTCAGCAAAACCACCAAAACGGTCGTGTGCGTAGAAAATCATGTCTGGGCCATCGCCAGCTGCTGCAACCTGAGAGAATTTCTCTTCTAGTTTGTCTGGGAAAGCGACGGTTACTTTAACACCAGTATCTTCTTCAAAGCGTTTACCTACTTCAGCCATTCCTTCATAAGCTTTGTCGCCACCAACCCAAATAGTTAGTTGACCTTCTTCGATAGCAGCGTTTGCACCAAAAGAACCCAGAGCAACGATTGTGCCTAGAGCTACAGCGCTTAGAGCGTTTTTCATGTCAATATCCTTTTTATATTTATACGTAGGGCGCATTCAATTAAGACGAGCCAGTTTTCGGAGGCTATGATCTGAGAAAATCAATGACAGCTCATCATCCTAGCCACTACGCCCTAGCTATTATGGCCTAATTTCGTGATCGTCATCCGGTAAGATTGGCGAGCGAAGTCACAAAGTAGATACTCATCGTGATCCACATCACCGTTATGCGGTGGATTTATTTGAACTGGATCGCCAGTTATAGATAACCCCCTTTATCTACTCCTCCCCTCCTACTCCCCCTAGTTAATTTTCTATTGGGAGGATGTACCATTACGCGAATTCACCGAAACTGCATTCATCCAAGAGTGGATAGTAAGAACCCTTTACCAGCGAATGTTATGCGTTGACGCATTCTTCATTTAGTTGGCTTCACTGCCCGCTGTTGTCTTTATTAAGCATCGAGCTAAATCTGTGATTGAATCACGGGGGAGATTTAGCTGGATGTGGGGGAAATAGGCACCAGTTTGGCTATGACGGGTGGGCTTGGTTAAAGAATTCAAGTCCCACCCACTTTTTTCTTACTCACTCAATACTTACCAATTCCTACAGTTACTGCTGACCCAAAAATTCCTTATAATGATAAGCAGTAAAACTTAAAATTTGATCGATCGAGGACAAGCTAGATGGCGAGTGTCACGTTAAAAAACGTTTATAAATCATATGGTGATGTACAGATTTCTAAGGACGTAACCTTAGACATCAACGAAGGTGAATTCGTAGTATTCGTTGGACCATCAGGTTGTGGTAAATCGACGCTATTACGCTGTATCGCAGGTCTAGAAGATATTACGTCTGGTGATTTGTACATTGGTGATCAACGCATGAACGATGTTGAGCCATCAAAACGTGGTGTAGGTATGGTATTCCAATCTTACGCGCTCTACCCTCACCTAAATCTCTACGACAACATGTCTTTTGGTCTTAAACTGGCAAACGCCGATAAAGCTGAAATTGACAAGCGTGTTGAACATGCTGCAGAAATCCTTCAGCTTGGTCACCTTCTTGAACGTCAACCTAAAGCATTGTCTGGTGGTCAACGTCAACGTGTTGCGATTGGTCGTACTTTGGTTTCTCAACCAAACGTATTCCTACTTGATGAGCCTCTATCTAACCTGGATGCAGCACTTCGTGTTCAAATGCGTTCACAAATCACCAAGCTACAGCGTCAACTGGGCTGTACCATGATTTATGTAACACACGACCAAGTTGAAGCGATGACAATGGCGGATAAAATCGTTGTGCTTGATGGTGGTTTTGTTTCTCAAGTGGGTAAACCTCTTGATCTTTACCACTATCCTCAAAACCGTTTCGTTGCTGGCTTTATTGGCTCACCAAAAATGAACTTTATGTCGGTTCACATCGAACAAGCTGAAGCTGAACGCGTATTGGTACAACTTTCAAACGGCATGACTTTCTGGATCCCAGTTGATGGCACGACTGTCAACGCTGGTGACCGTATGTCTCTAGGTGTTCGTCCTGAGCACTTATTGTCTGCTGAAACAGGTGATGCGACGATTGAAGCTGATGTGTTGATGGTCGAGAAGCTCGGTAACGAAACACAAGTTTACCTAAACCTCGACAGTGCCGATGCTGACGTTATCTATCGCCAGCCAGACACGTTGACGATTGAGTCTGGTGACAAGCTAGCGATTGGTATTCCTGCACACCGTTGTCACTTGTTCCATAGCGATGGTAGAGCATGTCGTCGCTTGTACAAAGAGTACGGCACCGACTAATCGGTTCGTCTTTTTAGGATATAACTTGCCCATATCGAATCCCTCTTACCTTGTAAGGGGGATTTCTCATTTTCTGACAACGAGTTTTACTTTCATTAAATAGATCGCGCTTTGTCTGTTGTCTGTTGTCTGTTGTCTGTTCAGTATAAAAACAAAAAAGGCCTAGCGAATGCTAGACCTTTATCTGTTGGAGCTAAAAGCCACCCTATCTATACGATAAAGATATAGGCTTGCTCAACTTTAATACCAATCGTAGTAAATAACTTAGTGAATTGGCGTATCACTTGTTTTATTGAACTGGCCAAAATGCTGTTCTAACACTTCAGGTGTCAGTTTGCCTTCCGCTTCTAGTCGCTTAAATTCAGCAACGATCGCTTTTTGCTCTTCAAGTGATGGAAGTTTCACTTCAGGCTCATCGCCCATCTCTTGAGTCATCTGCTCTAGTTCTTTTTCAAAATCGCTCATGATACTTACCTAAATATTAAACCTAGCGAGATTTTACTCATTTACGCTCTATGATGCTAGGGCGATTAGGTGCAAAGCCCGAAACCAGATCAAGTGAACATCAGCTTAAATGCAGAACTGCGGTCTGAATGGCGACGTTCAACGTAAAAAGCTATACCAAACGTAAAAAGCAGTATCAGACGTAAAAGCCACACCAAACATAAAAAGCAGTATCAGACGTAAAAGCCATATCAACGAACAAACATGTTAGACGTAAAAAAGCCGGATTCACATGAAGTGAATCCGGCTCCAATTATAGTTCTGTATGTTTATTGGCTGTTAAAGCTTAAACGAGCCAACCATCTTATCTAGACGAGAAGAAAGCTGTTGAAGTTCTTGGCTCGCTTCAGCAAGCTGCTCTGCGGTTCCAGTCGTCACTTCGTTGATCGCGTTGATCTCTTCAATGTTCTGGTTGATGGTGTGAACTACAGTTGATTGCTCTTCCGTTGCCGTTGCCACTTGAGTATTACGGTCAGTGATATCAACGATACGGTCTGAAATACCACCCAGTACGTCCACCGCTTCATCCGACGCCGATACGCCTTCAAGTGTAATCACTTTGCCTGCACTCATCGCCGTTACGGCATCTTTAGCATCACTTTGCAGTTGGTTGATCATCTTCTGAATCTCTTCCGTAGAATCTGCGGTACGGCTTGCTAGGTTACGAACCTCATCCGCTACCACGGCAAAACCACGACCTTGTTCACCCGCACGCGCAGCTTCAATAGCAGCGTTCAGAGCTAGTAGGTTGGTTTGTTCAGAGATGTCACGAATTACACCCAAAATAGAGCCAATGTCTTGAGTCGTTGAAGCTAACTGCTCTACCACTTGACCTGTACTTTCGATGTCTTGCGCTAAACGGCTGATCGCGTCTTTTGCTTTGTTTACCACAGATCGGCCTACTTCAGTATTGCCTGAAGCCTGTGTTGCCGTTTCCGCAGCCGTTGCCGCATTCGATGCAATCTCGCTGATTGTCATGCCCATCTGGTTAATGGCTGCAACTACCTGAAGAGTTTGATCTCGTTGTTCTTGGCTATTGTCGTGGGTGATGTGTGCTTTATTAGAAACACTCTCAGCGGCGACTTGAAGTGCTTGGCTTGTAGAAAACACCTCTTTCATCGACTCGTGAATCTTTTCGATGAATCCATTAAAGCCCTTAGAAAGCTGTGCAATTTCATCGTTGCCTTTCACTTCGATACGCTGAGCAAGGTCACCGTCACCTTCGCCAAGGTCACCGAATCGCTTAGCCAAAAGTTTAATCGGTTGAGTAATACTGTTTGCTAGCACTACGCCCATCAGAATAAAGATTAACGCTACAACAGCGGTCATGATCAGCATCTGTTTAGCCGTTGCATCAAGCTCAGCAAAAACTTCGCTCGTCGGAACTTCACCAACAACGAACCAATCCATTGACGGCACATACAAACTCGCGACAAACAACTCTTGTCCTTTATGTTCCGTTGTAATCAGGTTAAATCCTGACTTGCTTAACAACTGACTAGATTGAGGACCGTAAAGTTGTTGAAGTGATGAATCACTAAGCGAACGTTCGCGATGAATTTGAACATCACCTTGGCTATTCGTTAAGAAAACAAAACCGGTATCTTCGATCTTAAAACCATTGAGTAGACTTACCATGTCACCCATCGATTTCGATAAGCCAGACATCGCTAAACCAGAAGGTTGTTGGTAGTTAGCGAACATTTTCACTTCACCTGTCGCTTCTTGGAACATACTGACCATTGTCTGCTGGCCAGATTGCGTAAAGCCAAAGAACCAACCATCTTGCTGTTGATTGAGTTGACGCAAGAAGCCATCTTGGTTCCAGTAGTAGGCCGTTTGACGGTTTGCTACCGAGGCATCATTTAGCTGGTATTGGTTACGAACATTGTTCAATTGCTTTACTAGCTTGTTCTCTAAGACGGCATCACGATCGGTCGATTCGATAGCGTCAGAAATGAATTCATTCGAAGCAATTTGTTCTGCAGCTAACAATAGCTGAGAGACTTCACGGTCAATTTCACCATTAATTCGCTCTAACATTCCCGGAAGCTCAATATCGACTAATCGATGACTCAAAACATCTCTTGCTTGCTTTTGTGCCATCGCACCGACAATCACCGTTGATGCAAGAACTGCGAAGGTAATTCCAAGTACAACTTTTTGTTTAATACTCAGAGAGTTAGTTTTCAACATATTTGGACCTTTAAAAAGAATCGCTCGTTATTTATATATCCTGAACAGGATTTTTTTGGTGCACTTAAACCAGTAGTGCACTCTCTCCACCATATATCGGCTAAACCCCATCAAACTAGAGAGGTATTTCGCAAAAATTTGTAAGCATGGTGAAACAAAGCAATCATTCTTCTATAGAAAAAACTATCAGCAAGACTAATGCAGTGAAACGTAACCATTCATTTTAATTATCTGGATAATAAGGTTCCACGAAGCTCACTTAACGACAGACCTCTGAAGCTTTGATATATAAAAAACAATTGATATGGTACAAACCATGGCTCAGTGGTTTTTTCTCGTTAACCGCTTGTAAATAATTCCAATTTTGAAAAAATAAATTCCACAAACGTACTGGAACTTTTTCCTAGTAATCAGTGACCAATACTCAAAATAAAAATCAAATGGATACCCAGAGAGTCCAAAATGCACAAAACAAATTTCGAAGTCCTTCAAAACTATTTAGAGTCTCAAATCATTGGTCAAAAAGAGCTTGTTAAGCAGCTGATGATAGCCCTTTTGGCCGATGGTCATATCCTCGTTGAAGGGCCTCCCGGGCTAGCAAAAACTCGCGCAGTAAAATCATTGGCTGACTGTGTCGAGGGAGACTTCCACCGCATTCAATTCACGCCAGATTTGTTACCTGCTGATTTAACGGGTACCGATATATTTCGTCCAGAAACGGGAGAATTCACCTTCCAATCGGGCCCGATTTTCAACTCGCTTATTCTGGCGGATGAGATCAACCGTGCTCCGGCGAAAGTGCAAGCCGCAATGCTAGAAGCGATGGCTGAGAAGCAGGTGACGGCGGGACGAAAAACCTATGCCTTACCCGATTTGTTTTTGGTAATGGCAACGCAAAACCCAATTGAGCAAGAAGGCACTTACCCGCTACCAGAAGCTCAATTAGACCGTTTCTTGCTGCATTTAGAAGTGGCTTATCCAGACATGGAAAGTGAGCTGGAGATTTTGCGCCTAAACAGAGGCGAAGCTCAAGGCAATCAACCAGTTCAACCAGAGCCTATTTCTCAACAAACTATCTTCGAAGCTCGCCAAGAAGTGCTCAACATTCACATGGCAGACACCATTGAGCAGTACATCATCAGATTGGTAATGGCGACGCGCCAACCTAAGCAATACAGCGACCAGCTTGATCAATGGTTAGACATGGGTGTTAGCCCGCGTGCAACCATCGCGTTAGACCGTTGTGCCCGCGCTCACGCTTGGCTTGCAGGACGAGATTACGTCACTCCACAAGATGTTCAAGCGATGGCATTCCCTGTACTGCGTCACCGCCTGCTTCGTAGCTACCACGCACAAGCCGAAGGGGTCACTGCAAACCAAGTGATCGCACACCTTCTCTCGTTGGTTGGTAGCGCATAGGGATACGCGCATGAAGAATCAATTACCCAACCATAGTGACGGCGTCACGTTAAACCTGGACGAACTGCTGCAATACAAAGCGCAGTCTGTTCGCTGGTTGCCTCCAGCCAAGAGCCTGTGGTCGCAACTTAACGGCCAGCACGAAAGCAATCGTAAAGGTCGCGGGATGAATTTCTCTGAGGTTCGTCAATATCAGGCGGG
Organism: Vibrio sp. 1F263; assembly: GCF_041439035.1. Taxonomy (NCBI): domain Bacteria; kingdom Pseudomonadati; phylum Pseudomonadota; class Gammaproteobacteria; order Vibrionales; family Vibrionaceae; genus Vibrio; species Vibrio sp. 1F263. The sequence continues at coordinate 50,627 of NZ_JBGONI010000003.1, read as the reverse complement.
CGACGATATCCGCAGCATTGATTGGCGCGTCACGGCGAGAACAGGCAAGGCGCACACCAAACTGTTTTCTGAAGAAAGAGAACAGCCTGTGATTTTGTTCTTAGATCTGTCGAGCAGTATGATTTTCGGCTCAACCTTGTTGCTTAAATCGGTTCAACTCGCACACTTTGCCAGCCAACTTTGCTGGTTAACCGTCGCTCAAAAAGACCGTATTGGTGCAGTGATCGATACTGGCCAAGAGATCATTGAGATTAAACCCAGTGCTAGCAACCACGCTCCGCTGCGTATTTTACAAAAAGTCATAGAAATCAATAACGCAGCGCTGACTAACCCAAACAATCACAGCAACACAACCTTAGAGCATGGGCTGAAGTCTCTTCATCAGCTTTGCCCGAAAGGCAGCGATATCATTATGCTCAGTGATTTTGTTCGTTATAGCGAAAGTAATTACTCACTTATCAATCAAATACGTCGACATAATCGGGTTCGCTTGGTGCATTTTTACGATCCATTAGAGCAAGGTGTCACTGCTTTCAAAGGTTCAAAACAGATCACCGACGGCAATAAAACGCAATGGTTTAACTTTTCATCAAGCAAGGAAAAGGAAAAGCTCAGTCACGCATTTGATCAGAAGCAACAACAGCTTATGCAAATGAGCCTTTCTTTGGCGATCCCATACAGTTCATTGTCTTGTGCGCAATCGTTAATGAGCCAAGTATCAGGAGTTCAGTCATGAATCAACCTCTCGACTTGAGCCCTATTATTACGCCAAGCGCACCGTCATGGTGGCCTTTGGCATGGGGTTGGTGGTTAATCATTATCACGGCCATTGTTCTGATCGCCTTAGTATTTTTCATTGTAAACAAAAGACAAAAGAACCAATACGCGAAGAACGAAGCACTTGCTTGCTTTCGTGATAGTCAGCCTTCAAATACCTTGTCTCCGAGTGCAGCTCAAGACATCGTTCGTCAGGCAGCACTAAGCTATTTCCCACGCGAAAAAGTGGCAGGCTTATCTGGTGATGATTGGTTGACGTTCTTAGATGCGCAATTGGCAAAACCTTTGTTCGCCGCAAAACAATCGCAATGGCAACAAGCGCTCTACCAAGATGCAACCTTAATGACCGACGAACAGAAAAAGGCTCAACAGCAATTGGTTAACGACTGCGAAATCTGGCTTCGTAAAGCCCTTCCTCCAAAGCGAGGTCGTTATGACTGATCTTTTAAACACGAGCTTACTAAATATCGAGTTTGTTTGGTGGTGGATGTTTTTCCTAGCGCCATTGCCAATCCTTGTTTACTTGCTCTCGCCTAAGGCGGAATCGAACAACGCCCTAAGGCTTCCGTTTTTGCCCGAGGACAGCAATACCAAAACGCCGAGCAGTCGCTTACCCAAGGCGTTGTCGGTCATCATCTGGCTTTTATTGGTAACGGCCATGGCACGTCCAGTTTGGTACGGTGAACCGGTTGAGTTTCAGCCAAAACACCGAGACTTGATGTTGGTTGTCGACCTCTCCGGCTCGATGAGCCAAGAAGACATGCAGTTCAATGGCGAATACATCGATCGCTTATCTGCGGTGAAACATGTATTGAGTGACTTTATTGAGCGACGAAAAGGCGACCGAGTCGGATTGGTGCTATTTGCTGATCACGCCTACTTGCAGACGCCACTGACGTTAGATAGAGACACGCTTTCACAACAACTCAATCAGGCAGTGCTAAAGCTTATCGGTACTCAAACTGCGATCGGTGATGGTATCGGCCTTGCCACCAAAACCTTCGTCGACAGCGATGCCCCTCAGCGTGTAATGATTCTACTCAGTGACGGCAGCAATACCGCGGGCGTATTAGATCCACTTGAAGCGGCGGATATTGCAAAGAAATACAACGCCACAATTTACACCGTGGGTGTCGGTGCGGGTGAAATGATGGTCAAAGAGTTCTTCATGACTCGTAAGGTCAATACTGCTCAAGACTTGGATGAGCGTACTCTAATGGAAATCGCTAAACGCACTGGCGGTCAATACTTCCGTGCGCGAGACAGCAAAGAGCTTGCAACGATTTACGACACCATCAACCAATTAGAACCCGTGACGAACGCTACTAAGATCTGGCGACCACAACAAGAGTGGTTTGTCTGGCCTCTGTCGGCGGCCATGTTCTTCGCATTTATGCTGTTAGCCATTAGGAGAAACAATGTCTAACTTTACTTTTATCTACCCATATTGGTTCTTGGCTCTTGCCGTGCTGCCCGCTATTTGGTGGCTTAGCAAGAGACAATCCAAGCAAGGGTTATTGGCGTCACACATCGCCCGTTATTTGGCTCCTGAATCGAACAAACCCTCGAAAAACCGCAGCACTTATTTCGGCGTTTGGTGGTTGGTCGGTGTCATCGCATTGGCCGGTCCAAGCTTTGAAAAAAATGAACAACCAAGCTTTGAAAAAACACAAGCTCGAGTTGTGCTCATTGATATGTCGATGTCGATGTATGCCACTGACATTAAACCAAACCGTTTAACACAGGCGCGATACAAGGCTTTGGATCTACTATCACTCTGGAAAGAAGGCCTAACGGGAATGGTGGCATACGCCGGAGATGCTTACACCATCAGTCCGCTAACGTCTGACATCAACACCATCAAGAACCTCGTACCCAACCTATCACCAGATATCATGCCCTTCCAAGGCGGCAATGCAGCATCGGCAGTTAAGCTTGCGATTGAGATGATGACTCGTGCTCATATCTATAAAGGCGATCTGGTACTGATTGCTGATGATATTGATGGTCAAGAGAAGAAAGATATCGACTCGCTACTCTCTGGTAGTCATTGGACGTTATCAGTCTTGGCTGTAGGTACGGAAAGCGGCGCGCCGATCTCGTTACCTACAGGTTCGATGTTACAGACCGACTCAGGACAAACCGTGGTTGCGAAAACCAACGTAGACAATATGCGCGACCTGACTCGTCGCTCTGGCGGCACATTCACTGAATTGCAATTGGATAACTCAGACGTTGAACACATCGCAAGTTACCTCGACCGAGTTGCGACAACATCAGAAGTGACTAAAACCAATAACTCACTCAACACCAGAGTGAACAACGGTTTCTGGTTATTGCCGTTTCTGTTACTTCCTGCACTTGGGCTATTTCGAAAAGGGGTCATTTGGTGTGGCCTAGCTGTACTTGTCTCGTTCAGCCAACCGAATACTGCGTTTGCAAATCCTTGGAAAACCGATGACCAAGTGGGTTATCAGTTGTATCAAGATGAGGACTTTCAACAAGCCGCAGAACAATTCGAACAGCAAGAATGGAAAGGCATTGCGCAATACAAAGCCGGTGATTTCGAAGCGGCCGAACAGACGCTACAAGGTCTTTCTGGCGAAGATGCTCGTTACAACCTCGCCAATGCACAAGCAAAGCAAGGTAAATACGACCAAGCGATAAAAGAGTATCAACGCATTCTCGAAAGTAACCCTGAACATACTTACGCGAAGAAGAACCTAGAGATTGTCGAACAGGCTCAGAAGCAACAGCAACAGCAACAGCAACAGCAACAGCAACAGCAACAGCAACAGCAACACGATTCTGAGTCCAAAGACCAAAACGAACAAGACCAGCAAGGTCAGCAAGGTCAGCAAGGTCAGCAAGGTCAGCAAGGTCAGCAAGGTCAGCAAGGTC
>NZ_JBGONI010000003.1:0-46849 GCF_041439035.1 Vibrio sp. 1F263 | reverse complement strand
AGCAAAATGATTCTTCGCAAAGCTCGCAGGATCAACAACAAGACTCTGCTGACAATGGCAAGTCGCAAAGTCAAAGCGACAGCCAAGATCAAAGCAGTAACCAAACTCAAAATGAAAACCAAGATCAGAATACCGACCAAAGCCAAGCTGATAGCCGCTCTGATTCCAAAACGGATGAAGAAAATGACAAGCAAGCTGAGCAACAAAACAAAGCGGGTCAAGCAGATAAGAAGCCACAAGATAAAGATGACTCAGCATCTCAAATTGCCCAAGCACAAGAGGCAGCTAAAGAAGACACTGATAACAACGCTCAACAAGCTGCAGCACAAGCATCAGGTCAACCTATGTCGAGCGATCCGGATATGCGAAAGCTTGAGCAAGTAGAAAGCGCCCGTGACCCGAGCCAACTGCTTAAAGCGCAAATGATTCTACAAGCACGCCAAAAAAGTGCTCCTAACAACCAAAACAAAAAGTGGTAACCATGCGATCTTTAAACAAGCCATTTTTCTCAATACTCCTGACTTTGTTGCTGGGAGCTTTCTCTTCCTTCTCTGCATTGGCAGCAACGGCCGTAGCGAGCGTTTCACAAAACAGCGTCACTAAAGATGAAGTGTTCCTACTTAGAGTCGCAACCGATGAAAAGGTGTCTTCGGATGCTCTAGATCTAACGGCTCTCCAACAGGATTTCTATGTTGGTAGACCAAACTTTGGCTCATCGATGCGAATCGTCAATAGTAGCCGCACTGTGTCTAGCGAGTGGAATATTACCCTTGCCCCGCTTCGATTAGGCCGATTAGAGATTCCTAGCTTTGATATTGAAGGCGCTAAAACTAAGCCGATCACCATCAACGTTGCGGTTAATAAAGCCGCTCCAAAGCAGAGTGATATGGCCGAGTTTCAACTTAATCTGAGTAAAGACTCGCTATACCCTCAAGAGGTCGCGGAGCTTGATGTAAAGCTCATCATCAAAGCGGACCCAAGAAGATTACAAGATCCCCAAATTTCTCTACCAAACTCATCAAATTTGGACGTGGAACCCATCGGTGAGTCGAAACAGTTCCAAGATGTTATCAACGGACAAGAAGTCACAGTTGTTCAGCAATCTTTCCATATATCCTCACAGCAAGCTGGACAATTTCAGCTTCAAGGGCCAAAGTTAACCGGTGCTGTTGTTTACTCAACCAACAACTCAAGCAAAACTCGCCTTTTCCAGCTCGACACGCCTGTTGAAACCTTAGATGTCACAGTGAATTCGGTACCAAAAGGCTATCAAGGTGAGTGGTTACCAACCTCTGACTTCAAGTTGCTACAGAAATGGTCAGACAGCCAAGGTAATGAGCTAACAGAAAGCAATGGTTTCGATAGTAATAGGCAAAGTTTAGAACTGGAAGCCGGTGATTCGTTAACTCGAACCATAACTATGACGGCTAGCAACTTAACGCAGCACCAACTGCCAAAACTGAATATCACCTACCCTAAATCGGTTCGTGTTTATGAAGAGAAACCGCAATTTGGCACAACCCAGTCTGGTGATGCTGTGGTCGTTTATAAGCAAGTATTGATTCCGAAAGAAGCTGGAAATATCTCGCTTCCTGATGTGTCTCAAGCTTGGTTCAACACCGATACGCAATCGGAACAAACCACTAAAGCGCTTGGTCTTGAGTTGTCAGTTCAGGCAAGTGAACGCGCTAGCTCAAGCTCGCCAGCTCCTACTATGGAGACACCAACTCAGCAAGCTAGCCCGACGATTGTTACCGTTGAAAACCCAGGAATGTGGCCTTATCTAACGGCGCTGTTTGCTGCTTTATGGATAATTAGCTCTGCGGTTGCTTTTTACTTCTGGTCACGCCGCGGTACAGCAGTAAAACAAAAGCAAAAAGATGAACGTCAATCCGATACGGCAGAAGCGCTTATTGCAGCTCTGAAAATGAAAGACGGTGTGAAGACGAGAACCTTGTTCGAACAGTGGAAAACAGAAAACCCAGACTTGAGTGATGAGACGTTAGAAACAATCGAAGCTGAGCTCACCAAGCTAAATCAGAGCCTCTATGCTGAAGCTTGCTCACCAAGTCAGTCATGGGACCCTTCTGAGGCAATCAAAGCGGTTAAGAAACCAAAACGCATCTCGAACAAAGCACACAAGAGCACATTAGAAAGGCTTTAATTAACCGGTGTTCTAAGTAAGCAGAAAGCTAATTAGGCAGAAAATCTAAGTAAAAAAAAGAACGAAGCCGTGATGACCACATTGTGATCATCACGGCTTCAGTCGTTTTTGAGAACGGAAAAAACAGATACCACACTAAGTCAGTGTAGCCGCAACTTTTCTTCGCTTCATAGCCGAGACAACTCTATTTCGCCCTGAATCTTTCGCCTTATACAAAGCCTTATCAGCCTTGCCATACAACAAATCAAAATCGAACTGGCGCTGATCCGAAGTTATCGATGCATAACCCACAGATGCGGTTAAATATTGGCTAGTGCTACTTTTACAATGGAGAATTTTTGCATCTTCAATACTTTGTCGAATCGACTCTGCACGCTGCTTTGTTGTTGTGTGATTGGTACCGATCATCAACAACATAAACTCCTCACCGCCGATACGGCAGAAGGTTTCTTGATCACCGTAAACATGAGTGCTCAGTATCTTGCCAATGGCACGTAAAGCGACATCCCCCTCAGTATGGCCATAGACACTGTTGTACAAACCAAAATGGTCAAGATCGACAAGAATTAACCCAAAGGTGACCTCATTCTGCGTAGCAAATGCACCGTGTTCCTCACAATTCAGATCATCTAAAACTTGTGACAGCATACGGCGGTTACCAAGACGAGTCAGCGGGTCGAGTTTAGAAATTACATCGAGCTGTTCATTGGCATTTTCAAGCTCTTGAGTTCGCTTGCTAACCTCTTGTTCTAGGGTTTCATTGAGCTTTTTGATCTCTTCTTGCGCCATGGTTCTTTGTAAGACTTCAGCAAGGCTAGAGGCGAAGATACGTATCACTTCACGCAGTTGTGAAGTTAAAGGGCTTCGTGTTAGCAAATTATCCGCAGCGATAAACGCAATCGGAACGCCTGTATTTGTGGTGAGCATTGTCATTGCCGTCCAGCCAACCCCGACAATATTGTAATCATGATAAATAGGGACCGATTCTTCAAAAGCGACTTGGTTAGGGTAAGTACGAGCTGCAGACACAATGTCACGCTCTACCAGCTCTGATCGATAATAAGACTCATCGACAATATCGCCTTTTATATCGGTACCCCAAGTACCTTGCATGTAACTGCAATTTTTATCGGTAAGGAAAACGGCTAATCGATCAATGCCTAAATGCTGAATAGCAAAACTGACGGCGGACTTACACACAGCACTGACGCTATCGCAGCGAGACAACTCAACCATACTCGAATGCAGCATTCGGATGTTCAGTTCTTGGCGTTTACGAATGTATATCTGAGACAGCAGAGAGCCGAACGATTCAAGCATCTGCTTTTGGTAATTGGTGATTGGCGAGCGGTGAATGTAGTTGTCCATGGCAATCCAACCTACGGGTTTATCCCCTTCACGCAAAATAAGCATGCCATTCCACCCTTGCCCTACAACCTTACCTTCAGTGTAGAGTGGAGCCTGTTCAATAACGACCAAGTTAGTGTGGTTGTCAGACAATGCCTCGATATATTCCGATTCAAGCTGATGCAGGTCATATTGAGTGTGATGTTCGCTGTTTGTTTTTCCTAGTTCATCGGTGCCGTAGGTGCCACTAAAACAACGTTTTTTCATATCAAGCAACATAAATATGGCGCGATCAAAACCAAGTCTATCGCGTACCGCCTCTACCGATGCTTTGTAGAGTGCATCCAATGATTCAGGGTTCGAGAGCTCTAACGCCACCTGATGAACCAATTTCATATTCTCGACAAACAACTCTCGAAGCTTAATTTCATCAAGATATTGCGCTTCACGTGTATCCCTATGCTTAATCTCGATAGCTGCATTTTTTTCTGCGCGAATACACTGCCAGCGAGCTGCCGCTAATTGAAGGCCATCCAGCCCTTGGTCAAAGGTTTGATTAACTTTTTCTGCGATGCAATTTTGAATAATTAAATAAGTTCTACAGGCTGGGGCGTTGTCGAGCATCATGATGAACGACTCTCCACCAAGCGCTTTACTGTGATCCCACTTGCACGTATTGAGCGACATCGGTAACACACCGTCTGCAGTGTCGAACTGTGAAACCCATGGCCAAAATGTTGAAGGGTAATGATCAAGAGAGGTTAATTCACCGTAGGAAAACAACGGTAACGAGTCGCTTTTTGGTATTGGCTCTGAAAATATTCCGATCCCTTGGGGACCAAGCATTTTAATCAGGTAGTCAAACAGAGACTCAGCCAATAAACGGTGGTCACGCGTAGCAGATATCTGTTTTGCAAAGGCTTTAACATGCACGGCGTTGATCCATTGGCTAATAAGAATAACGCAAAAATACAGAAGCCTTGATATGCAATCAATATAACTAAAAATGAGATGTTAAGTGGGTCGCAATTTGACCTTTTGCATTATCACAAGCATGAGAAGGACTACAAAAATGGGATTTCCTGCCCAAAATTTCGTCGACATGTGATGCTTTTTAACAGCATAAAAAAGCCCCACCTAAAGTGGGGCAAAACTTCCATCGCTTATAGTTATAGTGATAATTCTGTAAATCGAATCGATTATCTAACCTGCGTTTCAGTTAATGGTATTGACCACGTTATCGATTAAGCAATTAACCAAAGTCACCGTTTACATAACCTTTAGTGCGATCATCTTTTGGTTCGCTGAAGATAACGCTGGTTTCGTTGTGCTCTACAAGCTCCCCCATTAGGAAGAAAGCCGTGCGATCTGAAATACGGCGGGCTTGCTGCATTGAGTGCGTTACGATAACGATAGTGAAGTTCTTCTTCAGATCTTCCATCAACTCTTCTATTTTATGAGTCGCAATTGGATCAAGAGCTGAAGTAGGTTCATCCATCAAAATTACGTCAGGTTGCATTGCGATGGTGCGAGCAATACACAGGCGCTGCTGCTGACCACCAGACAAACCGAATGCGTGTGCTTTCAAACGATCTTTCACTTCATCCCAAAGCGCCGCGCCGCGAAGTGAACTTTCAACCACTTCATCAATGTGCTTTTTGTCTTTGATCCCTTGAGCACGTAGTCCGTATGCCACGTTTTCATAGATGCTCATTGGGAATGGGTTTGGCTTTTGAAAAACCATGCCGACTTTAATACGTAGATCAGCCACATCGATATTGCCGTAGATGTTATCGCCATCCATCTCAAGAAGGCCGGTGATTTTTACACCTTCAATAAGATCGTTCATTCGGTTCAAGCAACGTAATAGCGTTGATTTACCACAACCCGACGGGCCAATCAAAGCGGTCACTTGGCGCTCTGGCACGGGTAGGTTGATTGATTTAAGCGCTTGGTTTTCGCCGTAAAAAAGGTCTAGGTCTTTAATATTAAATTTGTTCATATTCGTAATCTCGTAATTCGTCAAAGTCTGTACTGTTTTTGTTTTAGGAGCTCATTTGGCTCTAGAAAACCCTGCTTAGTAAGTTGCAGTATTAAAACGTCTTGCGATCAACTTCGTGAGTGTGTTGATCAGCAGTACAAGAACAATCAGTACTGTTGCTGTGCCGTATGCTTGATTCCATTCTTCAATGGTAAATAGCTCAGTCGTTAACTTATATAAGTGAACGGTTAATGTACGGCCAGAATCCAATAGTGAATCTGGGATACGAGCAACCATACCTGCGGTCAAGAATACTGGCGCTGATTCACCAATAACACGACCAATACTCAGAATAACTGAAGTGATAATACCCGGCATTGCACTTGGTAGAATCAAACGCCAGATTGTGTAGATTTTAGAAGCACCTAAACCATACGATCCTTCGCGATAAGTTTGAGATACCGCCATCAATGCTTCTTCAGTAGTACGTATAATCACTGGAAGAATCAAGATACTCAGTGTCAACGCGCCCGATAGGATAGAGAAACCTAAACCTAAAATAGCCACGAAAAATGTCATACCAAACAAACCGAAGATGATTGACGGAATACCTGCTAATGACTCGGTACAAAATCGAATGATCTTAACTAAGCGACTGCCTACTTTTGCGTATTCAGTCAGGTAGATTGCCGTCATGATACCCAATGGCGCCGCAACCGCAATCGAAGCAATAACCATGTAGATGGTCGAGATGATCATCGGAAAAATGCCGTGCTCATCGCCCGTTCGCGTGTAGTCATCCGTGATGAAATTCCAATCAACGTGCTGTAAGCCGTTTGAGAGGATGTACCACATAATCCAGAACAAGAAGCCCACCGTTAACGCGGCAGCAGCCCATATAAAACCACTCAGAACGGCGTCTTTACGTGCGCGGGCTTTCTTTAACGCGATTTTATTCATCGTCTTACCTTGCAAGTTCGTAGGGTTAGCTTGAGGTGCTACGTTATTTTCTAAAGACATAATGTTACCTCGCCTTCTCACGGTTCAAGTAAAGGAGAATTGCATTCAGAGACATGATGAAAACAAGGAGAACAACACCCGTCGCATATAGCGCACTTGCGTGAATACCACTCGCGTAAGACATTTCAATCGCAATGTTCGCGGTTAGTGTACGCGCTGAATCTAAGATACCTTCAGGCATTGCAGGTGCATTACCCATCACCATAATGATTGCCATCGTTTCACCAAGAGCACGGCCAATACCCAAAATTACGCCCGTCATAATGCCTGAGCGAGCAGCCGGAACGAGCAACTTAAAGATGGTAAAGATCTTTGAAGCACCTAACGCTAAAGAACCTTCTTTGTACGTTCTTGGTACAGCACGGATTGAGGTTTCAGAAACCGTAATTACCGTCGGAAGGATCATCACACCCAGAACAATAATACCCGCCAAAATCGTGTTACCCGCAGGCACTTGAAATACGTTTTGAATCAGGGGAACGATAATAACGAGACCGAAGAAGCCGTAAACTACCGAAGGTATACCCGCTAGCAATTCGACAGCAGGACGAATGATGTCCGCCAGACGCTTTGGCGCGATTTCAGCAATAAAGATTGCCGTTAACACACCAATCGGCACACCGACCACTACTGCACCTAATGTCGATACGACAGATGCCACAATCATGGTAGCAACACCGTAAAGTGCTGGTGGTAGCCAGTTCTGTCCTAGCACGATGCCCGATAGGCCCGCTTCCTGGAACGCAGGGATACTTTCTCTAACGATGAAAAAAGCAATAACAGCAAGGGATACGATGCCGATGATTGCGCTAGTAAGGAATAAGCCGTGAAAAATACGCTCTTTCCAATCTACACGCTTCTTTTTACGTAAGCCGCGTTTCAGTTGAGTCGCTTCGCTATTCATAAGCTGTTCACTATTCGTTGCGATGGTCATAACAAGTCTCACATATCGAAATCCTTAACACGCTGTATAAGCGTACGGATTAACTCGAAGTGGGATAGAAAAGGCTCAGCCTGAAAAGGTAGGCTGAGCAATATTTAATTAATTGAGATATAGATTAGTTAACTGAGATGTAGCCTTTGTTCTCAACAAGAGATTGAGCTTCGTCAGTTAGCATCCAATCTAGGAACTTTTGAGTTTCAGAAGAAGGCTTACCTTCTTTGTAAAGTACTAGGAAAGGACGAGCTACTTTGTAAGAACCGTTCTTAACGTTGTCTACAGATGCTTCAGTACCGTCAATTGCAAGCGCGTTTACTGAGTTATCTACTGTACCTAAAGAGATATAGCCGATTGCGTAAGGGTTAGATGCAACCATTGTTTTTAGTGCACCGTTACCGTTAGCAACTTGAGCACGTTGAGAGATTGCTGATACTTTCGTGCCAGAAATCTTCATTTTAAGAGACATGATGTCTTCGAATGCACCGCGAGTACCAGATGCTGTATCACGAGTGATTGCTACGATTGGCTTGTCCGCACCACCAACGTCTTTCCAGTTTGTTACTTCACCTTTGTAGATAGCCGTTACTTGCTCAGCCGTTAGACCGTCAAGACCATTCTTAGGGTTAACCACGACTGCGATGCCGTCACGAGCAACCACTTCTTCAACTAGTGTTGTTTCTTTCTCGCTATCTTTAAGGTTACGAGAAGACATACCTAAATCTGCACTGCCGTTCTTCGCCGCTTTAACACCAGCAGACGAACCAGGGCCTTGTACTTCGATAAATACGTTTGAATTCGTTTTCATGTATGTTTCAGAGAAAACTTCCATCAGTGGCGTCACGCTGCTTGAACCAACTGCTGAAATAGTTTCTTTAGCTGAAGCTGGAGTCACTGTTAGTGCACCTAAAAGAGCGATTGCACCGATAACTGTCTTTTTCATCACAAATTTCCTTAAGTGGCGTTATTGCCGTTGTGTTTAACTTGAACGGTGCCCACTTTAGAATCTGAATGTGACAGTTGTGTTTCATTAAATTGAAGCCTATATGACAGCTGACATTTATTTTCGTCTTTTTTCGTGTCAAATAACCTTGAAGCAATAAGTTTAAATAACTCATAAACGTTAAACACTTATTTCAATCTATTTAACCCAAATCGTTCAACATTCCACCAATACCGAATATTACCAATTACCACACACCAAACCATAACGGGAAAACCATAGAGAAATAAAGAAAAACGCTCATTTTGCACAATAAATAACCGTAATTTATCAATTACCTATCGCATATATCTAAATCGAATGTATTACTGATTGAATTGTCATTCTCAGTAGTTAGAATCACGGGATAATTATAATAAAAGCAATTGCATCGGCTCATTTACTTATTTATAGAGGGACAATTCATGCGCCAACTTCTCAGTGGCTTATCAATTAAAATACAAATTCTTATTCCAGTACTCTTTTCCGTCGTATTACTTTTGACGGGTGTCATCATCGGAGGTGACAAGCTGGAAAACGCATTTAAAGATGTATCAACAGCAACAGATCAACTCATTCTACATAAAGAAGAACTCAGCGAAATCGTCGACAATAGTTACGGCATGCGCATCAAAGCAATCTATAGCTTGTTCAACCCTGATGATGTAAACACACTCGTTGAAACGCTTAATCAAAAACGCGATCAAAACTCACGCCTACTGAGCTCATTAGACACAGTGCCAGGTATGCAAGATGAAGTCGCAGCAATGAGCAAAGCGATGGACCATTACGTTAACTTTTCACGCAATACCATGCTTCCCCTGTTAAAAGCAAAACACGGTAATTCAGTGCTAACTTCTGACTTTGATACTCGTTACCAAACGGCAATTGACCAATACCGCCATGCAGGTAACGAAATGGTAAAAGCAATCGACAGTCTTTCTAAAAAGCTAAACTTGCTTGCTACTCAACAAGTCCATACCAATGGTCAGCAACACACTAGCACCCTAAATACTGCGACTATTGGGCTTTTAGTGATTCTTTCTATTGCTCTTGTTATTAGCTGGACACTGGCTGGCATCATTGTTAAACCAATCAACAATATTCAGGCAACCATGCGCGAAGTAGCAAAAGGTAACCTGCTAGTAAAAGCCGAAGAACATGGAGACAATGAGATCTCACGTCTTGCGCAAGACGTAAACAAATCCGTTGAGCAATTGCGTGACACGGTAAGTTCACTGTCTCGAATCAGCATCGAAGTTGCGTCAGCATCGACTGAACTAGCTGCTGTAATGACACAATCAAGCGCGAACTCAGACCAAGAGAAGCAAGAAGTGGAACAAGTTGCTTCTGCCGTGAATCAACTTGAGAGCACAGCAGCAAACGTCAACGAAAATGCAGTACAAGCCGACTCCGCGTCTAAGCAAGCTGACGAAATGGCGACACACAGCATGAGCTTGTTTAATGAAAGTAACCAAGCAAACGAGCAAATGGCGATTCAGCTTAGCGAAGCTGCGAACGTTGTTGGCACGCTAAAAGAGCACTCAGAGAAGATTGGTAATGTCATTGAGGTTATTCAAAGCATCTCAGAGCAGACTAACCTTCTTGCGCTTAACGCTGCCATTGAAGCCGCTCGTGCAGGTGAAAGCGGACGTGGTTTTGCGGTTGTAGCTGATGAAGTGAGAATGCTGGCAGCACGTACACAAGATTCGACCAAAGAAATCCAAACCATCATTGAAGGCTTGCAGGTTCAATCTGGAAACGCGAATGAGAGTATGAGCAGTTCGCTGTCTATGTTGGAACATAACCAGACGCTTTCAGGTGAGGTAAGCTCTGCACTTTCAGGCATTGCGAACTCAGTAACGGATATCACGGAAATCAACACTCAGGTCGCCGCTGCTGCAGAAGAGCAAAGCCAAGTGACTTCAGACATTAACCGTAATATCTCAAATATCTACAGCTTAGTAAGCCAAAATGTAACAGGCATTACCCAAGCTGCAGCAGCAAGCCACGAGTTATCAAACCTCGCTGAACAACAAAAGCAGCAGTTGGGCTTCTTTAAGGTTTAAGGGGTAAGGGCGAATAAGCTTTAAGGTTCAAGCTGTAACGGCTTATGGTATAGGCTCTAGGATACAAAATTTAAGCCTTAAACTGTAAGCACTTACTTAACATGTACAGATTGCAGTAACCGTCCTTCATTATTAAGCCAACTATTGAGTCATCAGTAGTTGGCTTTTTTAATTTCTGGAGATTACTGATCGCTCTGAGCAGCTCTGATTCTTTCAATCGCTTCTACCCTTCTCAGCTGTTGTGGCTGAAAATGCGTAGTCCGAAGCTGTGCGATAGTCTCTTGTTGCTCAATTTCAGAGAGTTCGGAGTCATTCAAAATGTCATTTCGTTCAACAAAGTAAATTTCTAAAGCTCCATCAAAGTCCGCCCTTTGTTGATCAAGCGCTTCGAGCCTCTGTGTCGCTTCTTCTCCGACCAGTTCGCTTCTTTTCAAGTATTTACCTTGTTCGTCTAGACCTTCTGAACTGGATAGCTGTGGGAGTAATACCTGATTTTGATGACTGGCTTGAACGTAATCTGGCTGTTCAGATAGATAAGACTCAAGCCTTTGCTGATATTCTGACTCGTCTAGCCCTTCTTGTTTCAGAAGTAACTTTTCTAAAGCGATTTCCCTCATTCTGTTGTCATGGGTAAACAAAATACTTATCTCGCTCTCACTGAAAAACTGTGCTTGAAGATCGAGGAGAGCTTGATTCAGTGCACGTAAGTCCTCAGCGGATATAGAGGTGTTGTCGAATTGCACGTCTAATGCTGTCAGTGCCGCCTTGTACTCAAGATACTTGGCAAACAGTGCTTCATCGACAATCGTAGCTTGTGATTGCTCGTGGTGTTTTGCCACATTGTCGCGAATATCTTCGAGGGTTAATTCTGTATTGCCTGACACGAAATATTCCATCATGTCTTTAGCTGACGCACTATCGATTTCGGTATCTTGTTGAGAGCTAACCTTCAATGAAGAAGCGCTTTGTTCGCTGTTATTATATGAACTTGTATCTTCCTTCTTTAGATATAAAAAGACCGCCGCTGTACTCATCAGGGCTATCGTGGTTATCGACAAAATGGCGATCTTTTTCATCATACTTTCCTTATTCTCTTAATGAACGGTTAGTGCTACCTAAAGGCCGGCCAACTTCAATCGATTGGCGTGCTGACGATATAAGGTCACTGGATCGGTCTCAAAAAGATGGTGGATACCCAATAGTCCATTGATCTCGTCTAGGTGATTCATTTTGTAGTCATCACCAATCACTTTGCCCAAATGCGCGCTACATGCTCCCACTAACCCGTCATTAGGTTCATTAAAAGCTAAACCAAGGATTGTCATCGCTCCGTCGGTAGGATCAAGAAGGTTGGTAAAAGTGGAAGACCCTGTCCATGAATAATAATAGACACCGTTGTTTGCTTGCCATTCACCATCACCACACTCAGACGTTGGCACGCCTTCAGGGTAAAACTGATTGAATGCAAGCGAACCTTCAGTGGTCAACGCTTCAAGAGACGCAAGGCCATCTTGATCAAGATCCGTTCCACCAGATAATAGGTTGATAAGCGCCGTCAATCCACCAGCCAATTTAACCGCGATACCTTCTGAAACTGACCCTTCAGATACCGTCCCGCGAACAAGGTCTGCCACTTTAGATCCTTTATGAACACCACCAATGCTCGTCACCGAAGCAACAAGATCAGGTCGAACCGATGCGACATAGCGCGCAGTAGGACCACCGTGACTATGACCAACTAGATTCACTTTACTTGCGCCTGTCGCGGCTAACAGAGTCTCGACTTGAGCGAGTAACTGTTCACCACGAACTTCAGAACTGTTGGTAGCAGAAACCTGAGCAACGTATACGCTCGCACCATCTTTAGTTAGAGACTCCGGTACGCCATAGAAGTAATCCACGCCTGCTAATGTATCGAAACCAAACAAGCCGTGTACCAACATAATAGGGTATTTCGTTGCAGTGTATCCGCTGGTTTCTAATGCTGATGCGCTTGTTCCGGCATAGACACCAAAACTGGATAGGCAGGCTATCGTCCAAATTAATATCTTTTTCAATGCTCTTTCCTTAAACAGATTAGACCTCTGATGAGTAAAGAAACCGTAGATGATGATTTTATAAAACAAAAAGTAACAACTTGATATTTGTGATATTGAACTTGAATTAAACAATTGTGATGAACATAGAAAATGCAACGTCGCTTGATACTACCAACAGATAAACCACTGATTAAATTAAAATTTACCTCCCACCCTTCTGATAACGTTTTCATTTCGGCATTCAATAGACAAATCATCACATACCGGTCAATGACGACGTGTTTGCCTGCGATAGTTCGTTAAAATCAAATGTTAGATATTAGCCATTTCACTTCGAAGCCATTGTTTTTCAATCAAAAAGTGGTTGGAACTTTGACACTGATGCCAGTTATGAGCCGCTAACAAACTGAATGTATTGACGAGAGTTATTGGTTTTAGATATAGGTCATACCAGTTATTAGCAATTCAGTTATTAAATCAGTCACAAGCAACAACGTTTTGTTTGGCTCACTAAATATAAAAGAGAATACAGTGATGAAAAATACGGCTTTTATACTCGCATTAACCCTGCCTTTTGGCGCTTATGCTGCTGAAGATTCAATACCGACACCTGAATCCATTACATCCGCGCAAGTATTTAGTACACAAGGTTCAGAGACCTATTCTTATGTTCGATGCTGGTATCGAACCGATGCCTCACATGACTCTCCAGCCACCGACTGGAAATGGGCGAAAAAGGAAAATGGTGATTACTACACAATCAATGGATACTGGTGGTCTTCTGTATCCTTCAAGAACATGTTCTACAGTGACGCTCCTCAATCTGAAATCAAGCAGCGTTGTGAACAGACGCTCGACATCCAACATGACGCCGCAGACATCACTTACTTTGCAGCAGACAATCGCTTCTCTTATAACCACTCGATTTGGACAAATGACAACGTTGTCCAAGCGAACACCATCAACCGTATCGTCACCTTCGGTGATAGTCTTTCTGACACCGGTAACCTATTTAACGGTTCTCAATGGGTTTTCCCGAACGCTAACTCATGGTTTTTAGGGCACTTTTCAAACGGTTTAGTCTGGACAGAGTATTTAGCCAAGGCGAAAGATGTGCCTCTTTATAACTGGGCAGTAGGTGGGGCTGCTGGCACCAATCAATACGTCGCATTAACCGGAGTGTATGACCAAGTCACCTCTTACTTAACCTATATGAAAGTCGCCAAAAACTACCGCCCTGAAAACTCGTTGTTTACTTTAGAGTTTGGCCTCAATGACTTTATGAACTACAACCGAGAAGTGGCCGATGTAAAGGCCGATTTCAGCAGCGCTTTGATACGCTTAACGGAATCTGGTGCAAACAATATCCTGCTGTTCACCTTGCCCGATGCAACCAAAGCACCTCAATTCAAATACTCAACTGAACAAGAGATCATTAAAGTTCGTGGCAAGATTTTAGAGTTCAATCAATTCATCAAGACGCAGGCCAAGTATTACCAAAGCATGGGTAAAAACGTGGTGTTGTTCGATGCAAGCGCGTTGTTCGCCAGCATTACCGATAATCCAGAGCAACATGGCTTTCGAAACGCGAGTGATGCCTGCCTAAATATCAATAGAAGCTCAGCAGCCGACTACCTAAAAAGTCACAGCTTAACCAATGATTGCGCAGCGTACGGATCAGACAGCTATGTCTTCTGGGGAGTAACACACCCAACGACCGCCACCCACAAATACATTGCCGACCATATCTTAGCGTATTCATTCTCAACCTTTGATTTCTAAAGCCTTTCGAATGACTCTGTAACCTGAGACAACACCTCTCAGGTGCAGAAACCAGATACAAAAAAACCGCCCTTCATAGGCGGTTTTTATTTACGCTAGCTTGTATAAAGATCTGTTTTTATAAACATAACCTTTTAGCTCACGCGAGTTGATTACTCGTCGTCAGTTTTTGGCGCAACTTTCTTCTTAGGGATAAATACTGTATCACCCACTGCCACATTCTTGTGGAAGCTCTTATCGCGCTTAACCGGTTTTTTCGGCGTTTTCTTAGCTTGAGTGTTGGTTTTCTTCTTCGCAGGACCGCCTTTAGCAAAAGCAGGTTTACGCGGCTTAATACCTTTGAATTTACCTTTTAGACCTTCAAGTACAGAGAAAGTAAGATCTTGTTGAAGGTAAAGCTCAACACGCTTAAAGCTATCCCAGTCTTTTGGACCAACCAAAGAGATTGCATCACCTTTGTTACCCGCACGACCAGTACGACCGACGCGGTGCACGTACTCTTCTGTATGCTTAGGCATATCAAAGTTGATAACGTGGCTTACGTTTGGAATATCGATACCACGTGAAGCAACGTCTGTTGTTACCAAGATCTTGTAAACCGCACGCTCGAACTGGCTCATGATTGCATTACGTTGCGTTTGGTTTAGGTTACCGCTCAATGCCACCGCTTTAAGCTTCTTCTCGTTTAGCTTCTCGGTTAGGCGATCAGTATCAGCACGAGTTGCCGTGAAGATCATCACCTGACGGTATTCAGCTTCTTCAATAACACGATCTAAAATCGCTTCTTTATGATCGAGATGGTCACACAGGTAAAACTTCTGAGTGATATCAAGGTGCTGTTCGTTAGAAACACCCACTGAGATGCGTTTAGGCGAATCTAGCATTTCATTTGCAATGTCGTTCACTTCCGCGTGATCAAGTGTCGCAGAGAACATCAACGTTTGACGGCGACGGTGTTTAGCTGCGTTCGCGATACGACGCAATTCAGGTGCGAAACCTAAATCTAGCATACGGTCAGCTTCATCAAGGATCAGCGTTTCAACACCATCTAAAAACAGTGAGCGGTGCTCAAGGTGATCCGCAAGGCGGCCTGGAGTCGCAACAATAAAGCGAGGGTACTTACGCAAAGCCTTAACTTGGTCGTTAAAGTTTTCACCACCCAAAATAAGTGTGGCTTCGTAAGATAGACCACCAAGCATGCTACGCAGCTCGCCATAAACTTGTTTTGCTAGCTCACGAGTAGGAGCCAAAATTACACCACGAGGATCTTTAGCAGAAAACGCTTTTGTTTTTAATGCCTTATGTATCATTGGCAACACAAACGCCAATGTTTTTCCTGATCCCGTTTTTGATGAAGCCAATAGATCCTTACCAGCAATAGCAACAGGGATCGCTTTTGATTGGATCTCTGTCGCCTTCTTGAAGTCGTAATGTTTTAAGTTCTTCAGTAAGCGGTTATCTAAGCCTAAATCTTTAAAGTGCAAAGGACTCTCCAGTCATGATGGTATTGAATAAAATTAATTTAACGTGACATGATACCGCGAAAGTACTTTATAAGGATAGAGATCACAGAAAATTTATCCCTTTATCTCTCGTTTGCTAGCACATTGTATGCATTGATCGTAAAGAAATAACTCTCCAAAACACATCAAAACCGGCTCTCACCCCTTCATCTCATAAACGAGACATAACGTGACGCTCAGCTAATTACCTCAAAAATTTAGTAATTTCTCTAGTTATTGTTTTTGCAGTTAAAAAATTAGTCGCTACAATCATTAATGAAGCGACTATATGATAAAGAATGTATAGCGCATCTTTTGATGATAAATAAGCAAGGAGTTCTTATGAATAAGACGTTAATCGCAGCTGCAGCCTCAGTTTTCATTTTAGCTGGTTGTTCTTCTGAGCCAGAAGAAGCTGCAATGTCACAAATGGATCAATTGACTAACCAAGTTGCTGAGCTAACCAGTGAAGTTGAAGCACTTAAAGGCGATAAAGCGGCAGCTGAAATGAAAGCTCAAGAAGCAGCTGCAGCCGCTATGGCAGCAAAAGAAGAAGCGGATCGTGCTAACGACCGTATCGACAACATCGCAGAGTCTTACACTAAATAGTTTGAGAGCTCAGTGCGATTAAGCTGTAGATCAAATCAGTCGCAAAATGCAGTAAATAGACAGCACCACCTCTTAACGGATGTGGTGCTTTTTTTGGGCGTTACTAATTCGAATAAAAGGCATTAATTCGAGTAGAAGGTATCAATTCAAGTAGACAAAAATAAACGCCCCTTGTTACAGAAGAGGCAATCAAATTAGAACTCAATCACAGGTGGTGCTATCTCAACAGGCACGCCATTTTGAGCAAATATCACCGCTTTCGCTTTTGAATTTGGTAGATCTGCATCTTCAAGCCACCATTTTAATTCAACGGGGATTTGCAATAATTTCTTAGAGCCGTCGCTTCGCGTCAATGGTTCGTGAGCTTCAACAAACACGCTCCTATCTGGCTCTAAAGACACTTTGATAGGCTCATCGATTATTGTGACTTGCTCACCACGACTAACCTGTTCAAAAAGCCACTCAATATCTTTAGGTTCCATACGAATACAGCCGGAGCTGACTCGCAAGCCTATCCCAAAGTCTTTATTGGTGCCGTGTATCAGATAATCACCTGCACCATAAGCAAGTCGTAATGCATACTCGCCCAGAGGGTTTTCCGGCCCAGCAGGAACCACTTTTGGTAGCTCAATCCCTTTCTCTAGATACTCTTTACGAATTGAGTTTGGAGGCGTCCAAGTCGGATTGGGTCTTTTTTGGCTTATCTTAGTGATCATCTCTGGGGTATCTCGCCCCACTCGACCGATGCCAACAGGAAATACGTGCACCTGATTTTTCTCAGGTTCAAAGAAGTACAACCTTAACTCGGCAAGGTTAATCACAATGCCTTTTCTCGGCGTATCCGGCAGAATCAAACGGCTAGGGATACTTAACACATAACCTTCAGCAGGAAGAAAAGGATCAACGCCTTTGTTTGCCGCCATTAAAGAGAGAAAACCAATATCGTATTGCTTAGCAATGATAGCCAACGTTTCGCCAGCAGCCACTTCGTGTTGTTGTATTCTGCCGACGATACGGCTTTCAGCCGGAGGCAGTACAAAGGTCGCCGCAGACACACACGACGAAGCCATCGCTGCCACAAGCATGGTGACCCTCACTAGAGGTAAAGCTACCTTACGTATCTGTGTTCTCATTGAGTGCAAAGGCGTCGAGTTAGCGCAGTACGACATACAATTCCTTGGTTGGTCTTTCTATCAAAGTTTAGATTATCGCTGATCAAACGTCGCGACAACGTATTGTTGCTCCAAGCTGATATGCAACAGGCCTTTATTTGTCGTTTTTCTTCTGGACATAGCGTAATTTAACCACACAAAATCGATTGCCTCTAAACTTTCAACATATTTGGTTATCTATATGAATAATACTTTAAAGGTAGAGCAAATTTGTGACAAACATCTCACGGAGCCTCGCTTTAACTCGCTAATATTGCCTCAACAAAACGAATTCAATTCAACAGAATCGGTAATTAATAAAACCCTGTTCCTATAATTACCGTTAAAACTTTGGAGAACGACCATGGCTACACCTCATATTAATGCTCAAGCTGGTGATTTCGCAGAAACTGTACTTATGCCAGGCGACCCGCTTCGCGCAAAATACATTGCAGAAACATTCCTTGATGACGTGAAGCAAGTTTGTGACGTTCGCAACATGTTTGGTTACACAGGCACTTACAAAGGTAAGAAAGTTTCTGTAATGGGCCACGGTATGGGTATTCCATCGTGCTGCATCTATGTACATGAGCTAATTGCTGAGTACGGCGTAAAGAACGTTATTCGCGTAGGTAGCTGTGGTGCGGTACGTGATGACGTTAAACTAATGGACGTTGTTATCGGTATGGGTGCATCGACTGACTCAAAAGTAAACCGCATTCGTTTCAACAACCATGACTTCGCGGCAATCGCTGATTTCGGTCTTCTAGAAGAAGCCGTAAACCAAGCACGTGCACAAGAAGTTCCAGTTAAAGTTGGTAACGTATTCTCTGCAGACCTTTTCTACACTCCAGAAGCTGACCTTTTCGAAAAAATGGAAAAGCTAGGCATCCTTGGTGTTGATATGGAAGCAGCTGGTATCTACGGTGTTGCTGCGGATCTTGGTGCTAAAGCTCTAACTATCCTAACAGTATCTGACCACATCATCCGTGGTGAGAAACTAAGCTCTGAAGATCGTCAAAAATCTTTCAACGACATGATGAAAGTTGCTCTAGAGACTGCAATCAACATCTAACGAATTGATAAGATGCATTGAAAAGCGTTACCCCGCAGCCAAGCTCACTTGGCTGCTCAAATAATCCCGAGGGGGAGATCGTGTCTAACGACAAGCTGCCAAAAGATGCGGATGGTTTGCAACTCAACTTTTGTAAAACATTGGCGTGTGACAACTTTGGCTTGAGCGATGCAAAACGGTATGTTTTGCAACACGCAAACCCTAAGCGTCCAGCGATGGTTTGTCGTGAATGTGGAGCTTTCCCCCCCTTACTTAACAATCGTGAAGTGTTAAGCGAACTTCATCGCCTAAGACAACTTCACAGCGACGGGCTCCCTGCTTGTCGTAATGATGATTGCGATAACTTTGGCTTATCGGTTCATACCCACAAACATCTTTATCATGCCTTCGGCTACAGTGGCGATAGACAGCGTTACAGATGTAAAGACTGCCAATCAACCTTCGTTGATAAGTGGTCAGGATCCAACAAAAAACTTCAGTTTCAAGAGAACCTCATGGGCTTATTGTTCATGGGGTATTCAGTACGTGAAATTTGTAGAAAGTTAGAGATCAATCCAAAGACTTTCTATGATCATGTTGACCATATCGCCAGTCGCTGTCGTCGCAAGTTAGCGATGATCGATGCTCGTTGGGTCAACCATGCTAAAGATTACGAATTCGCTTCTCACTACCAACGCCTGCAACCGAAAAGCAACAATGGTGTGGTATGGATAGCGACTGGCGAGGCACACTCTGGCTACATCCTTTGCCAACACGTAAATTACTCTCAAAATGAAGAACCATCTGGAAGTGCTGATCACAACCCTTATGATGACGTTGCACGCTTTGTGTCTAAAGAGCATTCTTCAGAAGCGAATCTCGAACTTCCTCAGCCATCTGACAAACTGAAAGAGCGCATTGAGCAGCAATATCAAGTAATTCTTGCGAGAGGCAATGTAGAGGACCCAATGGGGAACCTTACGACATTCAGTTACCCTTCGAAGGGCGCGCTAATTCGACCGCCTTATACTTCCTATGCTCACTTCCTACACGTGCTTGATATGTGTGATGAGAATAAGCATGTCACGATCTATATGCCACAAGACCCATTACTAAGATCTGCCGCTCTAAGCGTTTGCTTGCCGCGTATTCAGAGTCAAAATGTTGACCTTATGTATGTAGAGGAAGACTCAGGTTGGCAAGATGACCAAAATTTTGAAAAGATCGACATCGTTCATATGAGTTGGTGGCGCGATCGTTGGGCTATCGCGAGTCAAGGTGACAGTCAAAAAGGTATCTGCTATCTAACGGGTAATAATCCAGAACCAAAACAGTGGTTTAATACAGCTTCAATTCAGCAAACAAAGTTCTATCAACAACGTTTTCAGTTGTTATTTGATAGCTTCATCAATGAGCCAAGACGTAAACTTCGTCCTGGGGGCATTCTTCCATTACTCGACATATTTAGATCTTGGCACAATCTGTGCTACCAAGATAAGCAAGGCTTGACGGCAGCACAACGCTTAGGTGTGACAGAGCAGCCATTAACCCTTAAGCAATTGCTTTCATAGAGATTTACCGTCTAGACAAGCGCTCTAGAACTCATTGATTTCAAAGCAAAAGCATGAGATAACACCCAAAATTGGAAAAGATACGTGTCCCCTTTATGCTCAGCGAGAGATAATTGATGCTTATCCTCAATCACACTCCTATAATGATTGTGTTATCAATATGTTCGATAATTATGGATCTAAGCCTTGGACAAAAATCAGTACCTTCTTGAAACCGAACTAGAACAACTCAAAACTCGCGTTGATTCTGAGCCATTGGTGATCCTAGAGATCGCACAACAATGCCTAGTCAGATCAGAGCAAGTTCTGTTTGAAGAGGGCGCTATCCAGTCATTCATGTTAATGGCGAGATGTTGTTGGAACCTTATGGATTACCAGAAAGGTTTAAAATACATCAAGGAAGCCTACAAACGCCAAAGCCGATTAGATACCGATCATTTTCTCCCTGAAATTCTCCACTTACACGCTCTCCAATTCTGGGGACAAGCCAAGTATTACTCCGCCCAACAGTTCTGGATCAATGCATTAGAACAATCTGCACTGGTTGATGAAGTGGAGATTCAAATTGAATGCCTCATTGGCCTTGGCAACATTTGGCGAATGACTCACGAATATAAACTTGCACGCTCTACCCACCAGCTCGCTGTAAAAGTAGCGAATAACAGCCGCATTGGTTGGTTAGAAGGCAAAGCAAGAATACTTCTCGCATGGGATTACTACCTGCTCAACAACTATGTTGAAATGCTATCGGTGCTCGACGGTGCAGAAGAAGCACTAAAAGAATATAAAGATAATACTTGGCACGCTGAAGTATGGGATTTTCGAGGCCTTGCCCTACTTGGCCTTGAACGTTTGGATGATGCAGAACGAGCCACAGCCAAAGCGCACAAGCTAGCAGTAGAGCACAACCTTGTATGGATGAAAGCGCATTCCTACATCAGCCGAGCTAGACTGGAGCTCTTAAGAAAGAGGCCAGAACAAGCCGCCGAGTTGCTAAGGCTGGCAGAAGAGTCAGCAAACGAATTCGATAATGGCGAATTGCTTAGCCAAATTTGTTATCAACAGTCTTTAGTCGCAGAAGAAAATCAAGATTTTGAAGCCGCATTGATCGCTTTTAAGAAGTATCGTCAATATTCTACCGGCATGCTTAAAGAACAAACAAATCGTGTCGGTTTAGACAAAGCGCGCAGTTCAAAACGCCAGCTTGAACAGAGAGCTCGTAAGCTAATTAACCGCATTCGAGGTCAACACGAACACGACCCGGAAAAGCACCTCTCTTATGTCGTTTCCGAAACCTTCTGGTGGGAAAAACTGGTACTATTTAAGACGGAGCTTAAACGCTCTAATCACTGCATCATCATGTTCCATCACATCGATACCGATTACTTAGATGTCTGTACCGAGATAGCACATACCTTGTGTAATCAGAACGACTTCATTGCAAGGCTAAGTTCGGAACGTGTGGCTCTTATGCTTTCCGAAAAAGACGAAGCTGCTGACCAGATCTTCAAAACTCTGACCACCATGCTAGATATCTATCCATGGCACAGAAAAGGATTAAAAGGTTCGAGACCGACCGTCAGCCTCAACGATATTTTGACGTTCCCGTTCACTCTTGAACAACTAGAAGAAGACGATGCTGAGGTAACAGAATGATGGAAACCCTATTAAGCAAGATTACAGATGCAGGTCTAGATCCTTCATCGGTATCGGGTGAAGAGGCGATCATATTCTGGAATCATATTCGCCAACACGTTTCGACGACACAAACAGAACAAGCACACTGTTACATCATCAGCTCTGAGTACCGCGCCGAGTTACAACAAAATCAAACCAGTATTGATGAATTGAAACTGGCACTCGACCTACTCCACCTTCCTACAGATATAGAAGATATTCTTACGGTAAAGACCAGCTTAAGTAATCGCTTGGTTGAAATTGGTGATTACACGTCGGCACTGAATGAATTCGTCAGCTCATCGACAATCGCCGTTGAGCACGGACATATCGATGAATATGTAATGGCTATCTTAGGTATGGGGAACCTGTGTGACGCTTACGGAGACCACAGCAGAGCTCTTCGCTACTACCAAAAAATCAATAGCATAGATCACGCGATAAGCAGTCGATCACTTCGTCTGAAATTCAAGCTTTATATGGTAGCAAGTCTGCTACTGCTCAACCGAATAACGGCGGCCAGCGACTTACTGAACGAATGCGAAGAACTGAGCATTTTAGTGAGTGATAAGCTACTCACAGCTCAGATACTGTTGTATCAAGCAAAAGTGCTCCGTGCTAAGAAAAAGCACCATGAAGCGCTTCGTTGTCTGTCAAAAATTCAATATCCAGCCAACAGTACTCAAGCAAGTTGGCTCGCGACCATGACTCGTCTAGAGTTAGCACATTGCTTGAGTGCGACCGGAAAGCAAGACTATGCAAGTATGATCTTGTCGAGCACCCACAAACGTGTGAAGCCCGGCTCGTCACCTGTGCTTGCGAAGCGCTTCTATGATTCTCTAAGTGATGTGTGTTTGAATCAAGGTCGTTTTGAAGAAGCGCTGAGCTACGAGAAGAAAGGCTACCGAATTGAAACGGATCTGATGAAGCAGATCCCGATCAGCGAACTTGGTGCAAGCCAACTGCGCCGTCTATCTCGGTTTGAATTACAACTTAAACTCATTCTCTCCGAACAAGAGAACAAAGAGCTTAAAGAGACAACAGAGCAACATAAAAATACAGTTGCTCAGCTACAACAAGATGTTTTCACCGATCCACTGACCGGGTTACACAACCGTCGCTGGTTAGATGTGAAACTGAAAGATCTACTGCTACACGAAACGCCTTTCGCATTAATGGTTATCGATATCGACCACTTTAAGTCAATCAATGATGAACTGAGCCACTTAGTGGGTGATAAAGCGATCGTCAGCGTTTCTCAAGAACTGCGTTCATACTTTAAGTTTAGAGGCGCGTCATGTGTCAGGTTTGGCGGAGAAGAGTTCCTCGTCATCCTTGAGAATACTGACCTTGCGAAAGCAGAAATGCACTCTGAAAATTATCGAGAGCGTATCTTCCAATTTGGGTGGCATGAAATACTCGGCGAGCGCGGTCTAACCGTTAGTATCGGTATCACTTTGCATCGCGATGGAGAAAATACTCAACGTACCTTCTATCGTGCAGACAAAGCCCTATACAGAGCTAAAGCCAACGGCCGTAATCAAGTGTGTACAGAATAGTGCCACGTCTGTCTGTAGGTCTGTAGCTAAGCCCGCCTCTTATTGATAAAAGAACAAAGAGATTCCACCTAATGCGGCAAGTGTCCCGATGATACTTTGCTTTGACACCTTCTCTCCTCTAATCGCATAAATCACCAAAATAAAGACCGGGCTGGTCGCTATTAATGTTTGAGCAATCGCGGGGTTAGCATTTTTCAACGCCACTTGCTGAAGCCATAGAGCGAGAAACGTCCCGACAAAGATTGCCCCTAATAACCAAAGTTTATCGAGCTTGGTCATTGCCCATAAATCTCTTTTTATCGACGAGTACGGCTTCTTTTCAACGAAAGGGATAATCAGCATTACGGCAAACACGCCAATCGTCAGGCGAATCAAAGCACCTAACAATGGTGGAATGTCACCCGCCACCAATGCGTAGTGGGAAATCACCACACCCGACGCCTGACAAACACTTGCCATAAGCCCATATCCAATGCCACCCCACTGTGCTTTGTCATTAGAAATATCATTACCGTTCGCTGATTTCGACGGCTGAAAGACCACAAAGGTCACCGCTAAGGTTGTTATCACAACACCCAGCCAACTTTGCAAAGTGAGTGCCGCGCCAAGAAACATTAATGCCAAAACACCAGAAAGAGGTGGAGCCAGAGATTCCAGCAACAAGGTCTTATTGGCACCAATTCTTTTTAATGCCGCAAAATAGGCGCTATCTCCAATCGCGATTCCAATAACACCTGAAACCGCCAAGATCCAAAAATGGTTAGCACTCAGTTCGAATTCAGGCATCGGTATTAACGGCATGACCAACAGCATCATGCCAGAGGCTACAACCCCCTTAACGATATTCAACTGCATCGCAGAGAAGCGATGCCCAAACTGCCCATAAATCCATGTCGCACACGCCCACACCATCGCAGCGCCAATGGCCGCTAATTCACCTATATACATCCGCATTTATCCTTAATTTTTTGTTGTTATGGCTATGATTATGGCTATGCGCATCGTTTGAATCAGATCTGTCATCTTGTCAGTAAGAAATCCGAAATAACCTATTCAAGTTCAATTGGATTTTATAAGATCCATCAGTGATTTCATTCTCATTATTAGCAGCAACATATTATTTTCAGATTGGTAAATCATTTTTATAACAATTACTTGGATGATAGCGTAGTATATTTGTAACTAACATCTAACATTACAAGGATCTGTTATGTTTTTAGACTACTTTGCACTCGGTCTACTGATTTTCGTAGCATTAGTTATCTTTTACGGCATCATCGTTATTCACGATATTCCTTATGAAATTGCGAAAGAACGTAATCACCCTCATCAAGATGCTATTCATGTCTCAGGCTGGGTTAGCCTATTCACTTTACACACTATTTGGCCGTTCCTTTGGATTTGGGCTACGTTGTGGCGCAAAGATCGTGGCTGGGGCTTCGCTAAGCTTGAAGAAGAACAACATGATATTCATCACCGAGTCGACACTCTCATCGACCAAGTGAGTGCACTTCAGAACGAAATCGCACAGCTAAAGCAAGCGGGCACTGAGCAAAACAGCACAGAGAAACAGACAAACAACGTTCAAGATCAGGAGGCTAAGTAATGGATTTACTGCTGATAATGACCTACGCGGCGCTTTGTATTACGATTTTCAAAGTATTCAAAATCCCACTAAACAAATGGACTGTCCCCACTGCCGTACTGGGTGGTGTTGTCCTCATCGGTACTTTGATTCTATTGATGAACTACAACCACCCTTTCACACAAATCGGTAATCAAGTTTACTCAACGACACCGATTGTTTCAGGGGTTCGAGGCAAAGTCATCGAGGTTCCGGTTGAAGCAAATAAGCCTCTCAAGCAAGGGGATATACTTTTCAAAATAGACCCGATTCCTTTTGAAGCTGAAGTTGCTAAGCTGCAAGCCAAAGTAAAAGAAGCGAGTCAAGGTGCCTTAGGTCTAGAGTCGCAGGTTGGAGAAGCCGAAGCAGCCAAAATAAAAGCCATTGCAGAAAGAGATAAAGCACAACGTGAATTCTCTCGATACAAGCGAGGCTTCGAAAGTGGCGCATTTACAGAGCAACAGCTCGATACTCGTCGACAGGCATACAAAGCCACAGAAGCTGCTGTGAAAGTAGCCGAAGCAAACCAACAACAAGCTCAGATCGCACTTAACTCTGAGATTGGCGGTGAGAATACAGCGGTTGCAGGCTTACTTGCTGATTTACGTAAAGCTGAATTCAATCTTGACCAAACGGTAGTAAGAGCACCAACCGATGGCTACGTAACTCAACTCGCTCTTCGTCCTGGTGTAATGGCTGTACCACTACCATTAGCGCCGGTGATGACCTTTGTTCACACTGAGGCGCAATTCTATACCGCAGCCTTTAGACAAAACTCACTACAACGACTGCAACCTGGCTACGAAGCTGAGTTTCTATTTAGAGCACTACCAGGAAAAGTGTTTAAAGGACGCATTGATGAAGTGATCCCAGCCATTGGTGAAAGCCAATTTCAAGCTCGAGGCACACTTCTAGGTACTGACGCACTGCGCACTAGCGGCCGTGTATTTGTTAAGCTGACCATCACTGATGATCTGTCTGAGTACCATTTGCCTATGGGTACTGCCGTCGAAGTGGCCGTTTATTCTGATAGCTTCACTCACGTATCTATCATGCGTAAAGTGCTTATTCGCATGAAGAGTTGGCAAAATTATCTATATCTAGACCACTAACCGTATCTAGACCACTAACTAGAGCTAGACCACTAAACGGTCGTAGATATACGACGACCCCGCTTAACACATTGTTAATATGAATCAAAAAGCCAGACTCGTTCTGGCTTTTTTGTTGCTTGATTAACCATAAAATTGCGCTTTTTACATGATATTAATGCGTCTAGATGGAATTTTAGACATCTAGACACTTACCTTCCCTTATGGAAGGGTTCTACTGTATAATGCGCGCCTTATTTTTTATATTTGCCCAAAAAACGTTCTCATTGAGACGCATATTAATAATGGCGAATATTATGCTTTATTTTCAGTATTCGAGGTTATCTATGAACTTTTCAGCTAAAACAGTCGTCGTTATTGCTATTGGCGCGGCACTGTACGGCATTGGTGGTTTACCTATGTTTGGTGTCCCAGTGTTTGCTAACACGACATTGAAACCAGCAATGGCAGTCCTAGCACTGTTTTCTGTTTTGTTTGGCCCTATTGTTGGCTTCTTGGTTGGCTTTATCGGTCACTGGGTAACGGATTTGTTCGCAGGTTGGGGGGTATGGTTAACTTGGGTATTAGGCTCAGGTATTGTCGGTATGGTTATCGGCTTATTCCCAATGATGACTAAGAATCGCCTTCAACAAGGTGAACTACCAATGAAAGATTTTGCACTGTTCGTGGTACTTGCCCTTGCGGGTAACGTTGTGGGTTATGGTAGCTCTGCGTTCCTAGATACCATCCTATACGCAGAACCGTTTACTAAAGTCTTCACTCAACTGTCTATCATCGCTGCGGGCAACACTATTCTTATCGCAGTGGTAGGCTTCCTGATCCTAAAATCAGTCGCTAAACGTAACAAACAAAGCCGTAACCTGACCGAGGCATAAACGCTAATGACTATAGCATTTTCGAACTTCTCTTTTAGATATGAGTCGCTGGATAAACCGACGCTAAAAAATATCAATCTAAGGATAGAGAAAGGAGAGAAAATCGTCATTATTGGACCAAGTGGTAGTGGTAAATCTACGCTAGGTCAGTGTCTCAATGGTCTGATACCTCATGCAATTAAAGGTGAGGTGTCTGGTTCTTTAGAGATGAACGGCAAGAATGTGTCTGAGTTTTCAATGCACGACTATACCGAGCAAGTCGGCACAGTATTGCAAGATACTGACAGCCAATTTGTGGGGTTAAGTATCGGTGAAGATATCGCGTTCGCATTAGAAAACCAGTTGATGTCGAACATTGATATGTACCCGTTAGTTAAATCGACAGCAAAAATGGTCGACCTAGCGGATATGCTTGAGCGCTCTCCTCATGACCTTTCAGGTGGTCAAAAACAGCGAGTATCGTTAGCGGGTATTTTAGTCGATGATGTCGATATCTTGCTGTTTGATGAGCCTTTAGCAAGCCTTGATCCTAAAACGGGCAAAGCAACGATTGAGATCATCGACCAACTTCATAAAGAAACCAACAAGACTATCGTGATTATCGAGCATCGCCTTGAGGATGTTCTACATCGAGATATCGATCGTGTGATCTTAATGGAGCGCGGTGAAATAGTCGCGGATATGACTCCGGATGACATCTTAGCGTCCAAGTTACTTGAGACGCACGGTATTCGTGAACCTCTCTACTTATCTGCACTTAAAGCAGCGAAAGCCCCTCTGACTAACGAAGATAAACTTTCAAACCTCAAAGCGTTGGATTACAAAAGATTCCGCCCAGCAGTTCAAGCTTGGTTTGCTGAGCGCCCGGCACCGGTAGCAGAGAAACAGTACCAGCCTTTGCTCGAAGTTCATGGCTTAACTTATTCTTACGACGGCGAAAAAAATGCACTCGAAGATGTGAGTTTCAAAATTGGTAAGGGTGAGTTTGTCTCGATTTTGGGTAAGAACGGTTCGGGTAAATCCACTATCACCAAACTCATCATGGGTGTGATAGATGCTGATTCAGGTTCTTCCTATCTAAATGGTCAAGACTTATCTGAACTTTCCATCTTTGAAAGAAGCCAGAAAGTCGGTGTGGTGATGCAAAACCCGAATCATATGATCTCACATCATATGATTTTTGATGAGATTGCTTTTGGTCTTCGTAACCGCGGTATGGCAGAACAGCTGGTCACAGAAAAAGTAGAGAACGTTCTTGAGCTTTGCGGGTTAAGTAAGTTCCGCCACTGGCCCATTGAAGCTCTGAGCTATGGTCAGAAAAAGCGTGTAACGATCGCGTCTATCTTAGTGTTGGAGCCCGAACTCCTCATCTTAGATGAGCCAACAGCAGGCCAAGACTACCGTAACTACACATCGATGCTGGCATTCATCCAAAAGCTTAACCGAGATTTGGGCATTACTGTTGTGATCATCTCACACGACATGCACTTGGTTCTAGAATACACCACACGTTCGATCGTAATCGCAGACAGTAAGTTGATTGCTAATGCAGCCATGACCGAAGTGTTTAGTCAGCCATCGCTTTTAGAACGTGCGAACCTTTGTACTACCAGCATTTATGAACTTGCGACTATGATGAAAATCGACGACACCAACGCTTTTATGCAGTACTTCATCGACGACGAGAGAAGCTCGCTATGAATGCATCAAAAGTAAAATTTGGCATCAATTACATTGATACTAAATCACCGTTACACGCACTGAACGGCATCACTAAATTTGTACTTTTTCTTGCTTGGGTCACTGTGGTTTTAACTACGTTCGATCTGAGATTGATTGCGTTGCTTATTGTGACTGGTTTATTCCTGCTAAAGCTTACCAATGTGCCTGTGCGCGTTTATAAGCCTTTGTTATTGGGAACGGTGAGTGTATTAAGCCTAAATGCTTTGTTCATGTATCTGCTTGCTCCACAGCAAGGTACAGAGCTCATCGGCAGCGAGACTCTATTGCTGACACTGCCGGGTAACTACTCGCTGAGCCAAGAGACTCTGTTTTATTTAATCACTGTCACGCTCAAATACATGAGTATGTTCCCGATAGCGTTAATATTCGTCTTTACCACGCACCCGACCGAGTTTGCAGCAAGCCTCAACCGTATTGGCGTTCCATACAAAATCGCCTATGCGGTCAGCTTAACACTGCGTTATTTACCTGAAGTTAAAAAAGACTTCATCAATATCATGCACGCGCAACAGGCTCGTGGCGTTGAACTATCGAAGAAAGCACCTTTACTCACTCGCATCAAAAACGTAGCTAAGGTTCTAGGTCCGCTCATTTTTTCTAGTTTGGACCGTGCAGACGAGATTTCAAACGCAATGACGTTGCGAGGTTTTGGCAGACATAAGTCACGGACTTGGTATAGCTATGCGCCTTTGAAACGTATCGATTATGTTTGGCTAATGGTTATCGCCTTTATCGTTGTGTTAGCGATCGTAAAACGTGTTTTAGAACCACAATTATTCTGGTATCCATTTTAGGTTTTTCATTGAAAGCGACGCTTAAATAACGTGCTGTATAATATTCTACTTAACGAAATTCAAGCCGTTTTAGAGTGAAAATCGAAACAAAAAAAGGGAGCCTCAGGGCTCCCTTTGTCGTCTTTGTGATCACTGACTTACTGTGATTGTTATCAGTTTAATTTGTAAAACACCGTTGAAAGTGGTGGCAAACGCAGCTCAATCGACGTGTCCAAACCTTCGCTTGCTACTGATTCAACCTCAGCAACCTGCTTCACCTCAAAACCGCTGCCTGCGTAATCAGCCGAGTCAGTATTCAGCAATAGCGAGTACTGGCCTTGGGCTGGAACACCTAAGCGGAAACGCTCATGAGGAACGGGCGTAAAATTAGAAACAACCAATACTCGTTCACCCGACTCACTAATACGTTCATGAGCTAAGATACTTGCTTCAGCAGAATCTTGTAGACGCCATTCAAAACCTTTCGGGTCGAAATCAAGATCGTGCATTGCCGCCTCAGAGCGGTATAGATTGTTCAAATCTTTCGTTAAGCGTTGAACACCTTGATGGCGTTCATATTCCAACAAGAACCACTGCAGTTGATCATCATGATTCCATTCAGCCGTTTGACCGAATTCAGCGCCCATGAAGTTCAGCTTTTTACCCGGTTGTGCATACATGTAACCCATGTAAGCGCGTAGGTTAGCCGTTTGCTGCCACTCATCACCCGGCATCTTATTGTGGATAGAGCCTTTACCGTAAACCACCTCATCGTGAGACAGAGACAATACGTAGTTTTCGCTGTGAGCATAAACCAACGGGAAGGTAATCGTATCGTGGTGATATTTACGGTTGATTGGATCTTCTTGAATGTAAGACAAGCTATCGTGCATCCAACCCATGTTCCACTTAAAACCGAAGCCTAAACCGCCCATAAAGGTTGGTGCTGAAACACCCGGGAAAGCCGTCGATTCTTCAGCAATTGTCATCGCATTCGGGAAGTGTTTGTACACTTCTTCGTTCATCCACTTAAGGGTCGCGATGGCGTCGTAATTTTCATTGCCGCCGTCTACATTCGGAATCCATTGATCATGGCTACGCGAGTAATCGAGGTACAACATCGAAGCAACAGCATCAACACGAATGCCATCGATATGGAATTGTTCGAACCAGTACAATGCATTTGCTACTAAGAAGCGACGAACATGCTCTTTACCTAAGTCGTAAATGTACGAGTTCCAATCTTGGTGCCAACCACGGCGTGGATCTGGATCATGGAACAAAGGCGTTCCATCAAAGTTAGCTAAGCCGTGATCATCACTTGGAAAGTGTGCAGGAACCCAGTCCAGAACAACACCTAAACCGGCTTGGTGACATTGGTCGACGAAGAATTTGAAATCATCTGGAGAACCAAAACGACTTGTTGGCGCAAACAAGCCTATTGGCTGATAACCCCAAGAGCCGTAAAACGGGTGCTCTGAAACCGGCATCAACTCTACGTGTGTGTAACCCAGATCCGTTAGATACGGGATTAGCTCTGCCGCTAGCTCACGGTAGTTTAGGAATTCACCTTCAGCATTGCGCTTCCAAGAACCGGCATGCAATTCATAGAATGAAAGGGCTTCTTTGCGCTTTTGCGTCACTGGGCGATTCTGCCATTGAGAATCTTGCCACTGGTAGCGAGCGTGATCGTAAGTCACAGATGAAAATGATGGGTACTGCTCAGAGTAGAAACCCCATGGGTCAGCTTTATGTGGCAAGCCTTCGCCATCAGGCCCTTTTAATTCAAACTTGTATTGTGCGCCTTCTTCCAGATCAGGAATAAATAAGCCCCACATACCATAATCTAAACGCTGCATTGGGTGGCGACGACCATCCCAAGCGTTGAAGTTACCCACCAAGCTAGCCGCTGTTGCATGCGGTGCGTACACCAAGAAACGCGTGCCTGAAATCGTCTGTCCATCACGCTCTAGCGTAATAAACTGAGCTCCCATGTGATGATACATATCTTTCGGTGTATGAAGATCCTCATAACTCGCGTACAGATCATGGTATTGGTATGGATCATCGATGATCTGCTCTACTCCATTCCAATCAACCGCAAGCTTGTAGTGAGTAAAACGTAAGTCTCTTTCTTGCTTAAGAATGAAACCACTTTCACCCTCTCGCGCTAACTTAATACGAGGTTCCTTTCCAACAATCAACTCGACTTTATCTGCCCCAGGAATCCACACTCGTAATGAACCTTGTTCAGAAGGTAAGTATGGCCCTAAAAACGCAAATGGGTCTGTGAAGCAAGCCTGTGATAGTTGGGTATATATTTGTTTTTGCTTTGAAATCGAACTTAGTTCCAAAACGCTTCTCCCTAACCAAACATCCAAAAAACATAATACAAAAATGCCCGCTATTAGTGCGGGCAATATAACGACGGTTTATTCTACCAGATGAGCATTCAATATTGAGTGACCGAGGTTGTAGTTTCGTACGGCGTAAGCAAAAAACCACCTCTTTTCAAGCCACTCGACTCCATTACTTAGCTGCTTTTTCTCGTACATCAGTTAGCTTAGATGCGATACGATTCACGCCTTCATGAGCGAAGATTTCGTCCAAGTTCATTGATAGTTTACGACGCCAGTTAGGGTACTCATCGACCGTACCAGGGATGTTAACGGGCTTATCCATCTCTAGCCAATCTTCCAACTGAACACTCAGGAGTGTTGAGCCACCAGCAGCAACGTGCAACTGAAGCGCTTCAGCAAGATAAGAATCCATCGGCACTTGACTTGCATCACGCCCAACACCTTCAGGTAGGAAGCCGTGCCATGCCACTGAGTCTAAGATACCTTGCTTGCACTCCAAGCGGTTATCGAACAAAGTTTCTAGCTGTTGTGCGTCTGGGTATAAACCAATCTCTTGACCCATTTTCAAGTCATCACAGTGCCAGAAGCCGCGAAGCGTTGGCATATCGTGAGTACACAGTGCTGCCATCGATTGTGACGCGTAGTGCTTCGGAGAAATAAAACCACCGTCATTTTCTGATGTTTCGAAGAAGAAGACTTTGTAAGAATGCACGCCAGCATCAGCAAGGATGTCTACGATTTCATCCGGTACCGTGCCTAAGTCTTCACCGATAACGCTGCATTGGTAACGGTGAGATTCAAGCGCCAGAATAGACAGCATGTCTTGCACTGGGTAGTAGATGTACGCACCTTTCGTTGCGTTCTCACCCTTTGGAATCCACCACAAACGCAGCAGACCTAAAACATGGTCAATACGCAATGCACCACAGTGCTTCATGTTGGCACGAAGTAGTTTGATGTAAGCGTCGTAGCCGGTTTCTTGAAGTACTTCTGGGTTTAGTGGCGGTAAGCCCCAGTTTTGGCCTAGAGGACCAAGAATATCCGGTGGAGCACCAATGCTCGCATCCATCACTAGGTTGCCTTCATCAGCCCATGTCTCGCTGCCAGAATCTGCAACGCCTACCGCTAAATCACGGTAAAGGCCAACCGCCATGCCTTTCTCTTCAGCAAGAGACTGTGCATCGTTGATTTGGCAATCGGCTAACCATTGTAGGTACATGTAGAGATGCACTTGATCTAGGTTATCTTTGATGTATTTCTGGGTCGCAGGGCTTTCAAATGTACGGAATTTCTCTGGGAATACAGGCCAGCCCCACATACCTGAATCTTCAGCATGCAGTTCACCGTGCAGCGCATCAAACGCGGCTTGATGCATCAGGCTTTCACCGCCCTCTTCAACGAACGCTAAGAACGCTTGTGCGCGGTCGCTGTTTTTGTCTAGATGACGAGTCTTAAATTCTGCAAATAGCAGAGGTAAGATGCTCATCTTCAGCTCAGATACTTCAGTGTAATTCACCCAGTGCGCTTCACGAGCTTTCTGTAGGCGCTGCTGGAACTCGGCGCTGCCTACCGTTTGTTGCGCTTCCGCGCTTAATGCGAACTCAGGAACTGAACTCACATCAATGTATAAGACGTTCAACCAACGACGTGAAGACGGGCTGTATGGGCTCGCACCTTCCGGGTTCGCAGGGAACAGTGAGTGAATTGGGTTTAGACCAACAAAGTCACCACCGCGAGACGCGATATCCGAAACAAGCTGTTTTAGGTCACCGAAATCACCAATACCCCAGTTGTGCTGAGTTCTTAGCGTGTACAGTTGAACACTTGGTCCCCAAAGCTTTTTGCCTTGCTCAATGGGTGACTGCTTGAAGCACGCTTTTGGCGTAATAATCAACGTCATCTCGTAAGGTTTCTTACGGCGCTTACGACTCACAATGAGCTTGTGATAACCCCATGCCAAATCACTTGGCAATGCAAACACTAAAGGGCCACCCTCGGCACGCTCGTCACGAACGACTTGAGATTGAAGATAGCCTTCAAGTACCTCTCCTTGCTCGGTTTCTAAGCGCCAGCTGAACTCACTTTCACGAGCACTCACACCCAGATTGAGTGTCACTTCTACTGGCTCACCGTCACGCAAGACAAGAACCGGGTCTAGTACATCTTTTCTGTGCTTTCTTTCTGCAGATTTAAGCAGTGCATCATCGCTGCTTGTATCGTAGCCCAATGAAGCCAATAGAGACGTAATCGTCTCTTCTGATACTTGTGCTTCATCGCCCCACGCACTAACGTAACTATCGGCAATATTTGCCATTTCTGCGACTTGTTTTAATACGGTCTGTTCTTTCATCGCTCTCTCCGAAAACGTTCTGACGCTTTCAATTTTTGTAGAGTTGTCTATTTAATTTTTACTAATCAATTAGCTTGTGACAATCAGTTTGTAAGCATTGCTATCTGAATAAGCCGTCTATTTGCTCACAAGCTAATTGAGCCAAGGCAGAAACTGCCTTGGCTACTTTGCAACTATTAACGGTTAACCGCTTCAAGTTTCCAAATGTTGTTCACGTAGTCGCGAATTGAGCGGTCTGATGTGAACTTACCAACCAATGCCGTGTTAAGAATCGCTTTCTTAGCCCAACCTGCTTGGTCTTTGTATTGTGTACCCATGTCTTCATGTGCTTTCACGTAAGAAGCGAAGTCAGCAAGACATAGGTAAGGGTCACCACCGTCTAGTAGGCTATCAAACGTTGCACGTAGAAGACCTGGTTGACCTGGAGTAAACTCATCGCCAGTCAGTAGATCTAGAGATGCTTTCAATAGTGGGTCTGCATTGTAGTAGTCATATGGGTTGTAACCCTGAGCTTTCAATGCAACAACACCGTCAACTTCTAGGCCGAAGATGTAGATGTTTTCATCACCAACTTCTTCACGAATCTCAACGTTTGCACCATCCATCGTACCGATAGTTAGAGCGCCGTTTAGAGCCATCTTCATGTTGCCCGTACCTGAAGCTTCTTTACCAGCTAATGAGATT
This sequence comes from Vibrio sp. 1F263, assembly GCF_041439035.1. Classification (NCBI taxonomy): domain Bacteria; kingdom Pseudomonadati; phylum Pseudomonadota; class Gammaproteobacteria; order Vibrionales; family Vibrionaceae; genus Vibrio; species Vibrio sp. 1F263. The sequence continues at coordinate 11,884 of NZ_JBGONI010000003.1, read as the reverse complement.
TGCTGAGAAACGTCTGCCGCAGGGATGATGATTTCAGCCATGCTTACACGGTAGTCAGGGATGAATACCACTTTAAGCTTGTTACCGATGCGAGGATCGTTGTTGATCTTCTCTGCAATCTTGTTAACCGCGAAGATGATTTCTTTTGCTAGGTGGTAACCCGGTGCTGCTTTCGCTGCGAAGAAACATACGCGTGGCTCACACTCGAAACCAGGTTCGTTAAGAATACGGTGGTACAGAGACAGAATGTGTAGCAAATCTAGGTGCTGACGCTTGTATTCGTGCAGACGCTTAATTTGAACGTCGAAGATAGCGTTAGTATCTAGCTCGATATCCATGTTCTCTTGAACCCAATCCGCAAGACGCTGTTTGTTTTCTTTCTTAACAGCCATAAATTCTTTTTGGAATTTCGCGTCTGTTGCAAACTTAGCGATGCCTTCTAGCTGCTCAAGTTTTGCTGGCCACTCAGAGCCAATCTTACCTGTGATTAGATTAGATAGACCTGGGTTACAGAACTTCAACCAACGACGTGGCGTGATGCCGTTCGTTACGTTAGTCAGTTTACCTGGGAAGATTTCGTTGAACTCTGGGAACAAGTCTTTCTTAACAAGTTGAGAGTGAAGTGCAGCTACACCATTTACTTTGTAAGAACCAATCACACATAGGTTTGCCATGCGAACCATGCGGTGGAAACCTTCTTGGATGATAGAAAGCTTCGCTTGTTTCTCACCGTCACCAGGCCACATCTTGCGAACTTCTTGCATGAAGCGGTGGTTGATTTCAAAAATGATTTCCATGTGACGTGGAAGAAGACGGTTGATCAGCGATTCAGACCAAGTCTCTAGCGCTTCTGGAAGTAGTGTGTGGTTCGTGTAAGCGAACGTATGTGCACTGATTTCCCATGCTTGATCCCAAGATAGACCTTTCTCGTCGATTAGGATGCGCATTAGCTCAGGAATCGCAATCGTTGGGTGCGTATCGTTCAGCTGAATCGTTTCTTGCTTAGGCAGATCTTCTAGAGAGAAACCTGCTGCTTCGTGACGGCGTAGAATATCGCGAACTGACGCTGCTGAGTGGAAGTACTGCTGCATTAGACGCAGTGTCTTACCTTTCTCGTGGTTGTCGTTCGGGTAAAGTACTTTAGTGATGTTACCTGCATCGATTAGCGAGTGTTGCGCTTCGAAGTAATCACCGTTGTTAAAGCTTGCTAGTGAGAATGGTGCAATTGCCTGACATTCCCAAAGACGCAATGGGTAAACCGTGTTTGACTCGTAACCTACGATTGGTAGATCCCAAGGCATTGCTTTTACTTCCATACCTGGAACCCAAGTACGAACTTCTTTACCGTCGATGAATTCAACTTCTACATGACCGTAAAAACCAATGTGTTGTGCTAGCTCTGGACGAGCGACTTCCCATGGGTAACCTTCAACACCACGCCATGCGTCTGGTGCTTCTTGTTGACGACCATCTTGGAAAGACTGTTTGAATAGGCCGTATTCATAGTGAAGACCGTAGCCTACTGTTGGGTACTCTTGTGCAGCACAAGAATCCATAAAACATGCAGCAAGACGACCAAGACCACCATTACCTAGCGATGGGTCGCGTTCTTCTTCTAGAAGGTCAGTTAGGTTTTGGCCTAGCTCTTCCATTGCATGAGTAATCTGTTCGTACAGACCCATGCTGATCAGATTGTTACCTGTTAGACGACCAATCAAAAACTCTAATGAAAGGTAGTTAACGCTCTTCGCGTTTTTGATTTTTTCATCATTTTCAGTTTCTAGCAGGTCAAATGTTGTCAATTCTGCTAGCGCACGCCCCATCGCTAGGTACCATGCGCGGCTATCTGCGTTTTCAATCGTTGTTGCGTAAGTTGCAGATAAATGCTTTTTAACGCTTTCTTGGAACGACACTTTATCGAAAGTTTTTTGCTGAGTTGGTTTCATTTCAGAAATCTCGCTTTTAATAGTTCTAATTCATCTGTGACATATCGTGCATGGTCACCATTAACTAAACATCCTCCCGTTAATACGACTAACTAGGAGTAGATGAGAGGGCGTAGGGGGCGTACCGATGTAAGGTTAGTGATCTGACTCTCATGTTCTAACTTCGAACAAAAAGTTGGAGTGACTAAGATCACAAGCTCCCGTTCGATAACTTAACGTTAATTGATGTGAGTTTTATTTAACCGGAATAAACTGATTAGCAAATCTGAGTTTGAGATCACGAAATTATTTTCCATATCTCATCTTTTACATAAATCTCAGTGTAAGACCGAACAAAGTCACATTCACAAACCACCACGCAACGTGAGCAAAGTCCCAAATTAAGGGCGTAGAAAGCTAAAAACATGCAAGACCGCAAGGTTTCTGAGGAGAATCATAGTCGGTGCCATTTTTCTTCACGTAACATAAGCACAGACTTAAGTAATTAGGCAGATGTGATTGGGCAACTCTTTTACGGTTTTAGAATCCCCAGAACATAGGCCACGGAATAGGTGAAAAACTTCGACATGTGGATCCCTTCGAAACTGACTCGTCCCGGCCGCTTACATAATGCAATCCTACGACCTAGGGTTCTCGATCTGCTCCAGAACGCAGATTGCTATAAGCTTGTATTGTTCCGTTCTCCAGCGGGCTATGGCAAGACCACTATGGCTGCACAGTGGCTATTAGATAAGCCGAATGTGGGTTGGTACAGCATCGATGATAGTGACAACGATGCCTTCCGTTTTATCAACTACCTACTCCAATCACTCAATAAAGCGACTCAAAACTCCTGTCCCAATGCCCAAAAACTGGCAGAGAAACGACAGTTTTCATCGCTGCATTCTTTATTGAGCGAAGTATTCGCCGAGATGTCGGACTATCATCATGAATGTTTTCTTGTTTTAGACGACTACCATTTAGTCAACAATGATGACATTCAAGAAGCAATGCGCTTTTTCCTCAAACACATGCCCGACAATCTTACGCTGGTTGTAACCAGTCGTGGTACACCCCCCCTAGGTACGGCAAACCTTCGCGTTCGAGACTTAATGATCGAATTAGGTAATGACTCGCTGGCTTTTGATACCGAAGAGACGACGCGCTTTTTTAATCAGCGTGTTGCCGATGGTATTGATGACACAACGGCAGACAGTATTTGTACCTATGTAGAGGGTTGGCCTTCTGCACTTCAACTTATTGCGCTGCAAGCCCAACATCAAAAACGTACGCTTGCGCAGTCTGCTGAGTCCTTCTCCCACTTTAATCAAGCCCATCTTTGGGACTACTTGGTTGAAGAGGTTTTCGACCTGTTAGACAAAGAAACTCGACAGTTCTTGATGCAGTGTTCAGTGCTTGACCACTTCAACGACGAACTGGTTTGTGCGCTAACACAACGTGAAGACGCACTGGGTATGATCGAATCATTAAATCGATTCGGTTTATTCATCTACCCGCTTGAAGGCGAAAAGAACTGGTATCGTTTCCATAACCTGTTTGGTGAATTTTTGGCACATGAGCGTCAAGCTCGAATCCCTCAACAAGAAGCAGAATTGCACCGAAGTGCCGCGAAGGCGTGGATTAAACAAGACACCCCACACCAAGCACTACGCCATGCACAGCGCGCTGAAGACCCAGAACTGATCATTCAAATACTGACAGACCACGGTTGGCCGATGTTCAACCAAGGCGAGCTTTCCTCGTTAGAGATGGCGATCAAGCAACTGACTACGGATCAACTTTACAGCGACCCTAAACTGTCCATGTTACGAGCTTGGCTAGCACAAAGTCAGCACCGCTACGAACAAGTAGGGACATTATTGGAAGAGGCTGAAACACAATATCAAGCTCGAAATATTGAACTCGACACTCAACAGCAAGGGCAATACAACGCCCTACGCGCGCAAGTTGCGATTAACAGTAATGAACCTGAAAAAGCCTTAGAATTGGCAGAGCTTTCGCTAAGTCAGCTGAACACCACCGTTTATCGTAGCCGAATTGTCGCCACGTCTGTTGTTGGTGAAGTCAATCACGTAATGGGCAACTTGAGCCGTGCACTGCCGATGATGCAGCAAACAGAAAAACTTGCACGCCAGTACCAAGTTTACCACCAAGCGCTTTGGGCGATTCTACAACAGAGCGAGATCTTAATTGCACAGGGTTACGTTCAAGCGGCATTCGAGCTGCAAGACAGTGCGTTCAAATTGATCGAAGAACACCAGCTAAAATACGTGCCTCTGCATGAATTCTTACTGCGTGTTAGAGCTCAAATATTCTGGTGTTGGAACCGATTAGATGAAGCGGAAGAGTGCTGTTACAAAGGCTTGGATATCCTTGGTCACCATTCGCCAAGTAAGCACCTTCACAGTTATTCAATGTTGGCTCGTATTTCACTGAGTCGCGGTGAAATTGATAAAGCATCTAAGTTTATCGACCAAATTCAGCACCTTTTGCGTCAATCGACTTACCACGTGGACTGGACGGCGAACGCTTCTCTTTCTTTGATTCTTTTTTGGCAAGTAAAAGGCAATAAAGAGGCGATACGTGATTGGTTGAATGTGGCTGTTCGACCTGAATCGGCAAGCAACCACTTCTGCCAACTGCAATGGAGAAACATCGTTCGCGCTCACATCATTCTTGAGCAGTATGAAGAAGCGGAAGAAGCGCTGACGTTCCTTAAGAGTGAAGCCCAGCGTTCACACCTGATTACAGACACCAACCGAAACTTGATCGTTGAAGCCGTGTTACGTACACAAATTAACGATGAAGACAGCGCACGCGTGCTACTTGAAGAAGCGCTTCATATGACTAACCAAACCGGTATGGTCGGCAACTTCTTAGTAGACGGCGGGACTATCGGACATATCTTGGATAAGTTGAGCAACAAGCCTGGCTTAGGTGACTTAGAACGCCATCGCGCTCAACAGATCATGAAAGATATCTCGACCACCCAACGCAGCCGCTCGGTTCACTTTGATGAAGACTTTGTTGAAAACTTAGTCAATCACCCAAACATTCCTGAACTTGTGCGCACAAGCCCACTCACCCAGCGTGAATGGCAAGTACTTGGTTTGATTTATTCAGGGTTCAGTAACGAGCAGATAGCTCAAGAACTCGATGTAGCAGGTACCACCATCAAGACTCACATCCGTAACCTTTACCAAAAGCTAAACATTGCTAACCGCAAAGAAGCGATCAGCACAGCGGAGAATTTACTGCAGTTGATGGGGTACTAAACGATTCGAGATTAATTCGAGAAAAGCTTAAGCTAGTCGCCGATGGTGACTGGCTTTTTTTTCGTTTGGAGCATGGGGTTAATAGCAGATAGCTGATCATAAAGAGCCAAACGACAGACAAAAAAATAGCCAACCGCAATAATCGCGATTGGCTCTATATATTTGTGAACAAATCATAAGTTCACTAACAACGTCAGTTGGCTAGGTGACCCTCGGCTTAAGAAGGGTCAATGTATATAATGCAGTTAGCGTGCCAACTTTAATTCAGCCATTTTATAAGCCCTGCATCGCATAAAAACCTCTAATTCATGATGCGAATTGCAAAGTGCATTTGCATAATGCAACCAAGATGCAATATCGATAGAAAACAGGTTTCACTGCAGCCGATAATAATAAGACTCCAAGCAGTTGTATTTTAAATGTAAGGCAGATGTTCACATCAACGTATTGCCTTACAATTAAAGAGGTAATAAAAGCACCTCGCCAAAGGCATATTCATACTTTTTTGACACTAAAGTTTGTATACTGCACAAAATCACTCTCAACTCTATGAAGCAATGAACTACTTAAGTACTTTTTTCAAAGGCATGGCAATGGGCGCAGCCGACGTTGTCCCTGGCGTGTCGGGCGGAACCATCGCATTCATCACTGGTATCTACGATACGCTACTAGAAAGCATTCGAAGAATTAACCCTAGCGTACTTGGACTATGGAAGCGTGAAGGTTTCAAAGCCGCGTTTAGCCACATCAACGGTTTTTTCCTAATTTCACTGTTCGCAGGCGTATTCACGAGCATTGCGACATTTGCAAAACTGATTTCTTGGTTATTAGTCACCCACCCAGTTCCACTATGGTCTTTCTTCTTTGGCCTTATCTTGGTGTCGGTTTTCCATATTCTTAAACAAGTAGAAAAGCGCGATATGATTCGATTCGTATTTTTGCTGCTTGGTGTTGCCTTCGCTTACAGCATTACCGTGCTTAAGCCGCTGCAAATGGAACCTACCAGTATCAATATTCTCATTGCAGGTGCGATTGCAATCTGTGCGATGATTTTGCCAGGTATCTCAGGGAGCTTCATTCTGCTATTAATTGGTATGTACGGCCCGGTACTTGGTGCCGTTAAAGAATTTCAGGTCGATGTACTTGCCCTATTCCTTAGTGGCTGTGTGATTGGCCTGCTGACTTTCTCTCACGTACTTTCTTGGTTATTGCGCTCATTCCGCGACTTCACATTAGTATTCTTGACTGGTTTGATGATCGGTACACTGCCGAAGATTTGGCCGTGGAAAGAAACGATCAGCTGGCGTACAAACTCTAAAGGCGAGCAAGTTCCTCTGATTCAAGAAAACTTGTCACCGTTTGATTTTGAAGCCGTCACTTCTCAACCTTCACAGCTAGTAATGGCTATTGTGATGATGCTTGTAGCGATTGCTCTGGTCCTTGGGTTAGAGAAATTTGCAGAGCGCAACGCTGACTAATCATTCAGCCAACTTCTGGAAAGCGTTTAGAACGAATAGTGCTTAGAAAGACTAAGCTCACGCCCCTATGACACAGACAAAAGCGAAGCCAATGGCTTCGCTTTTTTAGTTCTACCATACGCACAAAATTACTTTTTGATACAAGCACATATTGAGGGATATGATAACATCGCCGCTCTTATAAAATTAGATGAGAACACGACATGCACTCTGCGTTAAAGGTTGCTGCTCTTGGGATCGCTCTCGTGGCAGGCTTTTATGGGCCGCAAGCAATTCAGCAATTTGAATCAGCGATGGAGCGAGCCTCTGCTGAGGTTAACTTAGATGATTACTGCATGCTTTCCACCACATCGTGTGAGCAAAATACAGTTGCGATGACACTTGATCGCGAGACAGCTCAACCTCTGGCTCCCACCAAAATCAAAGTAGTGTGGGAAGGCGCAGCCTCTGACACATTAATGCTGTCGCTTATAGGTTTAGAGATGGAAATGGGCTCGGCACGTTTTCAATTAAAAAACATGGGCAATAATACCTATGAAGGTGATGTAATTTTACCTGTATGTACTTTAGACAAGATGACATGGATCGGTGAGCTCACTGATGGTGTCGATACTGTAAACCCGGCAATAAGGATGGCAAGATGAGTAGAAATTGGTCGTTAGCATTGGTTGTCGCTTTTGTCCTTGGCTTTGGCGTTAAAAGTTATCTTGATGGGCAAAACGAAGCTCAAAAACAACACGCGGCAAAACAACAATTCTCCGCGACAACCCTTTTCGGCAAAGATAACCAGCCAACTGAAATCTTTGACCAAACCGATGACAGAATTCGTATCGTTTATTTTGGTTTCACACGTTGCCCAGATGTGTGCCCTACTTCTCTAGCAATGTTAGCCGGAGCACTTAACCAGATTTCTGATGAAGCAAAAGCCAAGATTCGCCCGATGTTTGTTTCTCTCGATCCAGAACGTGATGCCGCTGAAGCCTCATACGAATACGCACAATACTTCCACCCAATGATGGAAGGATTAAGTGGCCCGTTAGATGTGACAACAACGCTTGCACACAACTACGGTGTTATTTTTAGAAAGACCAAGCTTGAAGGTTCAGAGTTGGAATACACCCTAGACCACAGCTCATATTTCTATTTTTTAAAACCTGATGGCACGCTGATTACCAAAGTGCCGCATACGTTAACGCCAGCGCCAATTGTTGAAGCTATTAACACATTAACGCGCTAACGTACCAAGTCATCAGCGACGAGAAACAACGTGTACAAAAATAAAGAACTTAACGAATAAAGTTCGAACAAAAAGTCAGGTCCCAGACCAAAACAAAAAACTAAGGACAACAACATGAAGTTAAAAGCACTTGCTCTAGCAGGCTTATTGCTCACTCCTCTTGCTCAAGCGAATAGCGACATTATGGTTCATGACGCGTACGCGCGCGCAACCCCGCCTTCAGCAGTGAACAGCGCGGTATTCACGACTCTGATGAACCATAGCGATAAAGATCGCGCTATTGTTTCTGCAACAACACCAGCAGCAGGAAAGGTTGAACTTCATGATGTTATCGTTGATGGCGACGTAATGAAGATGCGTCAAGTTCAAGCGATCACCATCCCTGCAAATGGTAAAGCAGTACTTAAACCAGGTAGCTTACACATCATGTTGTTTGACTTGAAAAGCAGCCTAAAAGAAGGTGAACAAATCAAAATGACACTGACCTTCGCAAACGGTGAAACACAGACCTTTGATGCGCCAGTGAAGAAAGTGATGAGCGGTATGAAAAAGATGAATCACGATCATCATTAATCAGATTTACAACCGATGAAATAATTTAAGCCACGATGACTTCTCGCCATCGTGGCTTTTTGCTAAACTGAGCTCGCTTTTTATTCAAAGCCTGACCACATTAATAACCAAGGAGAATAGAAGATGATTGTAATGAAGACACTAAAACTGGCAGTAAAAGTAACGCGTTAACTTGTTTGGTTAATCCAACTTAAATACCGATCGACCAACTTATCGTCACTCTTTGACGACCGCACACTTTTACCCGGTTTACTATTGATCGTAAGTGATCAATTCCTGCATGCCTGTAAAGCATGACTCAATCCGGGGTCCTATCTATTTGAATTCGACCCAAACTCAAAACATTTTTGACGCTCGACGCTTTTAATCTCAGCAACTCTTTTTGGTCTCATTAACTCTTTTGATCTCATCAACAATAAGAGAGCTCACAAGAAGTTAATGCTCTCATAAGACTTTAATGCAGTGATAAGACTTTAATGCTCTCACAAGAAAAGAAAGCTCGCACGTCTGGGTAAATAGACATGAATTCACAAAACGCATTTTCTAATCCAATGTCACTTCAACAACTTGGATGGCAACCTGTATTCCAACAACAACTGACACTCGAAGACTATGACCAATCCGTCATTGCTCGTATTACCGCGCACCATCGCAGCGGCTATACACTAGCGTCAGAACAAGGCGAAATCGTTCTCCCTATCCATCAAAACCAACCCGCAATGACGGTTGGCGACTGGGTAATCTTGAACTCTGAACTGCAATTCGGCCGTTTATTAGACCGTCAATCACTCTTCAGCCGTAAAGCTGCAGGTAGCCGTGTCGCCGAACAATATATCTCAGCTAACATCGACACGGTATTTATCGTGGTTTCGTTAAATAACGACTTTAATCTAAGCCGTATTGAACGCTACCTAGCGCTCGCCAATGAAGCACAGGTTGAAGCCGTTATCGTACTCACCAAGAAAGACTTGTGTGATGACTACGAAGACAAAGTACAACAAGTGCAAAGCTTAGATTCTATGCTGATGATCGAAGCGGTGAATAGCCTAGACCAAGACTCAACTCAAGTTTTGTCGCCTTGGTGTAAAACGGGCAAGACTGTGGCTTTAATGGGTTCATCCGGTGTGGGTAAATCCACCTTAGTCAACTCATTACTTGGTGAGGCTGAACAAGCCACAGGTGGCATTCGTGAAGACGATAGTAAAGGCCGACACACAACCACATCACGATCGCTCCACTTGCTAACATCGGGCGGCTTACTGCTCGATACTCCAGGAATGCGAGAGCTACAACTTGCTGACTGCGCTGAAGGCGTGAGTGAAACCTTCTCTGATGTGGAAGAGTTAGCCATGCATTGCCGATTCTCTGATTGTCATCATGAATCAGAACCGGGTTGCAAGATACGCAAGGCGATTGAAAGTGGAGAATTGTCTGAGCGACGATTTGCTAACTATCGAAAGTTATTGCGAGAACAAGCCCGAAATGGCGCCTCGTTAGCGGAACAACGCGCCAGCAATAAGCAGCTTTCCAAGATGTACAAAACCGTACAATCAGAAGGCCGCAATCTTAAAAAAGCATCTGACTAACGTTTAAGGTTTAAGGTTAACAGCTATAAGCTGTATTGAAGATAACTTTAAATTAAGACAATGAGCCCCATCGTGTTAATCACGTGGGGCTTTTTGTTTCAATTTGATAATGGTGTGGTTATTTATGCACACAATGTTCTTTCCTATAGCCGTTTACATTTCTACATTTGCAGTGTTTTGAATCTATCAAATGAGAATCAGCAGATTTATAGCTCAATCAAAATACATTTATTTAACATTTAGCTCTAAAAACACCACATAGCGCAAACAATAACCCTAAAAGTAAACTATCCCTAGACACCCTCTTAGATCCCGCTAATATGACCGCCAATTCCGCTAGTGTATAGTTGGATTTGGTACAACTTCATAAAAAGATACATCACTATAATAAATTAACAATTGCAGGTATTTTATGCAAAATCACAACATGCTCGCCCGCATCGCTCGTGGAAATCTCGTTCTACAGATCCTTGCTGGTATTGTTTTCGGTGTCGTTCTCGCCATGGTTTCTCCTTCAGCAGCTCAAGATGCAGGCCTATTAGGTAGCCTGTTTGTTGGTGCTCTGAAAGCTGTTGCCCCAATTTTAGTATTCATTCTTGTTGCAGCTTCTATCGCAAACCAAAAGAAAGGTCAGCATACCCATATGCGTCCAATCATTGTGCTTTACTTGATTGGTACGTTCTCTGCTGCACTGACTGCTGTAGTACTGAGCTTCATGTTCCCAACCACTTTGACACTGGTTGCTGGCGCTGAAGGTGCTAACCCTCCTCAAGGTATTGCAGAAGTTCTTCATACGCTTCTATTCAAGCTTGTAGACAACCCAGTTAGTGCACTAATGAATGCGAACTACATCGGTATTCTTGCTTGGGCAATCGGTCTTGGTCTTGCTCTGCACCACGCATCTGCAACAACCAAAGCGGTTTTCGAAGACCTAAGCCACAGTGTTTCACACATTGTTCGCTTCATTATTCGCCTTGCCCCATTCGGTATCTTCGGTCTTGTTTCTGCAACATTCGCAACAACAGGCTTCGATGCACTGGCAAGCTACGGTCAACTACTAGCAGTACTACTAAGCTCAATGCTGATCATCGCACTTGTGGTTAACCCACTGCTTGTATTTATTAAAACAAAACAAAACCCATACCCACTTGTACTGCAATGTATTCGTGAATCTGGTGTAACGGCATTCTTCACTCGTTCAAGCGCTGCAAACATCCCAGTGAACATGAACCTTTGTAAGAAGCTAAAGCTAGACGAAGATACTTACTCTGTATCGATTCCTCTAGGCGCAACGATCAACATGGCAGGCGCTGCAATCACCATTACTGTGTTAACGCTTGCTGCTGTACACACTATGGGTATTGAGATTGATATCTTCACTGCGATTCTACTAAGCCTTGTTGCTGCAGTTTCAGCATGTGGCGCATCGGGTGTTGCTGGCGGTTCACTACTGCTTATCCCGCTAGCGTGTGGCCTATTCGGTATTTCAAACGATGTAGCGATGCAGGTTGTAGCGGTTGGTTTCATTATCGGTGTGATTCAAGATTCAGCTGAAACAGCGCTTAACAGCTCAACAGACGTAGTGTTCACTGCTGCTGTATGTAAAGCCGAGCAAAACAAAGAGCAATAAACCTTTAGCTGCTCTGAACCTAAACAGTTCTGAGCTCTAAGCTCTAAAAAGCAAATCGTACATAAACAAAAAGGGAAGCAGATGCTTCCCTTTTTTTGTTTGAGTGTCCCGTCCTGAAATGTGTTTACACATTGAGGACGAATTATGACTACTTCAAAT